>CAYWJN010000055.1:0-18316 GCA_964457455.1 uncultured Candidatus Cloacimonadota bacterium
GTTTCCACATTTTCTTAGCGAGTTCGGTTGTTTTAGCTGCAAGGACTGAACTATCCAGTTTGCACAGTTTCTTGTTCTGCATAAGGATTTTTCCGTTACAGATTGTGGTATCCACTTTAGCATCGTATAATCCGAAGATAAAATGACCGAGAAAATTATCTGCATTTAATGGAGTGATCGGGTCATAATCCACCAGTATAACGTCTGCGACAGCACCTTTGGAAATCTCTCCAAGTTTTCCTGAAAAGTACTTCATAGCAATTTTTGGATTGTTCCATAAAAGCATTTGTGGTGCTTCACAAAATGCTACACGCGGATCTTTTTTATCCAGACGCTGTAATAAATATGCAACACGCATCTGAAGGAACATGTTGGATGTCATTCCATCGGTTCCGAGTCCTACGAGAATCCCTTTATTCATCATATCGAGCACTTTAGAAACACCCACTGCATTGTTCATATTTGATTCAGGATTGTGGATAACGGTTGTACCAGACTCAGCTAATTGTTCCATTTCAGTTTCATCAATATGTATGCAATGAACAAAAAGACTTTTCTCTCCACCTATTCCTTGTTTGAGTAACCTGGTGACCGCAGGCATCTTATACTTTTTCATGCTGTCTTCTCTATCGGCAAGGTCTTCGGCAACGTGGATATGAAATCCTGCATCCAGGCTTTCATTTTCTGCAACACATTTTTCAAGGGTTTTGGTTGAACATGTAAAGGAAGCGTGTAATCCAAACATGGCGGAAATCATCGGATCCTTATTCTTCTGACATTTTTTGATAAACCTTACGTTCTCAGCAATTCCTGCTCCTTGAACGTTCCTGTCAGATACTTCATAACACAGACATGACCTGATACCGGCTTTCCTGGCTGCTTTTTCTATGATGTCAAGACTTCCATCACGGCAGGAAGGACTTGCATGGTGATCTATTATCGTTGTGGTTCCATTTCTTATACATTCTATATAGGGCATGATAGCACTGTAATAAACGTCATCATCAGTTAAAGCATAATCCAACTTCCACCACAAACGTTCAAGTATTTGGATGAAATTAACAGCAGGTTCTCCTGGAGGACTCATTCCCCTTGCCATGGTGCTGTAAAGGTGATGGTGAGTGCATATCATTCCAGGCATAATAATTTTTCCAGATGCATCAATAAATTTAAGCTTTTTATATTTAAGTCTCAATTCTTCTGTCTTTCCCACATCAGCGATTTTGTCGTCTTTAATATACACCGCGCCGTTGTGAATAATCCTGTTTTTCTTTCCCAGCGTAACTACAATACCCTTTCCAATTATAAATTCACCCATTTTATTTATCTCCATTTAATTATTAAAAAAAATTGTTTTCATATATTTTAGCTACAGATTATTAGGCTTCTTTAAGTGATGCAGTTTCTTCCGAAGTTCTGTCTCTCATTGACATTGCACCTGTGAAACATTGAAAGTTACACATACCACAACCGATACATTTTTCAGGGTCAGTTATTGGATATTTATCCTCATCAAAAGAAATGGCCATGTATGGACACCGTAAACAATTACCGCACTGCAAACATAAATCCGTATTGCAATCTGAAATCATCTTTATCGGAGACAATTCCATAAAGTCGACTATAGGGTTAGGAAGAGCAATCCCGATTAATTCGTGCACGGATTTTATTCCTCTGTCTTTCATCAGATAACTGAGCCCTGAATTAAGTTCATCAATAATATGATAACCATATTTAGTTGCAATAGTACAGAACTGGACGGTTTTCACACCTAATGCAAGGAAATCCGCTGCAGCTTTATAGTCCATGGGGCCACCATTTCCTGATACAGCTAATCCCACAGGAGCAACTTTAGCCAATGTTAAATAACTAATAGGTGTAACTCCTTCACCACTCATGCCCACTATGATACCTTCCTCCCATTTCTTTTTCTTCTCAGGTTTAAAGCGAACAGCGGGGAAAGAATTCGCAAGTGTTATTCCTGCTTTTTTGTCAGGATATCTACTTAGTACTTGTTTAATTGCATTCGCAATAGGAATGATTGAGGTCACAGCTGCAGTTAATTTAAAAAGTTTCGGGATATTACCGTCACCAGCTTCCATGATCCACTCGATTATTGTTGCTGTTAATGCCGCATTCTGGGAGACAATATCTCCTTCTGTGCCATCACCACCCTGAGGACAGGAGAGACTATATTCTATTGTCATTGCACCTGCTTGTTCAAGTTTCTTAGTATTGTTCTGCCATCCTTTTTTATCTTCTTCGTTATTACTGGTTACTGGTCCACCTGTAGATGCAGCAATCAGTTTATCAGGATATTCTTTTACTAACTGTTCAATTTCTCTGCACACCCTGTCCAGTGTATGACCTGAAACATTATCGCAATTGCCGTATGTTAATTCATTAAACTGGTTCATATAACTTTCCGGAATGTGTATCGGCAGATTATCAAAAGCTGTTTTCATTATTGCACCTGCCCAACCTGCGTCAAATGCAGCTCTCATTTGATCGAGTCCGTCTGTTAAAGGTGAAGCTGACAGTAAAAAGGGTGAACTTATGGGTCTGCCGAAAAAGTCTGTATCAAGCGGAACTGGTGTACTTTCAAAGCCAGGCAGTACATCAATGCTCTTTATTTTTTTTGTAATATCAGGTTTTTCTTCTCCTGAAAGATATGCGTGTATTTCAAGAGCTACATTTTTACCGGTTGCAACAGCCTCAACCACAGTGGTTGGACCGTTCTCATAGTCACCGGCGTAGAATATTTTGGAATTATCTACACGTTGATATTCTGGTTTGTTTCCGATCGCGATAATGACTTTTGAAATATCGTTCCTAACCTGAGAAGTTCCATCTATATCTTCCATATTTTTTGGATGAAATTCCATACCTTGAGGAAGATTGACTTTTATTGTTTCTATTCCTGTTATTTTACTGTTACTCTTGATTATGCTCTTAATCCTGATGCGACCATTGACATCTGTACCGCTTTGAATCAGTTCTTTCATCTCTTTCTCAGTAAGTGGCATTTCTTCAAGATTCTCAAGCATAAATATTTCAACTGATTTTGCATCCTGTCTGCTTACACTCAAAGCACAATCACATGCTGCAGCACCACCTCCAATAATTGCCACTCTACCCTTCATATCATAAGATTTGGGATCTTTTAGATAATCTGTACCGTAAATTGTCAGATCCTCGTTTTCTATTCCAGGAGAAAGAGAACCGGTCAAACCCGGGGTTATAAGCACAGCATTGTAGTCTTGATCAAGTAGACTCACGGGATCATCTACAAAAGAGTTACATTTTAAATTTATGTCTCCAAGTGATAACACAAAATCTATCTCTGTTTTCAATACATCTTTGGGAAGCCTAAAATCAGGTATCAGGTTACAAACACCACCGGGTTTATCTTCTTTCTCTAGAATATCAATTTTATATCCTTTCTGTGTAAGCATGGCAGCAGCTCCCAGACCGGTTGGTCCTGCACCGATAACAGCTACTTTTTTCCCATTAGGATAAATATTTTCAAAATCCGGCATTACTCCTAATTCTTTAGCTTTAGCAATAATTGTAGCCTGAACAGCAGGGATATTAATAGCTCCATCAAATTTCTTATGAGAACAGGATGCCATACAGTGCTTGTCCGGGCATACAATACCGCATATTCCTCCTAAAGGGTTATTTCTCATTATTTCACCAGCCGAACGACTGATATCAGAAGGGAAACCTGTTTTGGCTGCTATTATAAAATCAGCTGGTGAGCAATCCGCTGGACACGCATCCTTACATGGTTTCTCTTCACAATACTCACATTTAAGAATCTCTTTTTTTAATTGTGCATCCGTTAGAAAGATATTATTAGTACTCATATAAAACCACCTTAAATTTTTTTTATTCCTTAAAATAAGCCGAAAACTATACCTTGAAAAGGTTTAAAAGGTTTTTCTTTCTGCTGAACCTTTTCAATGGTTTCTTGCTGCTGTAACCGTTGAAAAAGCCTACTTGTTAGAACTCCTCTGTGTGTAAGCTTTTTCAAGGTTTACCTACCTTTGGCATGGTTAAATTTCTCAACCGCATCTTTAACAGAATTCAAAATTGGAATATATCCCGTACAACGGCAGAGATTTCCTTCCAAAGCTGTTTTGATCTCTTCTTCGGATGGTGTGGAATTTTTATTCAGAAGTGCTTTAGCGCTCATCAGCATGCCGGGAGTGCAAAATCCACACTGAATTGCACCATTATTCAGGAACGCATCCTGTAATTTAGAGAGAACTTCGTTCTTCTCCAGATTCTCAACTGTTTCAATTTCAGAGCCATCTACCTGTGCAGCCAGAATCATACAGGAATTCACTGTTTCATCGTTCATGATCACTGTACAGGCGCCACACTCACCTATAGCACATCCTTCCTTGGTTCCGGTTAATCCTAATTCATCACGCAAAATATCCAGCAGTCTGATGGAATCATCCACAGTTATTTCAACATCTTTTCCATTTACATTGAAATTCAAATCTATCATTTATTTATCCTCATTTTTCTTAACCTTGAAAAGGTTTCTTTCAATACTTCTTCTTGTTTAGCACTTTCAAGGTTTCTTTCACGTTATCGGTTTATTTTCAACCCTGAAAGCGTCAAATGCAAGAATCTTTGAAAGAGACTTTTTCAGGGTAACTTATTCAAAATCTTCTTCATATTTTTTGCTTTCCAGATATTCTTGGAAAGAATCTTGATAACTATAACCATCAGAAAAATAGTCTGAAATGACTCTTTTGCTCGTTAATTTACTGGCTTCATTATTCAAATAATCAGAAAGGCTTGAATATTTCCAGTCTTTAGGACTAATAACAAAACCATGTTTAAGAGGGTTTGCATGTATGTAATGAATTAATTCAATTAAATAATTATCATTAGTAACAAGTTTAGGTTTTGCACTTCTTTCAAATAATGTACCGCTTCTGTCATATTTCCGGTTAATTCGTTGTACATATCCGCTAAATAAAGATTTCAGCCAATCTGAGACAGATCTTTCAGAGTTTTGATATAGCAAGAAATGATAATGATTATGCATCAGACAATAAGCGATAATTTCAATATTCTTTTTATCCTTTGTTTTTTGCATCTTTGATAATAGAATATTATAATCACTCTCCCAAAAAAAGATATTTTCTTTATTGCACCCTCTATTATAAACATGATAAAAATTTCCTTTTTGATAAATCATATACTCATCCTAAACCTTGAAAAGGTTTCTTTCAATACTTCTTCTTGTTTAGCACTTTCAAGGTTTCTTTAAATTATTACTCTGAAAGTGTCAAATGCGAGTAGCCATTGAAAGAGACTTTTTCAGAGTTTCTTTTTTCAAGGTTTATTTCTTCCAATGCATCTTTAAAGAGATTAATAAAAACAGGTTTTTTATATTCAGCAGACCAGCGTCCACCGATTTCTTTTTTTATTTTTTCGGCTAATGGTTTTTCTGCAGCACGTATCGTTTGTTCGTTCAAAGATTTTCCTATAAGAGCTTTCTCCACATTAGTAATTCTCTGCGATCTGCTGAAAAGTGAACCATCCACAATATAACACTCTTCGATCTTATCGTTGTCATCAAAACTCAACATCACGCTGACGCTCATCCTGGTTATGTTAACTGCATTTCTCCTGCCAAGCTGATAATAACTATAATAATATTTTTTATCAGGAAGCTTGGGAATTGTTATCGCAGTCAGGATTTCATCAGGTAGGATGATAGTTTTATAATGTTGTTTAATGAATTCGCATTTTGGAATGATCCGTTCTCCCTTTAAAGAACGCAAATGCAGGTTGGCTTGATAAACGATCAGAGGTGGAACGGAATCGGCACAGGGAGCTGCATTTACTATATTACCACCAATGGTAGCCCGATTTCTTATCTGGATGGAACCTATCTGTGAACAGGCTTTAATAAGCAGTGGAAATTCACGCTTGATGACATCGTTATTAATTATTTCCGTGAAAGTAGTAGCTGCTCCGATCGCTATTTTATCACCTGTTTCTTTGATCCCCTTCAATTCCGGAAGAGAAAAAATGTTCAGCAAATTCAGGGATTCGGTTTTATGACGCGCTTGAACAATAACATCAGTTCCTCCGGCAAGAAGTTTGAATTTTTCATCTGCCAATTTTTGCAGAGCTTCTTCCAGACTGTGTGGTGAGGATGTTTTAATATTACTTAAACGGGGTGTGATCTTCTTGTTCTTATCAGAAGCATGCACCACTTCACTTTGACGTGCAGGCTTGCGCAGATTTTTTCCCAGGAATATCTGTTCCAGTGTCAGTGGAATCTGAAAGGAACGCTTTCCAAGAGCAAAACTGAGAGAATTATTAGTAGCTGCTGCTGTTAATTCTAATGTAGGTTCACCAATACTTTTTGCACCGAAAGGACCGTAAATATCGGGATTCTCAACCAAAATAGGTTCGATCTCTTTGATATCTTTAATTGTAGGAATAAGATATTCATCCAGGTTCAGCGATTTAATTTCACCGTTCTGAATGTTAAAATCTTCCAATATTCCGTAACCCATTCCCTGAGTAGTACCACCATAAACCTGTCCTTCTGCACCCAAACGGTTAAGAACTTTTCCCACATCGTGAGCAGCGGTTATTTTCTCCACTTCGATCTTCCCTGTATGTGTATCGATGCGAGTCTCCACGATCTGGCAGCCGTAAACATAAGTAAAGTAAGCATTGCCCTGTCCTGTCTCATCGTTCCAGTTTACATCGGGACCTTTGAACCAGCCGTAAGCCGAAAGATTAATTCCTGCCCAATATGCTTTTTCTGCAGCATTAGAAAATTTTACAGGTTCAATTTTTGGATTATTAACTTTGCGATAAATAAAACCATTTTTCCATTTGGTTTCTTCCAATTTGGAAACTTTAAGTTCATCTTTTATGATTTCAAAAATTCTTTTCTTTACAACGTTTGCAGCCTGGATAGTAGCATTACCTCCAACGATCGTTCCACGAGAAGCTACTGTAGGTCCGCCATCAGTAATAGTAGAAGTCTGAGGTTCCAGGAAAGTAATATCATCGAGTGGAACTCCCAGCACTTCGGAAGTTACCTGGCAGAATGTGGTGCGGAGTCCTTGACCATTTTCGTTAACTCCAGTGAAAACAATTACACTTCCATCTGCTTGAACAGAAACGATGGCAGAGGAGGCATCCGTACCTTCAGCTCCCAGCGAGCAGCCACGATAGCTGCAAGACAATCCGATACCGTATTTATACCGTTTGCTTACGGCATTTGACTTTTTATATTGTTCATATTTTTCTTTATAATTACTTTTTTCAACAGCTTCCTGGATAACCTGATGCAGCGATACTTTATGTTCCGATAATTTCTGTCCGCTGGCAGTGATGCTTCCCTGTTTGAACCCGTTTATTTTACGAATTTCCAGAGGTGTGATTCCGCAAATTTCTGCAATTTCATCCATCAGAGATTCCTGGGCAAAAATAACCTGCGGTGAACCGAATCCCCTGAAAGCTGCTGTGTATGTATTGTTTGTATAAACTCCTTTTACGTCTGTAAGCACATTTTCGATATCATAGGGACCTGTTGCCTGAACTACGGAACGCCAGGTTACAAAAAAAGTTTGCGATGAATATGCTCCGCTGTCTGCCAGGATGTTTATCTTCATTGCTTTCAGTTTACCATTGTTATTAAAACCTACTTTATAGGTCATTATGTAGGGATGACGTTTATAACTTTCTTTGAGCGAATCTTCACGAGTGTAGGTTATTTTTACAGGTTTCCCTGTGAGTTTTACCAGCAATGCAGCCCGGCAGGCAATGTTATTAATTACATCATCTTTACCACCAAAAGAACCTCCCAAAGTTGAACCGAACACATTCACCTGGTTCAGTTTCAAATCCATAAAAAGAGCAACAACCCTGCGGGTAGTAAATGGATTCTGGATAGAGCCATAAACCTTGTATCCTTTTGTTGTGGGATCCGGAGCAACTGTGATAGATTCCGGTTCTATGTAAGCATGTTCAACAAATCCGGTGCGGTATTTTCTTTCGATCACCCGGTCAGATTTGGCAAACCCTTTTTCCACATCACCTTTAATAAGCGGATAATGGTTTACTATATTGCTTTTATATTCGGGATGGATCAAGCGTGCATCCGGTTTTACAGCTTCTTCAATATCCGTTAGGGGCTCGTAAGGTTCATACTCAACCCGGATTGTATCCACAGCAGCGTAAGCCTGTTCTTTGGTGGCGGCAGCAACAACTGCTATCACATCTCCGGCAAAGAAAACTTCATCTTTAACAATTGGCAGGTAATCTCTGCGGATTGGTCCGACTTTCTTTTCTCCGGGAACATCTTTATACAGTCCAATCGCTTTAACGCCGGGCATTTTCTCTGCTTTAGAAATATCGAGCTTGGTGATCTTTCCTGCGGGAATATCTGTGTAACGAACTGCTCCATAAAGCATACTGGAGAATTTGAGGTCGTCGCCATAAATAGCTTTACCGGTAACTTTTTCATAGCCGTCAACGCGCCTGACTTTTTTTCCAATTACGTTTTCCATAGCACATCCTTTAAATTCATCTCGTTCTTAAATTGTATTTAAGAACGCAATTATTGAGTGCAAAGTTAAACTTTGCTATTAATTCCCAAGAAAATCTTGGGAACGAATAAAATATAACAGCCTTAAATTTACGTTTAGAAATTGTTTGTCTCGCCTTGAACGTTTAGAAAACAAAGTGGGTTTCACCTTTTCAAAATCTACAGCTTTTTTATTTTTCCTTACAATATTGTCAAATTTATTTTTCCTTGACATTCATACAATCAAAAAATTTAAAAGGCTCTGAATCAGGGAAAAAAGAGGTTTTTTTATTAAGATAATAATGTTAGAAAAGAACTATTAAATCTTATAAATATAACATATAAAAAGGAGAAAGTGTGGTTTATTCAGATCAATCCTATGGTACAGGTCAGACCTTTCCCAGCGATTATATCGATCAAAAATGGAAGGCAGGATATCATATTACTCATCTGGCATATGGAAATGGAATCTGGACTGTTGTGATGTCCAAAGGTTCCGGGATTAATGCGCAAACTTGGAGAACCAGAGAGAATTTTCCCAATGAAATAATTAACGAAAAATGGAAAGATGGCTATGATATCACGAACCTGGTTTATGGAAACGGAGTCTGGGCTTTAATTATGTCTAAAGGAACTGATTTTACAACTCAATCTTGGAGCACCAGAACGAATTTCCCCAAGGATGTCATCAAAGATAAATGGGATAATGGATTTGATATAACAGGAATAAGTTATGGACAAGATTTATGGGCTTTGGTCATTTCAAAAGGAAAAATTGCTCGATCTTCAGGAAGTGGTAAAGGCAAAGCGGGAATAGGTCTTTCTAAAAAAAAGACACAAAAAATTGATATTGAAGAACATGAAACAGCAGAAGGTTTGATTAAAATCTACGGCAAATCTTATGGAAAGAAAGCTTTACTCGATTTTCTGAAAGAAAAACTAGCAAAACGTGGACTTCTGGATTCTTCAGGAGGAAGTATCTATGAAGGACGCGATGCAAATTTATTTGTGATGGGTCCTGAAAGCTTTCAGGCAATTATCGATAATTATAAAATCAGAAGAAAATATACAGCAGAAAGTTTTGACTGCGATGATTTTGCCAGGGTATTTTTTTCCGAAGCAGTTCAGATGGTAACTTATGATGATAAATCCGGACTTGGAATTGCTGAGTGTTTCATTAATTATGATGGTGGTGCTCATGCTTTGAATATGATCCCGGTTTATACTCCGGGCAGAGTTGATATTATGATTTTTGAGCCGCAGAATAAAACTGTGTTTACTCTTGAACAAGCTGCTCAACACTATAAGGATATGAAGGTTTATCGGATTTCATTTTAGATTTCGTATGTGTATAATGTTTGGCAGTTGCCACGCTCTTTCATTTTTTCTTCTTGCTTGGCTCTGGAGCTGTGTGTTAGCGGTATTTTCAAATATTACATCATTGTTTCTAAAATTCATATCCAACTGAACAACCTATTTTTATTTGAGAGAAAGAAAATTCATTTGAATTATGTCCAGTATACTTATTAAAATAGCTTTCATCATAATTTAGAAAAGAATAAATTCCATACAAATCTAATGTAACATTTGATTTTATTTTAAACCCTAAACCTGTTGTGAAGCCAATTTCTGTTTTTGGTTTTTCATCGTGTACTAATTCACCATTCACAGAATCTTTTGACTCATAAATTGGTAGACTCTGCAAAAAGAATCCACCTCGTAAAATAGTATTCATTCCTGTTTCAAAACCAGTTCTAATTGAATAACCATTGTTCAAATTTTCATAAGGTTGATAATTATTTGAATTAGACTCTATTTCATAATAGGACAAGTTTCTTGTTACATATTCGACATAAAATTTTAAACTGGATTTAGGACTAATTTCTAAAGCCAAACCGAATTCAGGAGGAACCTTTAAGTCATCTTCATCATCATCAATACTATCTCTCCACTTAAGTGTAAAGCCTGTTCTTAATCTTGCACCTAAAGTTATTTTTTCAGTAAAGATATAAGAACCACTCAAAGTAAAAAATGTGCCCCTCATAGTTCCTTCAGTTTTAGTTTCATTATCATTACTATCGCTATATTCCGTTGAATAATTACATAAAAATGGGAAACTCGTGGAAAGACCAATAAGTAATTTGTCTTGATAGCTAATTCCACTACCTATAACGATATTACTAAATCCACCTTGATAAATTATATCGCTTTCAAAATCGCTGCTTTTGTCCTCAATGTTTAGATTACTACTCAAATCATAATAGGTACGATATCCCACTCCAAGACCAAATTTCAATCCTTTATTATTTGGAATATTAACTGGCATCCCAAAAGAAATTCCATTGAATCTTAGATTTATTAGATATTCGTAATCTAAAACATCGTTATAGAAAACATCATTATCAAATTTATATTCGTCTTTACCGTAAATAGCTCTACTGTTAACTTGAATATTTTTTTGAGATAAAATACTTAACATTGCAGGATTATTAAATACATAATTTGCTCCAGTAGATGATAGAATTGAACTCTTACCTATAGCTTCAGCTCTAGCATCAATAATTGCGGGATTATATCTTTTTAAATTTACAAAAGGACCATAATTGGAAAAAACATCTCCAAATAAACTCACAAAAATACTTAACACAATTAAAACTAGAAATACTTTTTTTCTCATCTCATATACTCCCGATTTGGGAGTGTATACGACCTTTTTGCTGTAAATTTAATAATACCTTCTTCAATCTCATATCACTTGAAAAACCCATTTTCCATTCCTTGTTAAATCCGCGAACGAAACTGCATTTTTGAATTGTTTCTGTCAAAGAAAATAATAACAGCGGTCAATTACTCTTAGAATCCGACCCGGATTTTTAAATCCGAGTCGGGTTCTAAATACTATCTCAAATAAAATAAAAAAATCTTTGACATTTTTCCTCAGTATAAGCTTTTACATCTAAAGAAAAATATCACCAAAAGGAGCAATTATGTTTGAGAAATTAAAGAAAATCCTGCAGAAAGTAGATGCAGATTACACTGATATCCGCTACGAACAGAAAAAAGAATGTATTGTCACTTTTACCGGGAAGGAGCTCACACGAATCGGTTCGAATTCTACGGACGGATTTGTGGTTAGAATTCTAAAAAATGGAGGATTGTCATCAGTTGCTTTCACAAAGGAAACCGATGCAGATACTGCCATAAAATCGGCTTTGGAAAACGCAGTTTTGATCGGGAAAAATATTAAAAAACCAATCCAGTTAGCAAAAGTACATGTTGTGAAAGAAACTTTTTTCCCGCAGATGAATGAAGATCCCAGGAAAATATCGATTTCCGAAAAGCTCGAGCTGGTTCGGATATATAATGACATCCCTCTTAAAGAAAAAAAAATTGTAAATACGAATATCGGTTATGCGGATACAATCCGCGAAAAATATTTTGTTACATCTGAGGGAAGCGAAATCCGTGAAGATTTGATCACAACCAGATTGGGAGGTATGATTTCCAGTAAAGAGGGGAATCTGCTTCAGAATATCAGGGTCAGTTCAGGTGGAAGCGATGGTTTTTATAATGTTCGTAACCAGGAAGATAATTTTGCAAATAAAACAAAATTGGTCTTGGATTTACTAAAAGCAAAACCAGTAAAAGCTGGAGTTTTCAATTGTATTTTGAATCCGAGCTTAGCTGGAGTTTTTGCTCATGAAGCATTCGGACATTTTTCCGAAGCAGATATTATCGAGACTTTACCTGCAATGCGGCAGAAGATGGAGATTGGCAGCAAACTCGGCAGTGATGTTCTGAATATCATCGATAATGCAACTCTGCCCAATCAACTGGGTTTTTACAAATATGATGACGAGGGTGTGGCTGTTCGTTCTACTCGGCTCATGAAAAACGGCATTCTCACAGGCAGGCTTCATTCGCGCAGAACCGCTTTTGAATTTGATGAGCCTATCAGCGGTCATTGCGTGGCAGAAGATTATCGTTTTGCTCCGATTATCAGGATGGGCACAATATACATCGAAGCCAGTACTCCTACTTTTGAAGAATTATTGGAATCTCTTCAAGATGGACTTTACATTGTTGATGCCAAAGGTGGTCAAACTGCTGGAGAGAATTTCACTTTTGGAGCTCAGTATGGATATGTCGTGAAAGCTGGAAAGCTGGCAGGAATGATACGCGATATCAATATTTCGGGCAATTTGTATCAAACAATGAAAGATATTATCATGGTTGGCAATGATCTGGTTCTCACAAAAACCGGAGGATGCGGCAAAGGTCAGACGAATATCCGGTCTTGTCATGGAGCGCCGCATATTTTGGTAAACAATGTTGTTATTGGAGGTGTGTAATGGAAAAGCTTTTGGAAATGGCAAAAAAAGTTTGTGATCAGGCAGAAGTCTATTCATATGAACCGGCAACCAGTTCGGTCGATTTTGAAAATGCAAAACTTCATAATATTGAAAGTTCTATTCATGCCGGAGTTAGCTTAAGAATAATCAAAGATGGAAAATTAGGATTTGCCTACACCCGGAATATTTTAAATCGTCAGGAAATATTACAGAATGCCTTGGATTCATTAAAAGGAAAAGTGGAAGCAGAATATGATTTTCCATTAACAACAGAAATATCAAACCTGAAAACATACGATCCCTCCATTGAAGATTTGACCACTTCCCGGATGGTTGAAGAATTATGCAGAATCTCGGAACAATTCCAATCAAAAACAGATGCGGAAATCTCTTTGTATTCATATAAGAATATTGAAAAAATCAGGATTATGAATTCTAAAGGAACTGATATTAGTAGTAAGAATAGTGGTTTTGGATTTTATCTCGCATTGATATTTCCCGGTGGAGCTTCCAGTATTTCCCGCTCTCAATCCAATTTTTCGTTTGAGAAAACTCCACAAAATATACTTAATGAGATGATTGAATTCTACAATAATTCCAAAAAAGTAATCGAGCCAAAAAGCGGGAAAATGAAAGTGCTTTGGATGCCCCAAAGTATGCATACTTTAACCTGGAGAATTCTAAGTGGAACAAGTTCAAAAAGTATTTATGAGAAAATATCACCAATCGCAGAAAAAATCGGAGAAAAGATCTTTGATGAAAAATTAACTATTCATGATGCTCCTCTGGATGATAAATATCCTTGGGCACGTGCTTTTGATGATGAAGGTGTGAATTGTAATCCCTTATCAATCATAGAAAATGGTGCTCTGAAAAGTTTTTATTATGATTTGAATTTTGCTAAAAAGCTCAATAAAAAATCTACAGGTCACGGATATCGAACCAGCAGATGGGGAGGAGAAGCAATTGGCATCAAACCAAATCCGAATCTTACGCATCTACAGATAAAACCGGGAAATGCTTCTTTCTCTGAACTGCTGAAATTTATGGATAAAGGAATGATAATCGAAGGAGCAATGGGTGCTCACAGCGGAAATATTCCCAATGGTGATTATTCGGTGGGAGTGAGTCCCGGATTTTATGTGGAAAACGGTGAAATTATCGGACGTGTGAAAGATGCCATGATCGCCGGTAATGTTTACGATACTCTGAAAAATGTTATTGCCATCGAAGATACTTTGCATCCAAGCTGGAGCGGAAGATTTCCTGCAATTTTATGTGATAGTGTAAGCGTAGCTACCAAAAAGTAAGATTAATTTTCAGATTAATAAAAAATGCAGTTTCGAGTTGTAAGAAGCTTGCGACGACGACTCGAGGTAGATTGAATACTCTTTTTGTCTCGACTCGTCGTTTCTTACGAGTCGAAAAATCCGATTTTTCGGATTAATTCTATTTAATCTTAAAGGATAAAGTTCTTATGAAAATCGCATTAGTATCATTACAATTTGAAGAAACTGCCACAGGCGGCGGTGGTGTACATGTAAAGAATATATGTGACCAGTTTTTGAAAATGGGTCATATTGTTACTGTCATTTCCATCCATACAGAAAAAACAATTCATAAAGTTAATTTGCAGAACTGGGATGTTCCGGTAAGTATAGAAAAACGAGCAAACTTAAGAGTAGTCCGGTTTCTTATAGATAAAGGCATTTCTCAACCTTATGCAGGTGAGAAAGATGAGGAACTTGACAGGATTGAACGATTTGCCGGGGTTTCGATAAAATGGATAAAAAGCAGGCAGAATGAATTTGATGCGATAAGCCTGGAAGGTCATCATATTATACCCGGACTTATGGCAAAGGAACTGCAAGGGATCGATGTGAAGATAACATCCAAGATTCATGCTTTGGAATCTACGTATATCTCTAAGCAAGGTGAATCTCTCGGTTCATTTGAAGCAACTTCGGAAAATCTCTCTAAACTACAAAAATGGGAAGCAATGAGCAGATTTGCAGATTTAATTGTGGTGAATAGTCCTTCCGTGAAAAAAGAATTTATTGAAATTCTTAAGAAACATCATGTATATTCAAAAGAGATTGAACAAAAAATAAAACTCAGTTCAAGTGGATGTAATGAAGATTTCTTAATGAATGATGAAGAAGTTCTGGAAAAATTAGCTCAAGTTCCGGAAACGATCAACCTGGTTACATTTTGCAGGATCGATCCTAGTAAAGGAGTAGAATTTTCCATAGATGGAGCAAAAGCTGCAGCAAAACTCTGCTCGCAAAAATTGTGTCTGTATATTGTGGGAATTCCTGCATCAGATGAATATCTTGAAAAGCTGCATGCCAAAGCAAAAGAAGTACCTGCTAACCTGGAAATAAAATTCCAATTGAAAGAAGCAATAAGTACCATAGATGAACAAAAAGAGATCCTGGATGACAAGCACATCTATATTTTACCAACGCTCAAAGAACCTTTTGGAATGTCCATTATAGAAGCATCTGCCAGAGGCAATATGATTGTATCTGCGGATTCTACCGGACCACGTTATATGGTATTGGAAGAAAATGATACGGAATATGATTGGGGAATAGTTACTCGATGTGGTGTTCTGGCAAAAATTACAGATGACCATCATAAAAACCTGGCAAATAATATTGGAAAAGCAATTTTTTGGACTATTGATAACTGGCAGAAATGTCGAGGAAATATTCTATTTTTCAACAAAAAAATCAAGCAGAAATGGACGTGGGAAGGAATTGCAAAACAAAGCCTGGAATTTTTCCGGAGATGAGGAAAAAATATTTACTAATAAGACCGAAAGCCTTTCGACACCACTTACTCCTTCCGAAGCTTCCGCTTCGGAAACTAAAGAGAAGCAGAAGCTTCTGGAGTTAGTGCCTTCCTAACTGTCCCGAAAGCTTTCGGGAGGAAGGAGAAAATCAATATGTCGGGAATTTAATGCACTCATTAGTAAATACCTTTAAGAAGGTAATATGAAAAAGAATTTCCTTTTAGTATTAGTATCTATCATCATTATATCCTGTACTTCTAAGCCAATTCCACCAACGGCAAAAATTTTACCTGATACGACTTTTATTCATGGAGTCCAACTGGTTGACAACTACGCCTGGCTCAAGGATAAGACACGCTCCAATACTGAAGTTCTGGAATATATTAACGCTGAGAATAAGTATGCAAAAAAAATGCTGAAACACACTGAAAAGTTCCAGAAAGAATTATTTAAAGAAATGGTAAACAGACTTTCCGATACTGATTTGAGCGTTCCAGTGAAAATCGATGATTGCTTTTATTATTCCAGAAGAGAAAAAGATGATCAATATTATATTTATTGTCGTAAAAAAGATAATTTGGATGCTGAAGAAGAAGTCTATCTGGATGTTAATAAACTTGCTGAAGGTTACGATTATTTCTCTATTTCACAAATAAGATTAAGTTCGAATCATAGGTTTGTTGCTTATTTAACAGATATAACCGGAGCAGAGAAATACTCGCTTCATATCAAGAATATTGAGACAGGTGAGTACTTTGATGATACAATTTCTTCTGTTTGGGATTTAACCTGGGCAAATGATAATAAAACTATCTTCTATTCTGCAGAAGACGAAGCTGGAAGAAGTTATCAAATTTATCGTCATATTTTAGACACAGATACAAAAAACGATCAACTGATATTCACAGAAAAAGATGAAAAATTCTGGAGTTGGGTCAGGAAATCCCAAAATAAAAAATATATTATCCTGGCAACTGCCAGTAAAACTACCACAGAACGCTGGTTTCTGAACGCAGATGAACCTCTGGGAGAATTTAAGATAATTGCATCTCGTCAGCAGGGACACGATTATTATGTTCTCCCTCATGAAAATGATTTTTATATCATCACAAATGATAATGCGCAAAATTATAAACTTATGAAAACTCCCATTTCCAAACCATCAAAAAAGAATTGGAAAGAAGTTATCCCCCATCGAGATTCTGTAAGCATTGATGCTGATATTTTTAAAGAATATCTGGCAATAATAGAACTTTCTAATGGCTTGGAAAAATTAAGGATCTTTGAAATAAAAACCGGCAAATCTTATTATGCTGATTTCCCTGAACCGATCTATTCATTTTATACTTGGAGCACAGCATTTGATTCACCTGTGGTAAGATATACTTATGAGTCGTTGGTCACACCCTATTCAGTTTTTGATTTTAACATGATTACAAAAGAGAGAGAGCTGAAAAAAGAGCAAGAAATTCTGGGAGGGTTTGATTCCGTAAATTACAGTTCTGAAAGGATTTATGCTGTCGCAGATGATGGAACTAAAATCCCGATTTCCCTGGTTTATAAGAAAGATAAATTCAAAAAAAATGGTGAAAATCCATTATTTCTGACAGGATATGGTGCTTATGGTGACAGCTTCGATCCCTATTTTTCTTCAGCTCGATTGAGCCTTTTGGATAGAGGATTTGTTTATGGGATTGCTCATGTTCGTGGTGGAAAAGAAATGGGAGAAACTTGGTATGAGCAGGGAAAAATGCTCAACAAAAAAAACACATTCACAGATTTCATTGCCTGTGCTGAGCATCTTATCTCAGAGAAATACACAACCGCAAATAAATTGGTAATTAATGGTGGAAGTGCCGGTGGTTTACTTGTGGGAGCTGTCACGAATATGAGACCGGATCTATTTAAAGGTGTGATTGCAGACGTCCCTTTTGTGGATGTGTTGAATTCAATGCTTGATCCCACTTTGTCAGCAGTTGTCAGCGAATATGAAGAATGGGGAAATCCCAATATTAAAGAATATTTTGAATATATTTTTTCCTATTCACCGTATGATAATATCCAGGCAAAAGATTATCCGAATATTTTAGTCATTGCTGGTTTTTATGATCCCAGAGTTAATTATTGGGAGCCAGCAAAATGGACAGCAAAACTAAGAGCTAAAAAAAACGATGACAACCTGCTTCTGCTTTACACGAATATGTCTGCCGGTCATGGAGGAGCTTCGGGCAGGTATGATTATTATGAAGAAATTGCCTTGACATATGCATTTATTTTGGATATTTTAGGAATTGAATGAGTTCTGCAAAATTGATTGTTTTTTACCCAAGCCTCAATCCTCTTGAGATCGTTTGCTTCGCAAGCCGACTCATACCTAAAAGGAGAGGAAGCCTTTGTACACCTTCTCCTCGACAGGAGAAGGCTGGGATGAGGTGGAGAAATGCACAGAGCGTTAAAATTATTTTTTGTTTTATTTATTGTTGGATTTTTTGGCTGTCAGAGTAGTGGAACCAGCGCACCTCAAACTGCAGAGCTGCCGAAAATGAACCGATTTTGGGACGATTATCATATTTTGGGTTGGAAACG
>CAYWJN010000056.1:0-13721 GCA_964457455.1 uncultured Candidatus Cloacimonadota bacterium
AAATCATTTTATCACCAAAAACAATTTTCGTAGGGAACAGTTTCAAACTGTTCCTTTTTTGGTTGGTGGTTCATTTTGGAACGGTTTAAAACCGTTCCCTACAAATACATTCAAATCCATCTTCTGATAAATCAGGAGAACCTGACCGGTTGAGGGATTTTTCTCACTCTGAACTTGTCAAAATTTTAAGTAGAAATCATTATCTTCGACAAGCTTTCCATAGTTCTCTTTTATTTCATTTTTTTTGTTCATTTTGGTGAACGTGCCCACGGGCTACAGATTTAGAAGAATCCATCAAAGATGAACCTACCAAAGTTAGAATCGTAAGATTCAAACGAAACGAATAAGTAACCCTAACCGCTGACACGCTTGTTAGGCGATTCAGATGTTCTTTAAAAATCGATTAAAATAAATTACAAAAATCAATTCAATTTAAAATTACTCTTTTATGAAAAAACAATAATCAAAAATCATAAAATAATTAGTTTATACTTGAATCCGCAATAATCGTTCACTATTTTTTTGTACCAGTTCCTCCATTAGGGGGTTTTACTTTTGTAGGTTTGCTAGTAACTGGTTGTTTTTTAGGTTGATAACCTTCTTTGATAATCCTTTTGGGTGTTTTTTTTTCATTCATCTTTACTCCTCCTCATATTCAATTTTGAAAAACTCTAAATATTCAAAACAAGAATTCGATACCCAAAGTCCTCTTGTTCCTTCAATTTCTTTTATAAATTCACCTTTATCATTTATTTCCCAAACTTGTTCAATAAATAAATCTTCTTTGTTGGGAAATGATGATGCATAAGAATCTGAAGAAAACAAACCACCAATTTTTGCCCCATTATTTAAGTGAATTAAAATGAAGCATCCTTCTTTTTTGGAAAAAAAGTAATCCCAAGGTTTTGGTATTGGGTGCATAAAATGGTTTTTAAAAAAAGTCGTTGTTCGAATTTTATATAACAGAATAGGCCATAAAATCGGAAAGATTAAAAGGATTAATAAAATAAAAATTATCAGCCAAAAAGTATGGAGAGTAAACCACTCAAAGTTTTTATTAATTATCAAAATCAACCAAGATAATGCAGCATAATTAAAACAACTATAGCTAATCACTTCTAAGACATTCTCTGCAATTTTTTTAGAATCATTTGCTACAATTAGACACCAAATCTTCATAGAAATAAAACCAGGAATGATAAATATAATAAATTTTATAATATCAAATTCTAGTAAAGTACTCATAAAACCTCCACTCACCTAACATCTGCCTGCCAAGCAAACTTTCTAATGTAGATAATTAACCTATAATCATCATTATGCTCGTTACGAAATTGTTCCTCACCTGTTTGCTTTAAATCTCCTCAACTTATAGCTGCTACGCTCCAGATTCGCACCGAACAAAACGAACAAAATCTAACAAAAAATAAAAAGTTCTTTTTTGTTAGATTTTGTTAGTTGCTAAAAAAATTCTTAATCCATCCTGAACTTCATTTTATCATCTTCTTCTTTTTTAGGTTCGGAAAAAGAAATGCTATCACCTTCAGCAAGACCTTCAATAATCTCAACCTGCTGGAAATTATTGATTCCGGTTTTAATTAAAACATTCTCAGCAATCGAATCATTCACAACTTTATAAACAATGTCCTGACCTTCTTCATCACTGAAAATAGCCCTGATTGGAATAACCAGAATATCCTTTTTTGTTTTGCCGATAATCGTGATATTGGCAGTCATTCCGGGTTTAAGTTTTTCATCCACATTTTCAATTTCGATCTCTATGGGAAAAACTTTCACATTATTATAAGTAACTGCCATGGTTGCGATTTTAGTTATCTTTCCAAAATATTTATCATACGGATATGCATCTACCTGGATTTCGACTTTCTGATTTTTTCTAATTTTGGAAATATCCACCTCATTGATGCGAGATTTTACAACCATCCGCTCGAGGTCAGCCAATTTGATAATTACAGTTCCGGCAGAAAATGAACCTGTGCTGGAAACCACCATTTCTCCTTCTTCCACCATTTTTTGAATAATTGTTCCCGAAGCTGTTGAGATGATTTTCGAGACGTTCTCCTCTGTTTCGATTTCCTTTATCAATTCATATTGCTGCATTGCTGCATCATAAGCTATTTGTGCTTCTTCCAAATTATCTTCATATTCTCGAAGTTCATTTTGAGAAATATAATTATCGAGGAAAAGTGCTGTTTTATCTTCAACATCTTTTTTAGCATTGTTCAGCCTGATTTCTGCAAGTTTAAGATTACTATTCACCCTGGAGATTTCCTGTGCCTGATTATAATCCGGTTCGATCTCTGCAATGATATCTCCCATCTGAACAAAATCTCCTTCTTCCACGAAGAATTTGGTGATATTACCACTTATTTTAGATTTGATTTCAATTTCTTTTATCGGTTGAATTTCACCTATTTCTTCCAGTTTTATCGTGATTTTACCCTTTTCAACAACATACGATTTAACTTCTTCTTTAGATTTTTTACTGGATTTCCCTTTCTTTGAACCCACAGCTAAAATGACTGCTACAATTACTACGATAATTACCGCTATAATTATAAATTTTTTCATCAAAATCTCCTATTTTATTTTTCATAATCTCTGATTTTGAAATTACTCACATTGTCCACCTCATCCCGACCTTCTCCTATCGAGGAGAAGGAGAACAAAGAACTTCCTCTCCTTTTAGGTATGAGTCGGCTTGCGAAGCAAACGATCTCAAGAGGATTGAGGTGAGGTAAAAAACACTTCTATTTTGCAGAACCCTTCTTTAAATAACACTGTCATTCCCAACTCGATTGGGAATCCAGATCCTTCCCAAAATCATTTATGCTCAACTGCATCAACTTCGATAATACGTTCTTTATTATCCCGTAAAATATGAAATTTTATTTTTTCGCCAACGCCAATATCACTCACGGCTAATTGAGCATCCTCAAAGTTAGTAATGATATTGCTATTTATTCTCTTTATGATGTCACCTTTTTTCAAACCAGCTTTACCAACCGGGCTTTTTGAATCAACCTTAGTAACCAGAATTCCTTCTTGGTCTTTCAGGTTCAGATATGAAGCTAACATTGGATTTAATTCCTGAACTTCAAAATCCAGCCAGATCTTCCTGATCTTACCATATTTTATCAATTCTTCCGCACTTTTCTTAACTCTGTTTATAGGAATTGAAAAACCGATTCCAATATTTCCACCGGATTCGGAAAAAATAAAAGTGTTAATTCCGATCACTTCACCATAAATATTTACGAGAGGACCGCCACTATTCCCCGGGTTAATTGCAGCATCAGTCTGAATCATTCTTCTGTAGATTTTTTTGTCTCTGTTTTCAGCAAAATCCCGATTCACTGCAGAAATCACTCCCACAGAAACACTTGGTTTACTATCCTTTATCAGAAAACCATACGGATTACCAACTGCAATCGCCCACTCTCCAATAATTAATTCTGATGAATTTCCCAATTTTGCCCAGGGAAGTTCTTTTCCGGAAATCTTCACAACTGCAATATCATGCACACTGTCAATCCCGATTAATTTCCCATCCATTTGGCGCCCATCAGTTAAAATTATCTTGATTTCAGTGGCTCCCTCCACAACATGAGCATTGGTGATAATGTATCCATCTTTATTGAAAATCACACCTGAGCCGATGCTCTCTATATCATAGGGAATATTATCGTAAAAACCAAAAAAGTGACTTAACCTTCTTCGCACATATTTCGTTTTTGTCACATTCACACTAACAACAGCCGGTTGAATTAATTCCACTGATTTTGTTATTACATTGTGTCTGGCAATTGTTATTTCTTCGCTATCATGAATACGCTTTTCCAGTTTATTGTTTTCTTCCTCTTCAGGATAAATAATCTGTTCTTGTGGAAAAATCGTTTCCGGTATTTTCTCTTGTTTTCGAATATATTTATTGTAAGATAAATATCCAATTAAAATCAATGCCAGGATTAAAATGACATCACTTCTTTTCATCTATTTCTCCAGACCTACCACTTTCCTAAGATCTTTTTGGAAAGCAGCAGATTGAGCTCTTCCTGTTTTCGTATCAGGCTGTAATGACGATTATTAAATGATAATTGAGTATTTCGATATTCAAGCTGACTACGGTCCAAATCTATCAAACTGATCATACCAAGCTTGAATTGCTCCTGTGCCATATTCAAGTTTTCTTCAGCTAATTTCAATTTCTCAGCATATAAATCACGCGACCTTTTGAGAGTTTTTATATCTTTCTGCAAATTGGAAAACTCGTTCCTGTAATTCTTATCTGTATCTTCAAAACTTAGTTTCTGAATCTTGAAATTTCGTGCTGTTCTGCTGAATGATTCTCGCTTGTCCAGAAGATCAAAAATCGAATAGGATGCATTGAGCGATATAGTCTGCGAATCATCATATTCATCAAAATCAAAGAAAGCTTCATTGTCAGCATTGCTGAAATTATAACTGTATGAAAAAGACAGGGTTGGAAAGAAATTCAACTTTGTTTGAAACAGGCTGAGTTTACTGCTTTTAAGTTCGTTTTTCAGGATTGTCATATTAAGATTATTCTGGAAATTCAGCTCAGATTCGATTTCTTCAAATTCAGGTTCAGCAAAATCATATTCTTCATCCTGAACATTCAAATAAGAAAAAAGGTCTTTGCGTAATTTCGAAAGATTATTCTCTGCTTCATTCACAGCAATTTCATAATCTATCAAATCTATCTCGCTCTGCTTCAAATCCAGGATTGATTTCTCTCCTGATTCAAATTGAGCTAAAATCTGAGAGTATATCTTATTTTGAAGTTTCAGGTTCTCTGTGTGAATTTCCAGGCTTTTCTGCGATTCCAGAACTGAAAGATACATCGAAACAATGTTGAAAACAATCTGTTTGGTTGCTTCCTGCAATGCTAATTCCGAATTCTGTTTATCAATGAGAGATTGCTTAATATTGAAATAAGTTGGCTCATTAAAATAGATGTTTTTCGTCAAAGAAAATCCGGAAGTTCTGTTCCAATCTTCTTCAATATTTTTTGATTTACTCGCAGTTACACTTGCATAAGGCAATATTTCGAGATAGCTGCTTTGCAACGATGATTTCGAATTCTTATAAGATGATATCTCTTTCTGCATCTCAACAGAACGTTCCAATCCCTGCTCTATAAGTTCATCTAAATAATACTGCTCTGCAAAACAGAATATTGGTAGCAATAAAAATAATAATAAAATCTTCTTCATTTTAGAATCCTTTATCTTAATGAATGATTAAAAAAACAATCATATTTCCTAAACCAATAAGAAAATGAATTGCCAGAGAAAAAAGCATCATATATTTAAAAACATATTTGTTGAAATATCCACAAATCATATTCATATCAAGTTTTTGTGAAAGCACATCAATATATTTTGATATTTTATAATTCTCGATTAGATACGGAATAAAACTTCTTAGAAATTGCTTCACAATCTCATAAACTAAAACCGAGCAGAAATAATGAATTTTTTCTTTTACTGCTCGTGGTACAAATTTTATGTTTTCAATACTTTCAAGTTTATCCCAGGTTTTCTTAAAAACTTCCAATTCCCACTTTGAAATCATTGATTCATCTTTTTCATCTCTACAATCGCGCAGAAAATCTGAAAGAATAGAACTCAATTTTTGAATGAGCCAGTCTTTTTTGCGAAAAGCAAAACCTGGAGTGAGCGGAACTTTTTTGCCGCCAATATACAATATTTTCCTCGGAATAAAAAGAAATAATTTGATTATGAAAATCAGCAAAAAACCTATAAATAAATTATATGCTAAAAATATGAGAGAATATAAGAAAACCACTTTTATCTCCGTTAGCGGATTTTACCTTGCTTATATAGTTGAACAAAATAACCAAAAGAACGATCATAAGTCCGCTCAGCATCATTTGGAAAATAACACGCAGGTAATTCTCCAAGCGAACGATGATACCTGATGCATTCGCAACAGACTCCCTTCTTACTGCAAGAATAAGTGCAATTACAATTTTGTATATTTATTTCTTTATTTTCACAATTCATTGAAACCTCTTTATAATTACTGTGTTTTACAGAATTTTTCATTGAAAATCTGTCAACTCCAATCGCAATTTAAGAAAATTATAAAATTTATTTTTATCCAAAGTTTCGATTAAGCCAGTTTGTTACATACAAAATATCATCAGGTAAAGGAATTTCAATACAAATTTTCTTTTCGGAAATCGGATGGATAAACTCAAGTTTAAAAGCATGTAAAGCCTGTCTTTGGAGATGATTTCTTAATAGATCCTTCAGCTTTTTATGAAAATTTGAGGGAATAAAATTCAAAGTTCTTTTCATACTTGAATAGGTATTATCTCCCAGAATCGGACAATTAATATGAGAAAATTGAACTCTGATTTGGTGAGTTCTTCCGGTTTCCAACTTTACTTCAACGATTGAAAAGAAATCAAAATATTTTTCAATTTTATAATGAGTGATAGCATTTTTCCCGGAATTAGAAACCATCATTTTCTTTCTATTTGTTTTGCTTCTTTCAATAAATGTTTCGATTGTGCCTTCCGGTTCTTTGGGAATTCCCACTGTAATTGCTTTATAGAATTTATCAATTTTTCTCTGCTGAAACATTGCGGAAAGCAGAGAATGCACTCTATCATTTTTTGCCACGAGAATCAAACCGGAAGTATCTTTATCCAGACGGTGCACAATTCCCGGTCTGCAAGGGTCATTCCCGGCTGAAAGTTTTCCTCTGAAATGATATAAAAGTGCATTCACCAGAGTTCCATGAGTATTTCCGGGAGCAGGATGAACAGTTAAACCAGCTGGTTTATTTATGATTACCAGATCATTATCTTCATACACTATTTCCAGAGAAATATCTTCTGGTTTGAGTGATAGATCTTTTGCAGAAGGAATAAAGATTTCAATCACATCTTCGGGTTGTAAAATATAACTTTTTTTTACAGAAGCTTGATTAACTTTGATATGATTTTCTAAAATTAATTTATCAATTTTTGAACGTGAATACAATTCTTCAATTTGAAGTGAGCTTAAAAATTTATCTATTCTCTGATTAGTCCTTTCTTTAAAAACAATTTTCATTCGGAACTATCTGAAGAAGGCTTTTTAATTACTTTTTTCAAATTTGAAAAAGCAATTACAGCACCTTTTGGCTCTCCATTAGAATCGCGAACAATAGCACTATTTAAAGTGATGTGATGTTTTAGAGATGGAATAAAATATTGTTGAAATTCCTGTTTAGTTTGGGCGTTTAAAACTGTGATAATATATTTTTTCGCATTATTCTCGATTTCAGGTGGGAAGTTTGTGTTAATCATATTAGATTTTTCACTGATTGCCGGGAAAACATCAGTAACAACGTCGTTCATATAAATGATATTTCCATCCAGATCTAGAATGATAAAACCATTTTCCGCAAGATGCAGCACAGAAATAATCCGGTTATGATGTTCCACGATTTTATCTTTTTTTAGGACATCAAATTTGAAAATAGACGAAAGCATCTTGGAAATAGATAAAATCACAGCATAAAACTCATTATCCATATTCTTTCTAAAATTATCCAAATCAATATCAATGTGATAATTTCCCATAGAAATTTCTTTTAAGATTTGATGGATCTCAGCAAATGCTTTTCTCAAAAACACAGGGATATAAAAAATCAGAACCAGAGCAAGTACAAATTGAATGAAAACCGTGATAATAACTGTATTTTGAATGTTCATCTTCAAATTTATTTCGTCGAAATCCGTGATTAATTTTAAAAGAATTATTCCCTGGATGAGAGAAATCAAAAACATCAAAAGAATAATCACACGAATTTTTGAAGTGAATGACTGTTTCATAATCCTATCCTTTTTTACTCGTTTCGTTAATAAGGTCATTAATTTTTGTCTTTGGTCCAATCAGAACCAAGACATCATCTTTATTCACAATATCATTTGCCCCAGGCATATCATTAATTCTTCTTTCTATAATGTTCTCGCCTTCTTCAGTAACATTTTTTGCTGTGTACTTTATTGCCACGACATTTACACCTTTTTCTGTGGGAAGTGCAAGATCTTGAAGAGTTCTTCCAATCCAGATATCCGGAACAACAAGCTCAATAACACTGTGTCCGCTGGAGAGGTCAATATATTCCAGAATACTGCTGGAAAGAAGAGAATTCGCTAATTGCTTTCCAATCTGTTCTTCAGGAAAAATAACATTCTGGATTCCCAACAATTCCAAAATCCTGGCATGAACTTTACTATCTACTTTTGCATAAATATTGCTCACTCCAAGTTTCTTTAGAATCACACTTGTGAGAACACTTACTTCAATATTGTTGCCAACCGCTAAAATAACAGCATCAACATCTTGAATTTTATTCATTTTCAGAGCTTTCTCATCAGTACAATTCATATTTATAGGAACACTTACTCTGCCCACGATTTCATCGATCAGGTTTTGCTTATTATCAATGGCAATGACTTCTGCACCATTTTCAAAGAGCGTAGTTGCCACTGTCATGCCAAACTTTCCCAAACCAATTACTGCAAATTTTGCCATAATTACTCCCTATTAAATTAACCAATACTTATTTTTTCTTCTGTATAAAGATAACTTGTTTTTACGTTCATCTCTGAAATTGCGAAAATTAACGTTAAAGGACCTACTCTTCCAAAATACATTAATGTTATTATTATTACTTTTCCCATATTTGAGAGAAAAGGTGTAATTCCCATTGATAAACCTACTGTTCCAAAAGCAGAAAAAGCCTCAAATATTGTTTGTTCAAAAGAGAATGGCTCGATTAATAACAATAGGAATATCATAACTGAAAGCAAAGTAAGCGAAATTGTAATAAGAACCATAACTTTATTAATGATGCTTTCCGATACTTTTCTTTTAAAAATATTTACATCTCTGCTGCCTCGAAGCATGGCAATTACAGCAACCACCAATATCACAAATGCAGTTGTTTTTATTCCACCTCCGGTAGAACCCGGTGATGCGCCGATGAACATGAAAAGTACTGAGGTAAAAACAGAAGGTTTACTTAAAGCACTCGTATCGATAGTGTTAAAACCGGCTGTTCGCGTTGTTACAGATTGAAAATAGGAAGAATAAATCCTATCAATTAAACTATAATTTTTCATTGTATAATTGTATTCTGATATGAAGTAGCTCACAAATCCTAAAATAAGCAAAAAGGCAGTTCCAAATAAAACGATTTTTGTATGAAGTGAAAACCTTGAGAACCTGAATTTTTCCATGAAGTTTCTCTTTATATCTACTAAAACAGGGAATCCGATCCCTCCAAAAATAATTAAAAAAGTAATTACAAAGTTAATATTAAAATTCGACCTGAAACCAATGAAACTATTTTCAAATAAACTGAATCCAGCATTACAAAATGCAGATATTGAATGAAATATCGAGTAATAAATAACTTCAAAATTTGAAAGTAGTTCTCCATTTATGGTCAATTTCTTAAACGTGGAATATAATAGTGCAGCTCCAATTATCTCAAAAATGATTGTTACAAAAAAGATGCTTTTCAGCAAACTGAGCATATCCATTTTATTGGATTCGCCAACCACGTCTTGAATTATATTTTCTCTACTGGCAGTTAATTTTTGACCCAGCATCATAGCAAAAGCACTGGAAACGGTCATAATCCCCAATCCACCAATTTGAATAAGCAGCAAAATAATTGATTTTCCAAATAGTGAAAAATGTGTACCTGTGTTTTTCACGATTAAACCGGTTACACAGGTAGCGGAAGTTGATGTAAAAAGTGCATCTAATAAAGAAGTATGCTCGCCTTCTACAGTTGCTTTGGGCAACAATAAAAGAAGTGTGCCAATGAAAATGGCAAGCATAAAACTATAGAGAACAAAAATCGGTGGATTGTGAGTTAATCTATCGAGTGATTTTCCTTCATAACTGGCAAGAGCCAGACCTCTGATGAACATAAACGTCTGCCGTCCAAGAAGATAAAACAGGAAAACCCTTTCCGATTCTTTGAGAAATATAGCAATGAGAATAAAAATAATATCCGGAATTAGATTTCTTACTTTTTCTGCTGAAATCCCTTTATTCATGAATCTCATCAAATGAAAGAAGAGGAGAGCGAAAATTACGATAAATGTGTAACTGCGAAATAATAATACTTCAAGATGATCTGAAGGAGTGGCGAATAAAACCCAGATGCTTATAATCGCAAATAAGTTAAGAATAATTAAAGCAGTTCTTTCTACTTTAATCGAAAAATTTGGTTTTTCCATTATTTCAATTGATCTTGGAAATGATTTCCTTATTTATTGCTGTCAGAGATTGATCTGCATTTATCGAAAAAAAGTTACTTTGCTCTTTAAAAAGCTCAATTACTTTATCGGTTTCATGGTGAAATTTTTCAATTCTTTTGCTGATTGCATTTTTATTGTCATCTTCCCGAAGAACTAACTCTCCCCCACATATATCACAAACATTTTCAACTTCCGGTTTTTGGAATAAGATATTATAAACCTTTTTACATTTTTTGCATTGTCTGCGAGCTAAGATTCTTTTGATGGCAGTTTCCTCATCCAATTCGAGTAAAAGAAATTTATCTATTTTAAATTTACTCAATAGAAATTTTGCCTGCTCCAGATTTCGAGGAAAACCATCGAGAAAAAAACCATTCTCAGCTTTGTTCAAAACATCCTCTACAATTGCAAACACGAATTCATCCGGTACAAGTTCACCTTTATCAATATACGATTTTGCAATCTTACCTAATTCTGTCTGCTTTCGGATGTTTTCCCTGAATGAGTCTCCCACATTAATATGAGGTAACTCATACTTTTGGCTCAGAAGTTCTGCTTGTGTTCCCTTTCCACTTCCCTGAATTCCCAACAGAACTACATTCATTTTTCTCTTCCCTGAAACATTATTTAATTTTTTGGCTAAAATTACAAGATTTATTTTATCGTCAAGTTTTACATTTCATCACCAAGATAAACGGTTACATCACTAATCTGGTAATTCAACCTTGAAAACATAGGAAATCTCTCAAAAAGACATTTTCAACGGTTAGGTTGACAGGATGAAGTTTAAACCAATGAAAAGGTTCAGCAGGAAGAAAAGTCTCTTAAACCTTTTCAACTGAGTTATGATTTGATTATTATTATTTCTTTGTGTTAATTCGTGTAATTCGTGGATAAATGTTACACCAAATTATCCGAAGAAACTCCTTTTTTTATTTCTTGACGATATTTTCAGGTTAAACAATTTTCCATCAATTTTGAGATAATGGAGATAAAAAATGTATTTAAAACCTCAACCTTTTATAAATAGAAAAAATAACACATTATATGCTGTGCTTATTTTTGCTGTTTCCCTTTTTGTATATTATTTAACACATGCTCGTTCACTTTCTTTTTGGGATGCAGGAGAGTATATTACTTGCAGCAGCATTCTGGGAATTCCGCATCCACCTGGAAATCCTTTTTATATTTTATTAGGAAGGTTCTTCACCATTTTTGATTTTGGTGTTTCTCATGCACAAGTTGTAAATTTTCTTTCCGCCATTCTGTCATCTTTTGCAGTGATGTTCACTTACCTGTTCACTGTTAAATTAATTACCATGTGGTTGAAATCTGAAACTGACTCTTATATTGCATATCTCGGCGGCTTTATTGCTGCTATTTATACTGCTTTTTCATTTACATTCTGGACGAATGCCATCGAAGCAGAAGTGTATTCCGGACTGGTTTTTACTATTAATCTCGTGATTTGGCTGACACTTATTTGGGTAGAAAAATCTAAAGGCCTTTCTCATCAGAACATTTTAATTTTGATAATCTATGTTTTCTTTCTTGGTTTCGGCATCCACCAAACCTCTCTGCAAATAGCACCGGCAGTTATGTTTATTGTCGTTTATCCATTATTAAAAGACAATATTAAATCTTCCAAATTCTGGACAAGATCTGTTATCTATACAATCGGATTGGTGATTATCTATCTTATTTTCAATGAAATTGGAAAGAATACACATCTCCCGGCTCTGGCAAAATATATGTTTGCCATTGCGTTTGTTGGGATTTTATATTTTCATTTAAAGAAAGAGGTTGCATCAAAAGTCTGGTTATTCGCTCTTCTTATGATACTTGTTGGATTGAGTACGCATCTTTTCCTGTATATTCGTTCGGAATTTCGACCTTTTATCAATGAAGGTCATCCTCATAATTTGAAACTTTTTACAGATTATATTTTAAGAAGGCAATACGGTCCGACCAGTATGTTTGTTCGTCGAGCCACTTTTTTGTATCAAATGAAAGAACAGTTTTTACGGTATTTCAGTTGGCAATTTTTTCATGCTGAAACATTAGCCAGATGGTTTAGAACTCCTCAAATATTTATCCAGACAATTTCCAATTTGATTGTTACGCTTTTAGGTTTTGGCGGAGCTTATTATCATTATAAGAAGAACAAGCATTCATTCGCTTATTTCTTTTCATTTTTCTTTATGGCTTCGATTGCAATGGTTTTCGTGATAAATCTCTCTGATGCAGAAGTTCGTGATCGTGACTATTTCTATGTTGTAGCTTACAATTTCTGGACTGTTTGGATGGCAATCGGTTCGTTAGGATTGATCAGTTATTTTCGTGAGAAAAGCAAACCGCTTTTTATCCTGATTTTAATTTTGGTTTTAGGATTACCAATTTTGAATTTTGCTTCTCAATATCATATCCACGACCGTCACAAAGAATTCATTGCTCTGGATTATGGACAGAATATTCTTAACAGTGTGGAAGAAAATGCGATAATATTCACAAATGGTGATAATGATACTTTCCCTGTCTGGTATGCTCAAGCTGTAGCAGACCCGAATGCAACCGAAAATATCTATCCTGCTCGAGATGTTTTCCCAACTGAAAAAACAAAAGAAGACATTGCCAGAGCATTGAAATTTAAAAACGAGCAATGTAAAGGGATTCGAAAAGATATTACGATTGCCAACTTGAGCTTATTGAATACTGGCTGGTATATAAAACAGCTTCGAGATAATGAAGGCATTGAATTTGTTTTTCGTGACAAACATGGTAATCCTTTACCAATCGAAAAACAAAATGAACTCATCGATCTTTGCCAGGAAAGTCCAAAATCTCCGTTGTATCCAATGCAAATGCCAAAAGATGTAAAACTGAGAATCAAAGGAAAAGATGAAAATGATTTTCTGGAAGTAGAATTTAAAAAAGGAAAAATTCTGTATGTAAAAGACCTCGCAACTTTACAGATTATTAAAGATAATTATAGAAAGCGTCCGATCTATTTTGCTGTGACCACTCCGGATGCAATTGGTTTTGAAAAATATCTTCGTAACGAAGGAATGATAGACAGGCTTGTTTCGTCTCAAAGCGATTCTCAATATGATATTAATCGACTGACTACAAACATTGATTCAATATATTCCTATCGCGGAATTTTCGATGAAACCCTTTATAAAGACGATAATATGATTCGCCTTTTAAATAATTACGGTGCTGCATATATGCGAGCATCACGACATTATCACGAACAAAAAGACTATCCTAATGCAATAAAATATATGGAAAAAGGAATCGATTTTATTCAAGATAAAAGTAGATTCTATTCTGGTCTTTCTCAACTTTATATTGAAGCAGGTTATTTTTTTATCGAAAA
>CAYWJN010000056.1:13821-16422 GCA_964457455.1 uncultured Candidatus Cloacimonadota bacterium
TGAAATGGTTCTTATGTTTTGATTTCGTTCAAAATCCCATAAATAAATTTATGGGTTTCTGAAAGAAGTATATAAATGTTTTTTTAAGATTTTAACAAACTAATTTTTGGATTCCAAATTGAAAAAATTTGAAAAGAAGCCCACAAATTCATTTGTGGAAAAGATTTATTTATTATTTCATTCGCGTTTTTTCGTGTTTTTCGCGGGTAAAAAATGAAAACTGAAATTTACATCAAGGGAGCTCAGGAACACAATCTAAAAAACATTGATGTTAAAATCCCCAGAAACAAATTAATTGTAGTTACCGGTGTTTCCGGTTCCGGTAAATCTTCCCTCGCTTTTGATACACTTTATGCTGAAGGACAACGCAGATACGTGGAATCTCTTTCTGCTTATGCACGTCAATTTCTGGGTCAGATGGAAAAGCCGAAAGTGGATTACATCGAAGGTTTATCTCCTGCTATTTCCATCGAACAAAAAGCTGCCAGCAAAAATCCACGTTCTACTGTGGGTACAATTACAGAAATTTATGATTATATGAGAATTCTTTATGCTCGGATTGGAAAGCAATTCTGTTACAATTGCGGAGACGAAGTTGGTTCTCAATCTGTTGATCAGATAGTTGACCAGATTCTGAAGAATCCTCCAAAAACAAAAATCCAGATTCTTGCTCCCATCGTTCAGAACAGGAAAGGTGAACACAAAGATGAGCTTGAAGAAGCAAGAAATGAAGGTTTTGTTCGCATCAAAATAAATGGAAAAATTCACAAACTTTCCGAAGAAATCCATTTGGATAAAAAAAGTAAACACACCATTGATATCGTGGTGGACAGATTGGTTTTAAAAGAGGGAATTCGTACACGTTTGATGGATTCTATAGAAACTGCTTTAAGGCTCAGCAGCGGTTATATTAAAGTGGATTTTGTAGATGAGAAAAAAACCGAACTTCTCTCAGAATCAAATTCCTGTACAAAATGCGGGATTGGTTATCCTGAATTAACTCCTCAACATTTTTCTTTTAACAGTCCTATCGGAATGTGCCCAACCTGTAATGGTCTGGGTTCACGTTTAGAATTTGACCCGGATTTGATCATTCCAAATCCTGAACTTTCCATTTTGGATGGAGCTGTGATTCATTGGGGAAATATGAATAAGAAAACCAGCAGTTGGCGGATGAGAATTCTTCATTCGCTTTCCAGAGAATATAATTTCTCTTTGAACACTCCCTGGAACCAGCTATCTGAATTGGCGAAAAAAGTTCTTTTGTATGGTTCTCGTGGAAAAAGAATAAAGTTAAGCTGGTATTCAAAAAACAGTTCCGGTCAATTTCATACACCTTATGAAGGATTGATTCATACTTTGAAACGCAGGATGAACGAAACCAATTCTGAGTATATGAAAAGATATTACATGCAATATCTCAGTACAAAACCTTGTATCGATTGTGATGGGAAGAAATTGCGTAAAGAGAGTCTATCTGTAAAAATCGCTGAAACGAGCATCGATCACATCACAAATCTTTCTATTTCTGAAGCTAAAACTTTTTTTGAGAATCTCCAGCTTGAAGGAAACGATAAAATCATTGCTTATGAAGTTCTGAAGGAAATCAAAACCCGGCTTTCATTCCTGATCAATGTAGGGTTGCATTATCTCACATTGGATAGAAAAGCTCCGAGTTTATCCGGTGGTGAATCTCAGAGAATTCGACTTGCAAGCCAGATTGGAAGCAGTCTGGTTGGAGTGATGTACATTTTGGATGAACCGAGTATTGGTCTTCATCAACGAGATAACAAACGATTAATAAAAATGCTGCAGGAATTACGAGATTTAGGGAATTCGGTTATCGTTGTGGAACACGATGAAGAGATGATCCGCTCATCTGATGAGATTCTGGATTTTGGACCGAAAGCTGGTATTTATGGTGGCGAAATCGTATTTCAGGGCAAATTAGAGAAAATCTTACATTCTAAAAAATCCCTCACAGGTATGTATTTAGCAAAAAAACTTTCAATAAATTATCCAGCTTTAAGAGCAAAACCGGATATCAGGTTTATTGAGATTTTTGGTGCTAAACAAAACAACCTGAAAAAAATTAATGTGAAAATTCCGATTGGACTTTTTACCTGTGTAACTGGTGTTTCAGGTTCAGGAAAAAGTTCTTTAATAAATCAAATTCTGTATCCTGCTATGACAAATACTTTCAACCGTTCACACATCCGTGATGGAAAATATGAAAAAATAACCGGTTATGAATTCCTAAATAAAGTCATCAGCATTGACCAGCAGCCAATTGGCAGAACTCCACGTTCCAACCCTGCCACTTACATCAAGCTTTTCGATCTTATCCGAAATCTATTTGCTCAGCTTCCTGCTTCCAAGCTGCGTGGCTATCAACCCGGCAGATTCTCTTTCAACGTGAAAGGTGGAAGATGTGAATCTTGTAAAGGTGGAGGTGTAAAGCAAATCGAAATGCATTTCCTGCCGGATATTTTCGTAACCTGCGAGGTTTGCAAAGGAAAACGTTATAATAAAGAAACTCTTTCAGTTAGATTCAAAGGAAAAAATATCTCTGAAGTTCTGGATATGGATGTTCAGGAAGCT
>CAYWJN010000056.1:16522-17772 GCA_964457455.1 uncultured Candidatus Cloacimonadota bacterium
AATGTGCTTCATCGTCTTGTCTCAATGGGAAATACAATTATTGTGATCGAGCATAATCTCGATGTTATCAAATGTGCGGATTATATCATCGATCTGGGACCTGAAGGTGGAGATGAAGGTGGAAAAGTTGTAGCCTCTGGAACACCCGAAGAAATAGCAAAACATAAGAAATCTTATACCGGGTCGTTTTTGAGAAAAATGCTGAAGAATTAAGAGACGGATTTTGGAGTAGCCGACTCCGTTGGCTTAATACGGCGAGGGACTCACCGACTCCACATTAATTCTTTACTGGTATTTTCTTGTTCCCAAATTCCATTTGGGAACACAATTGGATAAAAAATTTCATTTTGAAAAAAGTACGAAGCATGTAATGAAAATCAGAAATAAGGGAGTTAATAATCAAAGTGGAACTTTTACACAATGCATTCCCAAATGCAATTTGGGAATGAGAGGATGGGTGATGTCTTATTCCCAAATTCCATTTGGGAATGAGAGGAAAATGCCTTACAAAATGCAATTTGAGAATGAAAAATACAAGAGAGAAATATTATGAGAAGCAAATACAAAGTAATCGATGAAAATGGTATCTATTTCATAAGTTCTTCCATTGTCGAGATGATACCGGTTTTCACAAACGAGAATTATTTCGATATTTTAATAAATGCTCTTAGATTCTGCCAAAAAGAAAAAGGTTTGAAAATCTTTTATTATGTAATTCTGGATAATCATTTTCACTTAATAACATCAGGTCACAAACTATCTAATATAATGTTATCATTAAAAAGATTTACTGCTCAAGAAATCATTAAACAACTCAAAACAGATAAAAAAGAATGGCTTATAAATCAATTACACTTCTATAAAAAAAGATATAAAAAAGACAGTTCATATCAAGTTTGGCAGGAAGGATTTCATCCTCAATTTATGTCTTCAAACGAAATACTAAATCAAAAAATTGAATACATCCATTTTAATCCTGTAAAAAGAGGACTTATAAATAAGCCAGAATGTTGGAGATACAGCTCTGCTTGTAATAAAGATTGGGAAGGGAATGAGATTATTAAGTTGGATGAATTGGAGATATGACAAAGTAAAACTTTTATACAATTGCATTCCCAAATAAAATTTGGGAATGAGAGGATGGGCGGCATCTTGTTCCCAAATTGCATTTGGGAACAAACTTGACTGAAAAATTGTATTTTGCCTTCTTGTTCCCAAGTTTTTCTTGGGAACACACTTGTTTGCAAAGT
>CAYWJN010000057.1:0-17475 GCA_964457455.1 uncultured Candidatus Cloacimonadota bacterium
TACTGTTAAATATTTTCAATCGAATGAGGTGGATACTTTTAGAGTTTACTGTCCACCTTATTGTCTGAAAAATCATACTTTACGGATAGATTCTAAATAGTATAAAGTAAAATATATATGAAAAAACACCAGATAATATTTATCATTCTTAATTTATTATCTTCTTTAATATTCGCTCAAAATCTTAACAACCTGAAAACCAATGATTTAAACATGCTTTATTACAGCAATGCCCATTCCTATATTGTTCCGCATCTTGCCAGATGTTACACAAACACCTGGGATTATTACAAGAATTTCTGGGATTATATTCCCTCAGAAAATATCATTGTTTTTATCGAAGATTTCGCGGACTGGTCAAATGGGGGAGCTTCCGCTGTTCCGCTCAATCTGGTTTACATCAGTATGTCACCTTATATGTATGTATTTGAAGTTGCTCCATCCAATGAGCGAATGAGCCTGTTGATGCATCATGAACTCACTCACATTGTTGCCATGGATAAAGCTGCTAAAAAGGACAGATTTTACCGGAAATTATTTGGTGGAAAAATTCAGCAGAAAGCAGATGATCCCATTTCTATGTGGTTCGCTTACCTGGCAACTCCACGTAAATTTGCTCCTCGCTGGTATCACGAAGGGATTGCAGTTTTCATGGAAACCTGGATGTCAGGTGGAATTGGTAGAGCTTTGGGTTCTTATGATGAGATGGTTTTCCGCTCTATGGTTCATGATTCCACACATATTTATCATATGGTTGGATTGGAAGCAGAAGGAACATCCATCGATTTTCAGGTTGGAGCAAATTCCTATCTTTACGGAACGAGATTTTTTAACTATCTTGCCAGTAAATACGGTCCTGAAAAACTGATCGAATGGGTTTCCAGAACTGAAGACAGCAGACGCTATTTCTCGCACCAGTTTAAGCAGGTTTATCATACTCCTCTTACAGACGAATGGACAAAATGGATAGCTTTTGAGAAAGAATTCCAACACGAAAATTTGAAAAAGATAAGACAAAATCCGGTAACCAGAATCAAACCGATTACAGATAAAACTCTTGGTTCTGTATCTCAAAGTTTTTATGATGAAAAGCGAGACAAACTCTATACAGGTTTGAAATACCCGGGTCAGGTTGCTCATCTCGCTACCATAGATATTAAGACCGGTAAGATTGAAAAGATCTGTGATGTGAAAGGTGCTTCCACTTATTATACCTGCTCTCTTGTTTATGATGAAGAAAATGAAAAACTGTTTTTCACAACCGATAATTTTTATTATCGCGACCTAAATGTTGTAGATATCAAAACTAAAAAAGTTGAGCGTTTAATAACCGACATCCGAACTGGTGATCTGGCTTTTAATAAACAGGATAAATCCATCTGGGGAATTCGACACTTCAATGGTATTTCCACAATTATTCGACTCGAATCTCCGTACAAAGAGTGGAAGGCAATTCATGCTTTTCCGTATGGAACAGATATGTATGACCTGGATATTTCTCCTGATGGAAAAATCCTAACCGGAGCAATTACACATATTAGCGGACACCAGGAGCTTGCCAGATTTGATATTGAAAAACTCCAAAATGGAGATGCATCCTATACACAGATTTTCGATTTTGATTACAGCTCACCAGCGAATTTCGTTTTTTCATCAGATGGAAGATATCTATTCGGTACTTCCTATTATTCCGGAGTTTCCAATGTTTTCCGCTATGATTTTGAAATAGATGATATGAGCATTCTCAGTAATTGTGAAACCGGTTTTTTCCGACCTGTACCGGTAAATAATGATTCCCTCATAGTATTCAATTATGTGGGAGGAAAAGGTTGGATTCCGGGTTGGATAGAAAATAAACCGATGGATAAAGTAGGAGCCATCAAATATCTGGGTCAGGAAGTTGTGGAAAAATTCCCGATTGTCTCAGAATGGACAGACGGTTCTCCTGCCAAAATCCAATTGGATTCATTAATTGTTTATGAAGGTCCTTATAAAAATTGGAAAAATATGCATTTGTACTCAGCCTATCCGATTGTGGAAGGTTACAAAGATGAAATCTCACTCGGATATCGATTTGAATGGGGAAATGATATTGGTTCAAAACAGTTTCAATTAATTACTTCCTATTCTCCTTTTGCCGAATCCCTCCCAGAAAAAGAAAAATTGCATCTAAAATTCAAATATCTGACTTCAAGTTGGGAAGTGAATGCATCTTATAATCATGCCAGTTTTTATGACCTTTTTGGTCCTTTCAAAGTAAGTAGAAAAGGTTATGCTCTGGGTTATAAATATAAAAAGAATTTAATTTATGATAAACCCCGAATTCTGAGTTATTCTGTAGCTCTGAAAGCATTCAGGGAAATGGATGTTCTGCCGGAATATCAAAATGTTAAAGCAGATTATACCAGCATGTTTTATGCTTCAACTGCCTTTTCGTATGATTATATAAAAAAATCGCTCGGTGCTGTCGATGAAGAAAAAGGAGTAAAACTTGGTTTGATTCCCAATGGAATTTATATTAATTCCATACTATATCCCAGTCTTATCGCAGTTGTAGATTATGGCATTGCACTTCCGATTCATCACTCTTCAATCTGGCTCAGAAACTCATTTGGAGTTTCGGCAGGTGATAGAGAGGATTCATTTTCAAATTTCTATTTCGGAGGATTTGGTAATAATTACATTGATTACAACAATAAAGATGAAGGTAAAGACGAAAAAAGGTATCGCGCTCATCACAGTTTTCCGGGTCTTGAAATAAACCAGATTGGCGGCACAAAATTTGTGAAATCTATCTTGGAATGGAATCTTCCTCCCATCCGCTTCCGTAAAATCGGCATGACAGCCTGTTATTTAAGATGGGCACGCACTGCTGTTTTTACATCGGGAATAATTACAAATCCGGACTCAGAAGATTTTCAGGAAAAGTATTTTGATGTTGGTGTTCAAATCGATTTTCAGTTCGTGCTTTTATCGATCTTCAAATCTAAATTTTCAATTGGTTACGCTATCGCATCAGATTTGGATTGGAATACTTCCGAAGAATTTATGATAAGCCTGCAACTGCTGTGATAACAATAGTTAAAATTTGTATCAGTCTTTTTCCGGTTTTACTTTTTCTGTTTGTTTTGATAATCTTAGACAGCTACAAACTTCTCAAACTAAAATCTATCTTGAAAACCCTACTTATTGGATGTTGTGTTGCAATTTTATGTTATGTAATAAACAGACTTTTATTTCATTTATCTGAACATCCAGCCAATATTACATATTATTTTGCTCCTTTAATCGAAGAATTTTTAAAAGCACTCTTTCCAATTTATCTGATAAAAACAAAAAAAATCGGTTTTCTTGTGGATGCTGCGATTTATGGTTTTGCGATTGGTGCCGGCTTTGCCTTTGTGGAAAACATCTATTATCTTCATTACCTTCTGGATAATAATTTATTCATCTGGATCATTCGGGGATTTGGAACTGCTTTTATGCATGGAGGAACTACTGCCATTTTTACGATGATGACAGTGTATCTCATCGAACGGAATAACAGCGAAAAATTCGTGCTTTTCTTGCCGGGTTATTTGATTGCTTTTATTTTACATTCCTTTTTTAATTATTTTTATTTTTCCCCTCTGTTAACAACTGTAACTCAATTGCTGCTACTTCCCATTCTCATGATGGTGATATTTTCAAGAAGTGAAAAGGGATTACAAAACTGGATGGAAACAGGTTTCATTACAGATGTAATGCTTCTTGAATTTATAAAAAAAGGAAAATTCAAAGAAACAAAAGCCGGAAAATATCTGGATCGTTTTACAAAAAGATTTCCCGGTGAAGTAGTGATGGACATGCTTTGTTATCTCAGGATCTATTTGGAACTTTCTATTCGTTCAAAAGGGTTTCTTCTGATGAAAGAAGCTGGAATGGAAATAAAAATTGATGTTGAACTAAAAGATAAAGTAAATGAATTATCCTATCTGGAAAAGAGTATCGGTAAGGCTGGAAAAAGTATATTAGCTCCCTTGCTTCACTTATCCAAAAAAGATTTATGGCAAATATCATTTTTGAAAGAATCGGTGAATCAGAAATAACAAATTTCTAATTTCTAATGAAATTTAAAAAGCCAGAAAAGTTGAAGAACTCCAAAAGTGAAGAACTATATTTGATATTGACATTGAACACTATTTACAGATATTGACCTCAATTTTTTACTCTTTTCCAACTTTTCAGTTGGGAAAGTAAAATGGAGGGAAAGTGAGAAAGTTTTTTTTGATAACTTTGATGTTGTGTTTTGCTGTACTTTCTGCAAATCTGCAGATTTTAGAAAGCACTCCCACACGTTTACTAATTGAAATCGATTTGGATAATTATTCAATTCAGCAAGAGAAGGATTTCACAACGGTTATCTTTTCAGACTGGTTAGATTCCGGGATTGCGGGGGCACCGTCTCTTCCCATCAAAGTTTTGAACATTGCAATTCCACCGAATGGAAAAATTTCAGCAAAAATTATTTCTCAGAAAATTAAAAAAGAATCACTGGAAAAGCCGATAATACCGACATTAAAAATTATTGATGAAGGAGAAATGTGCGATTTCATCTATGAAAGGGATGAGGAACTTTATTCTAAAAGAGATGAACACTTTTTTGAGCTTCTGCCAGAAATGCGTTATCGTTATTATCAGATTGTTCCGATTAATATTTCTCCATTTTTATATAATGCAATGAAGAACGAACTGACTATTTCGGAAAAGATGGTTTTGGAAATTAAGATATCAGGTGATGTTTTTTTCAGAAATACAATTCCCGATAAATTTGAAAAAATTTATAAGAATTTTATCTTTAATTATGATACAGCAAAATTCTGGATGATCAAAGAAAAAAATGAAATCAGTCATTTTCGTTTTGATGAGTCTGATTTCTGGTTCAGATTTGAATCGAATCAAAAGGGACTTCATAAACTATCCTTTCAGCAGCTTTCCCAAATTCCGACTTTTTGTGAACCGGACTCGATCAGGATTTTTACAACAATTCGAGAAATCATCAATCAAGAAACTGGAAATTATCAATTACAGATTGTTGAGCTTCCAACCTTGATAGAAGCTGGTGATGATGGCAATTTTGATCCGGGAGATTATGTTTGCTTTTTAGATGAATTTAGAGAAGATAAAAGATTGAAATCTTATTCAAAGCAAAGAAAATACTGGCTGACTTTTGGTGGACAATACCATAAAAAACCGGCTCGATTAGAAGAAGGGATCAATAGGAATTCAGCATTTTCTGTTTCAAATTTCTCGCGTAAATTTCCCAAGGATTTAACCAATCGCGAAGATGAAATTGAATGTCTTATTATTTCACATCACGATTTTTTATCGCATTCGGATTCTCTGGCAAATATTCATTTTAGAAATTTTGGTGTCATAAGTGAGGTTGTGGATCAGCAGGATATTTTCGATCAATATGAAGAAGACCCGATTGGAATTAGAAACTTCATCTGGGATTGTTTTGAAGATACTCTTGGTTATGCTTTGCAGTATGTTATTTTGATGGGTTCCGGTACAAATGAGTGGGGAAATTCTACAGAAAAAAATAAAATTATGGTTGGTGATATTAATGGTCTTATCAGGGATGATAATTTTGTAATTTTCACTGACAATATATCTATGTATGATGATTACTACCCTGAACTCTCAATTGGCAGGTTACCTGCTCAGAATACTTCTGATATGGATTTACTTGTTGAAAGAACTCGTAAATATATTGAAGACCCAACTCTGGGTTGGTGGAAAAATGAAGTATTGATCGTTGCAGATGATGAACATAAAAGAGGTGGTTTGGAAGGAATAGGCAACTCTGGAATGAATCACACCCTGAAAGCTCAGCAAACTGCTGATATGATTAAAGATAGTGTTTATGTAGATAAAGTTCTGGGCATTGAATATGAATTTGATGAATATCAGAACAAACCGGATGCACGAAATGATATGATCGATAAAGTCAATGATGGCAAACTGGTATGGTATTTCATCGGGCATGGCAATGAAGATGTTCTTGGAGACGAGGGATATTTTAAAGGTTCGCTTCATATAAGACTATTGGATAATGTAGAAACACTCCCATTATTTATTGCAGCTTCCTGCGAAGTCGGTCGTTTTGATGATGTAAATTATGATTGTATGGCAGAGAGATTGTTATTTGCTTCATATGGAGGTTCTATCTCATCTATTGCAGCTATTCGTGGAAGTTCTCCAACTCCTAATGCTCTTTTGATGCAGAGATTTTTAAAAAGTATAATCTTAGATAGAGAGAACCAGGGAATGGCGTTTTTAGATGCAAAACTCAACTCAAGTAGTAGTCAAATTAGCAATAACAAGCGTTATCACATTTTGGGTGATCCGCTTCTTCCAATCGTTCCTCCGGAAAGGGTTGGTAATATTTATAATGTCCCGGATAGTGTGCAAGCCAGACAAACTGTAACTGTAGCCGGCAATATTGGAAATGTAAATCAAAATGGAGTTGGAGAAATAAGAGTGTATGATTCCGAATACTGGCTGCATTATGAGAATTCCATTCCTCCAAATCCTCAAGTTTACTCAGTAGATTATACGAAAAATGGTAATGCTTTTTTCAAAGGAATGATCGGATTGAGCAATGGAAGTTATGAATCCACTTTTATTGTTCCCGATGATATTCGAGGTGGTGATGAAGGTCGCATCATTATGTATTTTCAAAATGAGCTGGAACAAGAGAGTTATTTAACATTCTATCATCCTCTGAAGCTGAGCAAAATTCCTGTTGATAGCGTAAGCACTGATGAACCTTCAGTTCAAATCTGGATAGATTCCAGGAAATTCGAAGCCGGAGATTTTGTTTCCACTGATCCGCTCTTTATAGCTGCAATCTCAGATAATAATGGTATAAATATCTCGGGAAGTCCCGGACGCAGAATGTTGCTTCTTTTGGACCACAGCGAAGATCCTGATGATTTAATTGATGTTACTTCTGGTTTTGTATATGATTTAAATTCTTATACTCAGGGAGAATTAACCTGGCAACTTTCAAGCATTTCTGAAGGCAAGCATGAGATTCAATTAGTTGTTTTTGATAATTTCGGAGTTTCTACTATTGCAGAAACAGATTTTATTGCAACAATATCTGATAAAGTAGCGATAAAAGATATGTTGCCCTATCCCAATCCAATGCAAGATGATGGATATTTTACGTTTGTCATCACCGAACCAGCAGATATTACTATCACAATTTATACAATCACAGGTAGAAAAATCCGTACATTAAAGCAGCCTAATTGTGAAGTGAATTTCAATAAAATATATTGGAACGGAAGAGATGAAGATGGCGACAAAATTGCTAATGGAACATATTTTTATAAGCTGAAAGCAAAACATCTCCAGAATAAAAAAATCACTGAAAAAATAGGAAAAGTCATTATTTTAAAGTGATGATTGACAAGAAATTATCCATCAAATTTTTTTGAGCGTCTTAAAGATAAGACTAGATAATGATATAATAAAATCGGGGGAAGAATGAAGAATTACGACATGAAAGATATCAGGAATATTGCATTAGTAGGTGCATCCGGAGCCGGAAAAACGAGTCTGGTAGAACAGATGCTGTTCAATGTGAAGTCCATAACGAGAGTAGGAAAAGTGGAAGATGGAAACACTGTTATGGATTTTAATGATGAAGAAATTGAGAAAGGAATGTCTCTATCTTTGAGTGTGGCAAATTTTGATTGGAAGAATACAAAAATAAATATTTTAGATGCGCCCGGATTTGCAGATTTTGCTAATGAGCAGATTTCTGCATCTACAGTCGTGGAAACTCTTCTTTTTGTGATTAATGCTTCTGCCGGTTTCGAAGTAAGCTTTGAACAATCTTTGGAATTGCTGGAAAATAGAGATGTTACTAAAGCAATTATTGTTAATAGAATGGATAATGAAGGAGCAGATTTTTATAAAACTCTGGAATCGATTAAAGAAAATTCTGATATTACACCCATACCGGTTTTGATTCCAATTGGGAGTGAACACAAATTTTCCGGCATTATCGATCTCATCAAAGGAAAAGCAGTTATCGAAAGTAAATCCGCTGATATTCCTGCGGATATGAAGGATATTGTTGAAGAAAATAAAATGATATTAATGGAAGCAGTGGCAGAAAGCGATGATGAACTTTTAGAGAAATATTTTGAAGCAGGTGAGCTGACTGATGATGAACTTCTTTCTGGAGCAAAAAATGCTATAAAAAATGGTTTGATCGTTCCGGCTTTTTCATGTTCTGCTACTCATAATATTGCTGTAAATGAGCTTTTGGAAGCAATAGTTGAATATCTTCCTTCTCCAGCAGACAAGAACGAAATTCTTGTTCAAGATGGAAAAGATGAAAAGACTGTTACATGTTCTGAAAAAGGAGATTTAGTTGCTTATGTTTTTAAATCATTTTCCGATCCGAACGTTGGAGATTTAGCATACGTAAGAGTTTTTTCCGGATGTTTGAAAAGTGGTTTGGATGTTTATATTCCGGAGAAAGACAGTAAAGATAGAATTGGTTCCATGTTTTATGTGTTAGGAAAAAATCGTATTGATGCAGATGAGCTGAAACCCGGAGATATTGGAGCTCTTGTTAAAATGAAGGTTGCTCGAAATTTCAATTCAATCGTGAGTACTAATTCAAAAATACGAATACCGGAAGTGTCTTTACCAACTCCGGTTTTCTGGCAAGCGATTAAAGCTGTTAACCAGAGTGATGAAGATAAAATCGGTATTGCTCTTGCCAAATTGCTGGATGAAGATTCCACTCTCAGTATGCAGATGAATGCAGAGACCAATGAAAACGTGTTAGCTGGCATCGGAGAACAGCAGATTACTTTTGTAAATAAGAAATTGAAATCCCGTTTCAAAATCGAAGCAGGATTGAAAACTCCAACTGTTCCTTACAGAGAGACAATCAGCAGAAATGCTGATGTAAGCTATAAACATAAAAAACAGTCAGGTGGAAGGGGACAGTACGCAGAAGTTTATTTCAGAGTTGCACCGAAACCGCGTGGAGAAGGCTTTGAATTTATAAATTCAATAGTTGGTGGAACTATCCCAAGCAAATTTATTCCCTCGATCCAAAAGGGTTTGAATGAAATTTTGAAAAAAGGAATAGTTGCAAACCATCCCATTGTGGATATCAGTGTTGATGTATATTATGGTAGTTTTCATGATGTGGATTCATCGGAAATGGCATTCAAAATAGCTTCCTGGAATGCCCTGAAAAAAGCTTTTGAAGTTGCCAGCCCGATTTTGTTGGAACCGATACATGAAGCTCAAATTGTGATTCCAAATGAATATATGGGTGATGTGATGGGCGATGTTTCTACGCGTCGAGGAAAAATATTGGGAATGCTGCAGAAGGGAAAGAAACAAGTTCTAAATGCCCAAATGCCTTTAGCTGAACTTTTTGGATATTTCCCGGCTTTGAAATCTTTAACACAGGGTCGGGGAAAATTTACTCAGAAATTCTCGCATTACGAAAAAGTTCCAGGTGAAATTGCTTCAAAAGTGATTGCAGCAGCAAAGAAAACAGAAGAATAATTTATTTTAATATTTTAATATCTGAATAAACATTTGATATTTTCAAAAGTTCAGGAGGATAGATGTCCGGTCATAGTAAGTGGAGCAGCATAAAGCATAAAAAGGGTGCTGCTGATGCAAAACGAGGAAAACTATTCACAAAACTTGTAAAAGAAATAATTGTTGCCGCTCGTGAAGGTGGAGGGGATTCAGATGCGAATCCTCGTTTAAGATTGGCAATATCTTCTGCGAAAGCTGCTAATATGCCGGGCAGCAATATCGAAAAAGCGATCAAACGCGGCACTGGTGAAATTGAAGGTGTGAATTATGTTAATTACACTTATGAGGGTTACGGACATAATGGAGTGGCAGTTTTGATCGAGACGCTTACAGATAATAAACAACGAACAGTAGCGGAAATTCGGCACACTTTTTCCAAATATGGCGGCAATCTGGCAGAAACCGGTTCTGTATCCTGGATTTTTGAACAGAAAGGACTGATCCAGATTCCAATAGAAGATATCGATGAAGAAGAAATTATGATGACCGCTTTGTCTGCCGGAGCAGATGATATCATCACTGAAGACGAATTTTATGAAATTTATACTCCCTACTCCGAACTTCATACGGTGCTGCAGAATCTTGAATCTGCAGGTTATACTATCGCAAAAGCGGAATTAACCAGAATACCCAAAAACACTATTAAAGCAGATATTGTAGCTGAAAAACTTTTTAGATTAATAGATAAATTAGATGATTTGGATGATGTTCAAAAAATATATTCAAACCTGGAAGTTTCTGACGAAACTATTAAAAGGTTATCTGAAGATTGATAATTTTAGGAATTGATCCGGGCAGTAGATATTGTGGATATGGAATTCTCCAGGTAGAAAAATACAAAATCGTTGCTGCCGGATGTGATGTAATCAAAATAAATCCGGCAAAATCTTTGTCTGAACGATTAGTAATAGTTTATACTGAAATCAAAAAAGTAATCGAGGAATATAAACCTGATGTTGCAGCAGTTGAAACGATTTTTTATGGGAAGAACATAAAATCTGCCTTTACGCTGGGTCACGTAAGAGGAGTAATACTTTTTTTATTGGCTCAAAATAAAATAAAAATTATGGAATACTCACCACGCGAAATAAAAAAATCTGTAGTTGGCAATGGTAATGCATCCAAACAGCAGATTCAATATATGGTTCAAAAAATCTTGAATTTAAATTTAGAGAACAAAACAGAAGATGCTGCTGATGCACTCGCAATTGCATTGTGCCAGTTTAATAAAGAAAGATTTAAATAAAATTTAGGTGAAAAAATGTTTTCATATTTAAAAGGAATTTTAGCCAAAAAGACTCCATTTTCAGCAGTTGTAGATTGCAACGGTATAGGTTACGAAATTAATATTCCCCTCAGCACATTTGATAAATTGCCCGAAATTGGTAAGACCGTTGAGATTCAGATTCATTTTACTATGAATGAAAGTGAAGGAATTCGGCTTTTTGGTTTTTGGACTTTAGAAGAAAAAGAGATGTTTCGCCAGCTTCTTTTCATTTCCAAGATAGGTCCCAAAACTGCTATTTCCGTTCTTTCCGGAATTTCTGTTCCAAATTTAATTAGAGCAGTTCAAACTGGTGATGTCAAGCTGATTTCCACGGTTCCAGGAATCGGGAAAAAATCTGCAGAACGCCTTATCATCGAATTAAAGGATAAAGTGGGAAAAATCGCTTTTGAAGATGTGCCAATTGCAGATTTGGGAAAAATGGATATTATCCGCGAAGCAGAATCTGCTTTAATTACACTCGGTTATAAACTTTACGAAATCAGGAAAGTCCTATTCAGATTAACTAAAGAAAATGATTTTGATTCATCAGAAGAGCTTCTAAAAGCTGTAATTAAGGATTTGTATAAAAAGAGAAATTAATGATTAACATCCGGTTGGAAGCTTATAAAGTAATCCATAAAGTTCTTTTGAAAAACACCTTTTCCGGTCAGTTACTTATTCAAACTTCAAAAAAAATAAAAAAAACCGGACAGAAACCGGAATTACTTTATATGCTAGTGAAGGGAGTAATTAAGATGCAGGCAAATCTTGATTTTATCGCTTCACAATTTACAGAACTTAAAAAATATTCGACCACGAATAAGAAAATAAAAATCCTCATTTATCTGGGACTTTATCAGCTTATCTATTGTGATTTCATTTCTGAGTATGCTGCGGTTAATGAAACTGTAGCTCTGGCAAAAAAGTTGTATGGAGATAAAATCGGGAAGTTCGTAAATGCGATACTTCGAGAATATCTTCGTTCAGATAAAATTGAATATCCCGCTGAAATTTCACAACGTTTGGCTTTTCAATTTTCCTTCCCAAAGGAGACTATCAATTCTTGGTTGGAATATTGGACAGCAAAAGAAGTTGAGAATCTGTGTAGCTATTTTAATGAAGTTCCCAAACTTCATGTGAGGATAAATACTCTTGCCACTGAAAAGCAAAAGATTATTGAATATTTTCTAAGAAGAGATTTGGATTTATATGAGACGAAGGCTTCAGAAAATATTTTAATCACAACTCACGGACAGGGAATTTTGAATGATGTAGCTTTTTCAGAAGGATATTATTCAGTTCAGGATACTTCAGCAGCTTTGGTTGTTGAATTGCTGCATCCAGAACAGGATGAATCGATTTTAGACCTTTTTGCAGGCCCGGGTGGAAAAGTTACTTATATTGCAGAGTTAATGAAAAATACCGGTGAAATCATTGCAGTAGATAAATTTCCCAGGAAAACAAAAAGAATAAAACAAGCTGCGGAAAGATTGAAAATCTCGAATATGAAAATTATTACTGAAGATGCTTTTAATTATGGTCCGCTTGCACCTGCATTTGATAAAGTTTTGCTTGACGTTCCCTGCACAGGTTCAGGAGCTTTTCAGAAGAAAGCGGAATTGCGCTGGCAATTGAATCAGAATTTGAATGAACTTCTCAAAATTCAGGAGAATGCTCTAAAGTTGGGTGCATCTTTTGTAAAAGATAGTGGTTATTTAGTTTACAGCACTTGTTCATTAAATAAAAAAGAAAATGAGCAGCAAGTTGAAAATTTTCTTGCTCGACATAAGAATTTCAAACTTGTTTCAGCTTCAGATTTTATTCCGGAAGAATATGTGGAAAACGATTATTTGAAAACAATACCGTTCAAACATAGGATGGATGGTGCTTTTGCTGCAAAGATGAAGAAAATGGAAAAATAATTTTAAATATGAGGATTTGAATGAAAAAGATAAAATCTTTTCTAATTGCTGTTTTTATTCTGATTCTGGTTTTTATTATTGGTTTTTTTGGAATAAATGTTGCAATGAAAATAATTGTAGGACACGGAAATGAAGTAATAGTTCCGGATATTATTGGGATGAACTATGATGTGGCACGGAAACAATGTAAAAATTTCAAACTTTATGTTCAGGAAGAGGAGCTGCTTCATAATGATGAGATTGAAAAAGGTAGAATTATCTCACAGAATCCTCATCCTAATATCTTAACAAAAAAATACAGAACTATCTCTGTAATAGTGAGTAAGGGTCCCGAGATGGTTAGAATACCATTTCTGGATAATTTGAGTATTAGAGAAGCTAAGTTAAAATTGGAAAATGCAGGTCTTTTCCTGGGAAATAAAATCTATCGTTATTCCGATGTTGTGAAGAAGAATAAGATAGTTTATTCCAGACCGAATGCAGATGATTTGATTGCACGTAAGAGCAAAGTTGATGTTATAATCAGTCTCGGCGAGCTTCCTGATGCTTCCGATAAGTATGATAAGTATAAAAATCTTCTTGAGGGTACAGGAGATTAATTTAGAAGAGAGAGAATAAAAAAGGATTATGCAAAATATAGTGTTTTGTACCTCACCTCAATCCTCTCCTAAAAGGAGAGGAAGTTTTTCGTTCTCCTTCTCCTTGATAGGAGAAGGTTGGGATGAGGTGGATATAATTAAGAAAATAAATATTAGCTAGAAGTAGCCAATAATTCTTTTAATAAAAAGGAAGGAACTGCCATATTCAAGGCAGGGTGTGGTCAGGATGATTTTTGTGATTTTAATTTATTTATTTTGTATAAGTTAGAAATTGAATTATGCAGAACCCATTTAATTATAAAAAAAAAGGAGAAACAATGAAAAAAATTGGAGTATTTTTTACGTTTATTTTAATAGCAAGTTTTGTTTTTGCCAATCAAACTCAGGTTATAGAATATTCAAACAGTTGGGGAAAACAAGGTTTTGATCTGAAGTTTCAAAGTAGCTCAGAAGTCGAAGTAAATCATTCCATTCAGAATTTCGTTTTACAAGAAACGGAGATTAATGGAGAGATGTTACAAACAGTTTTATTACCCGGGAATTTTCTACCAAATGATGAAGGAATGCCCAATCTTCCTGGTAATGGCAGATATATTGCAATTCCTCAGGGAGCAAGTGCTGAACTGCGGATTTTGGATTTCCGTACAGAACTTTACACAAATATTGACCTTTCACCAGCACCTCGAATCCCGCTGGATACTGAAGATGGACCTTTGGAATATAACAAAAATGAATCAGTATATTCACGAAATGAATATTATCCTGTGAATTCTGTTCAATTGGGCGAACAAACTCAGATCCGTGGAGTGGATGTTGTCATGTTAGGTATCACTCCCTTCCAATACAATCCGGTCACAAAAGAATTATTGGTTTACAAAGATTTGAAAATAGAAGTTTCTTTTATTGGAGGAAATGGACATTTTGGAGAAGACCGTCTTCGAAATCGCTGGTGGGATCCACTTTTGCATGACATGGTTTTGAACGAGCAGTCACTTCCTGAAATAACTTTTAATTACGATTTTCAGAATCGCGAAGATGGAGCTGAATATCTGATTATTTGTCCTGATGATCCAATATTTTTAGCTTGGGCAGATTCAATCAGAATTTTCAGGAATCAGCAAGGAATTTCATCAATTGTAGTTACGACCACAGAAGCTGGTGGAAACACGCCAACAGCAATCGAGGATTACATTGATGATGCTTATGATAACTGGGATCCTGCCCCTGCTGCAGTATTACTATTAGGAGATTATGGAACTACCGGTAATTCCGTGGTTTCCCCGATTTATAATAATTATTGTGCTTCTGACAACATCTTTGCTGATGTTTCCGGTAACATGTTGCCGGATATTGTATTTGCTCGAATGACAGCTCAAAATGAAACTCATTTGGAAACAATGGTTACAAAATTTTTAGACTATGAAAGAAATCCTCCAACAAATCCTGATTTTTATGATCATCCGATTACTGCTCTTGGATGGCAAACCGAACGTTGGTTTCAAATCTGCTCAGAATCGATTGGTGGTTTCTGGCATAATGAACTCGGTAAAGATCAAGTTAGAATTAATGCTATTTACCAGGGAAATCCAATGGTTGATCCCTGGTCCACAAATGAAAATACTTACATGGTTACTAGTTATTTTGGTCCTAGCGGATTAGGCTACATTCCATATACTCCTGCTGAACTTGGTGGTTGGACCGGTGGAAATGCTGCAATGATCAACAATGCTATCAATAGTGGTGCTTTTGTGCTACAACATCGTGACCACGGTTCCGAAACTGGTTGGGGAGAACCGGATTACAACTCGAATCATATTAATGGATTAACGAATACTGATCTTGTTTATGTGTTTTCTATCAACTGCTTAACAGGAAAGTTTAATATAACAGGAGAATGTTTTGCAGAAAAATTCCATAGATACACACACAATGGTTATAACTCAGGAGCTTTGGGACTAATTGCTGCTTCAGAAGTTTCATATTCATTTGTAAACGATACATTTATTTGGGGAGCATATGATAATATGTGGCCGCAGTTTATGCCAGATTATGGAAATCCGCAAATTGAGGAAAGAGGGATTTTGCCTGCCTTTGGGAATGCATCCGGTAAATACTTTCTCCAACAATCCGGTTGGCCCTCAAATCCTGGAAGTAAAGCTGTAACTTACAACTTGTTCCATCATCATGGTGATGCTTTCTCCACAGTATTTTCGGAAATGCCACAAAATCTTACGGTTTCACATGATGATGTTTTAGAAAGCGGAATGACATCTTTTGAAGTAACTGCAGATGATGGTTCATTGATTGGATTAAGCGTTAATAGTGAAGTTATCGGTGTAGGAAATGGTACAGGTTCACCGGTTTCTATCCAGATACCTGCTCAGACACCGGGATATAATCTGCTTATCACAGTTACAAATCAGAATTATTACCGTTATAGTGCAGAAATACCGATTATTCCTTTTGATGGTGGTTATATCGTTATTGATAGTTTGACCATTACTGACGAAAATGGTAACAGTGATGGTGAGTGTGATGCTGGTGAGGAAATTCTTTTAACCTATCATTTTCGAAATGTGGGAAATCAACCGGAAGGGATTGTTTTGTTCATGGTTGAAACTGATACGACCTATCTGCAAGTTGAAGAGAATTTTCTTATTATTGACGGATTGGATGCTGGAGAAACTTCCTTAATTGATATTGTAGGAAATATTAGCTTTGGATGTGAGAATGGGCAACTTCTTACTGTGATTGGTTCAGTTATGAACATGGAAGGAGCCTTTATTCAAACCGATTATATCCCTGTAGTCAAACTGCCGAAAATCAATGTTGATCTGGAATATATTTCAGTGCAGTTGGAACAACCTGAGATCATTGAATATCCGTTTATAATCGAGAATATAGGAGCGGAGGAGTTGATCTGTGAATTCATAAATAATTCTAATCAGGCAGCAGATTTATCAGCCACAGACAGTTATCTCAGTATTCCTCATATTGAAGATTATAATGACCTTTCCGAATTTACTGTGATGGCTTGGCTGTATATTCCTGAAAACGGTTATCTGGGATATGTTTTGAATAAAGGTTCATCATTTTCCGAAAGCAGTTTTGCAATCACCATTTTGAATCTGAATTTTATTACCTGTTATTTCTGGGATGCTTCCGGTAATAGAATTACTTTAACGGCAAATGTCAGTCTATCTGAGGAACAATGGAACCATGTTGCAGTCACTGTTTCGGAAACAAATATCAAATTTTATTTCAATGGCAACTTTGTTTCAGAAGTTGATTTCACATCTCCGATTTTCTCAACTGAAGATATGATAATTGTAGGAGCACATAATTCCGGCAGTTTTGAATTTGATGGATATATAGATGAACTTTCATTTTTCAATTCTTATTTGGAAGAATCTGAAATTCAGGAGAAGATGCAAATGACTGTGCATATAATTGAAGATAATCTTATCAGTAATTATCGTTTTGATGCAGATTCCGGGCTTAATGATTTAACAGGCAATAACAATGCTGTTAGCGTTGGAGATGTAACATTTGATGCTTTGGGAGCGAACATCACGACCTGGTTTGGATTTCCTGAAAGTGTAATAACAGTGCCGGCGTATGAATCTGCTCAAGCAGTTTTGCAATTCAATCCTATCGGCTACCCGGAAGAAACCTACTCTTCTTCCTTTTCAATTTTGAGTAATTCCGCTTATAATAATGAGATAACAATTCCTGTAAGTTTAGAATATCTGACTTCCTTTGAAAATAACACTGTTATAAAAAAAGATTTTGATTTGCATAGCTATCCCAATCCGTTCAATCCGAGTACAACTTTCTCATTCTCAATACCCAATGCCAGCAGAGTTGAACTCACGATTTTTAATGTCAAAGGACAAGAAGTCAGGACATTAATTTCAGATGATTTGAATAAAGGAGAATGGAAAATAACCTGGGATGGAAAAGATGCTTCTGAAAATTCGGTTGGAACCGGAATCTATTTTTCAAAATTAAGCGTAAATGGTAAAAATAGAGCAATGAAAAAGGTGCTGCTACT
>CAYWJN010000058.1:0-9885 GCA_964457455.1 uncultured Candidatus Cloacimonadota bacterium
AAAAGCTTTTTTAAAGAATGCTTCGGTATATTCAGGGATCAAGCGATATTCTTCAGCTTTATCTCTCATTTCTTTGATGCGAGTATAATCGATGAACCTGGTTGCGAGTGTGTCACCAAGATTATCTTTGATTTTAGAAATATATTCCTCATCGATGACAATATCTAATTCTTTCAATATTTCTTCTTTATTTCTTGTATTCATAGAAGCTTCTAATAGAAGATGAGATAGATTTTTGCCAATAAAAACTTCTGAGATAACATCGAAAACTTTATCACTGCCAAGAGCATTTTTTATTTCCTCTATCTTCTCAAAGATCCTATTTAAAACTTCACCTTCTCTTGTATCTGAAGCCACTAAATTGAAAATAAAAACCTCTTTAATCTGACCATATCGATGTATTCGACCCATCCTTTGTTCTAAACGGTTAGGATTCCAGGGTATATCATAATTTATCATAAGATGACAAAATTGAAGGTTTATTCCTTCTCCTGCTGCTTCTGTTGCGATTAGAAGTTGGGTCTCATTTTTAAATATACTCTCTGCTTGTACTCTGTCTTCCAATTTCATTCCACCATGAATAGTATTAATTTTGTAACCCCATTTTATAGCTCGTTTCTCAAGATAAGTAAGAGTATCTTTTGCTTCTGTAAATATTATGATTTTTTCATTTGGAAATTTATGATTAAGATCATCAAGAGTATCTTTCAATTGCCGTAATTTTATTTCTTCTTCATTATTAATGATTTCGTTAGCTTGTACTGAAAGATGTTCAAGTGTTACAATTTCTTTTTCCAATTCTTCTCTATTTTCGGCAACACTTAAAGTTAAAGTTTCCCAAATTTCCTCATTTTTCCATCTATCTTCTTCAGATAAATCTTCTATTTCATCAAAATCAAATATTTTATTATTTATTTCCCTTTTTTCTAAACTACCTAACAATAAATCCTCTAATTTTTTTTTTCTTCTTTCTAATGAGCGTAATAAAGCATAAGTGCTGGACGATAATCTTCTTTGCAATATTATTAAAGCGAAAGCAATATTACGTTTTTTATCTGAGCTTATTAGAGCTTTATTATATTGCTGAACTACATATTTTGATAAATCATTATATAGTTTTTTTTCGTTTGGAGAATCTGTACCTAAGTTATAAGAAAGAGTTTTAACATATCTTGGTAAGAATAAAGGTTCACCTTCAAAGTTTTTTAAGTCTTCTTTAATTCTCCTAATAAAAAGAGGATTATCTTTGTTTTCAATAGACTCATGAAGCATGGCTGATGTAGAAAAGAAGCCAGGTTCTAAAAGATCAAGAAACAATCTGAAATTTTCAGTATCTCCTTTGTGAGGAGTAGCTGTAAGAAATAAAAAATGTGTTGTTGAATGCGACAAAGCTTCACCAAGTTTATATCTTTTACTTTTGCTAATTTTGTTACCATATTGATAAGCACTCATTTTATGAGCTTCATCAACAATAATAAGGTCAAAAAAAGAACTTTCTAAAGATGGTATTATATCATCTCTTTTGGCAAAATCTATAGAAGTGATAATTTGATTCTCTTTAAACCAGACATTTTCACCATATAAAGAATCGATTAAACCTCTATCAATAATTGTAAATCTTTCTTCAAATCTGTCTTTCATTTCTCGACGCCATTGATCTTTCAAATGACCAGGAGATACGATAAGAATTCTTTTTATCAAACCTCGAATCTTAAGTTCTTTTATAATTAGACCAGCCATTATTGTTTTACCAGCACCAGGATCATCAGCAATCAAAAATCTGATACGTGGAAGTTTAAGAACATGACCATAAACAGCTTCAATCTGATGAGGTAAAGGATCTATTTTTGATGTATTCATTGCCAAAAGAGGGTCATATAAAGAAGCGAAGCGATATCTAATAGTTTCTAAAGCAAGGAATACTTTATGAGGATTTTCAGAAAAAGAAAGCTCATTGTCTATAATTGTAATTTGGGAGATATCATCTGGTGATAAATATTGATCAATATGAGTTTTAGAAAATTGGGATACACCAACAATTCTATAATAATTTCCTTCTTTTTCAATTAAATTAAGTTCTAAAGGTTCTTTCCAGGGACCTTTGATGATGTTTCCGGGTTTTAAATTATTCATATTTCAACCATAATAAATGAATTCAATGACTATACTTTATATTAATAAAATTTTTTAATTTTCACGATTATTACGTCAATATAAAAAAAAGTGAGACAAAAAGAAACAGGGGTTCAATTAGGAATTAGGAATTGTAAATGAGAAATTTAAAGATAGTTAGGGAGATAGAAAAAGAGGGAGCCGTTACAATATTACAAAGTAAACTTTGCAGAAGTAACGGCTCTTTGAGCGTTAAAACACCAAAGACAATTTAGAATGATAAATAAAATAGGCAAGAAAAAAATATTTGAGTAAGACTTTTTTTTTGAAATTGTATTTGGTGAATTTTTTGAGAAAAAGTTGACAAGAAGGGGGATAAATTATTTTGAAAGCGTGAAAGGAAAAATTAGCAATTAGCCAGTTAGCTTTTTAGAAATTAGCAGTTAGCTGATTAGCATTTTAGCAATTAACCGGTTAGATTTTAGGGGGAGATATGAGAAAAATAGTTTTATTAATTGTATTTGTTGTGGTGTTTTGTAGTTTAAATTCTAAAACCTGGGTGCGTGAATACACATATCAAGCAAGCGAAGCTGACAGTAAAATTACTTCCCGGGCTATTGCATTAGAACAGGTTAAACGATTACTTCTTCAAGAAATTGGAGTTTATGTTCATTCTACTGTCATTAGCGGGGAAATTGAAACAAGTGAAGAAGTAAAAGAGCTATCATCAAAACAGATTGAGATAATTTCTGCAGGTATTACAGAAACCAAGATAATTGAAGAAAGCTGGAACGGAGAAAAATATTACATAAGAGCGGAAATTATAGCAGACGAAAAAGATGTATTAAAACGACTCGATAAAGTAATAGACGATAAAGAAAAAACCAAACGACTGGAAGAATCCAACCGAAAAACAGAAAAAGCACTTAAAGAAATTTATAGGTTAAAACAACAACTTGCCCAAACCCAAGATGAAAATGAGAAACTGAAAATAAAAGACGAATACAACCAAAGTATTAACCAGCTTACGGCAGAGGATTGGTTTCAGAAAGGTAATAATGCAGCTGAAATAGGAGAATATGATAATTCAATTCTTTATAATCAGAAAGCAATAGAAATAAATCCTAATTATACAGGACCATACTACAATATGGGAAATGCTTACTATCTTAAAGGTATCTATGATAAAGCGATAGAATGCTATCAGAAAGTGATAGAAATTAATCCTGATTATGAAGATGCATACAACAATATGGGAATTGCATATAAAGATAAAGGCATTTACGATAAAGCGATAGAATGCTATCAGAAAGCGATAGAAATTAATCCTGATTATGAAGTTGCATATACCAATATGGGAAATACTTATTATAGTAAAAAAAACTACGATAAAGCGAAAGAATGCTATCAGAAAGCGATAGAAATTAATCCTGATTTTAAAGAATATGATAAAACAAAAAATTGGATACAGAAAGCTGCAAGATTGGTAAAAAAATCAGCTAAAGATTTTTTAAGAAAAATTGGTATTTATAGGTGAAATTAAATAGGAATAATAGATTTTAGAAATTTGCCAGTTAGATTTTTAGGTGAAAGAGATGAGATACATAGTTATTATATTAGTTGTTTTGAGTGGGATTTTGAATGCTGAGATTCCTCAAGGATATTATGATAGTGCTTCAGGTTTGAGCGGAGCGGAACTTAAAGCTGCACTTCATGAAATAATAAATAACCATACGGAATTTCCTTATACAAGCTATAATACGGATGTTTGGGATATTCTGAAAGTTACGGATAAGGACACAGAGAATGCGGATAATGTGAATTTATTGTATACTGGATGGTCTGTTAATGGAGCTCAGGAATATAACAACGGAAACGGATGGAGCAGGGAACACGTATGGGCGAAATCTCATGGAGATTTTGGAACTACAATGGGAGCAGGAACGGATGTTCATCATTTAAGACCTTGTGATATTTCAGTGAATTCTGCTAGAGGAAATAAGGATTTTGATAATGGAGGAACTGAATATATTGACCCGGATGGAGCAACCGGTTGTTATTCTGACTCTGATTCCTGGGAACCGCGTGATGCTGTGAAAGGTGATTTGGCCAGAATGATTTTTTATATGGCTGTGAGATATGAAGGCGGGGGAGACGAACCAGACCTGGAATTGGTAAATTTTGTGAATTCCTCTCCTGAGCCTGAACATGGAAAATATTCTGCTTTGATACAATGGCATGAGGATGATGCAGTTGATTCCTGGGAAATAAACAGGAATGATATTATTTATAATGATTATCAAGGGAATAGGAATCCTTTTATTGATCATCCGGAATATGCATCTCAAATATGGAGCGGAACAGGTGAAGTTTTACCTGTGGTTTTAAGTGTTTTTACTGTTAATATTACAAATAATGTGCCTTGTATTTATTGGAGAACTGAATCAGAAAGCGGAAATGCAGGATGGAATATTTACAGAGGTGAAAGTGAAAATTCTATACAAAATGAAGAAACGTTACAGCTTAACATTGGATTGGGTTTGATCGAAGGTGCCGGAACGACATCTGAGCCAACAGAATACAACTTTACTGATTTATTTTACCTGGTGAATGGAGAAAATTATTTTTACTGGATTGAAAGTGTAGAATTTAGTGGAAATACTGAGATTTATGGACCTGTTAGTATAACTTCTATGGAAGAAGAATTTAATCCGAATACTACTGAAATACCGAAAAAATACGGACTGAAAGAGAACTTTCCGAACCCTTTTAACCCGGGAACTACAATTATATTTTGTTTAGAGGAATACAGTTATGTTGAGATGACGATTTATAATGTGAAGGGTGAGAAAGTTGCTACGCTTTTGGAAAATGAATATAAACCGGAAGGTGATAATTTTTATTATTGGAATGGATTAGATGCTGCTGGGAAGAAAGTAGCAACCGGAACTTATTTTATTGAAATGAAAACAGAAGGAACTATATTTAAAAGGAAACTGACTTTGGTGAAATAGCATTTTAGCATTTAGCAATTAGCTGGTTAGCAATTAGCATTTTTAGGGAAAAGCGTGAAAAAATGATTGACAGAAAAGAAGTAAAAAATTTAAAAAATAACAGTAAAACAAATGGAAAAAATGAAATTATGAATGATATAGAATATTTAAAAGTAAAATCTCAGGAACATGATCTTGACTGTTTGATTAAAATTTATCTAACTTTGTGGACAGAACTAAAAAGTTTAAGAGAAACTGAAGAGACAGAAATTTTGGAAAAACTATTATTTAAAATGCAATTAAACTTTTTCTCTCTCTTCGTTCTTCTAAAAGGTAATAAATGTAAGAATCTTTATGATGTACCTTCAATTTTCACACTTACCAGAACTCTTATTGAAAATTATGTAACTTTTGAATATCTGTTTGTTATCAAAGACGAATGCTTAAAACATACATCAAGAGAAGAGCGAATCAGAAGTTATAAATTTGCTGGATATAATAATTTGAAACAGATTGAAAAAATTCATAATAATTCTACAAGAATAACAGAGATTGAAAAAATTCTAGAAAAATTGAAATTAGGTATCAATATTTCTATAGAAAAATCAGAAAATGTTCATCCAAAGAATTTTGAGAGACCAAGAATGGAGTATTGTTGGGCTGATTTAATAGAAAAATCTAAATTACATACTATTTTTTTTAAATCAAGTTGGAAACTGTTTGCAAACTATGCACACTCTGAATACGTTTATATTAAGGGTATAAATAACTATATTTCAAACCACAAAGCTTTCAATGAAAGAAGAAGGTGTTATAGGGCAACATTAATTGTAATTTCTTTACTGATTTCAACTATTGTAGATCTTTATCCTGATATATTAAAAGAAAAATATGAAAAGATTGAAAATGAAAAACGTAGTTTAATCTCATCATATGTTGAAGTAATTAATAAATTTTAAGCATAAACAGAATTATTATAAAAGTAAAGAATAAAGTAATTGGATTGTTTCGTGTAATATGAGCGTAACGAATTCAATAATAAATTAATTTGATATAGGAGGGGAAAATGAAATCTGCAATTAATGTATTTAGTATTTTGATTTTTGGGTTACTTATTTTACTAATAACTTGTTGTTCTTATGGAAACTATGTTATACCCAAATTTAATGATAGTCCTACCGTTACTCCTGAAATTGGAATTTTGACAACAGCATCATTAGGTGAAACAATTATAACAATGGGTACAGGTCATTTCACTAAAGCAATTAGAGTCTTAAATAACTGTAGCAAAAAAGATTATAAAGGTGGAACAATGCATATATTAGAAGGTGTTTATCAACTTATCTGCAAAGATAAATTGTATGAATACTATATGCCATTAGAATCTAATCAAACTTATTGGGTAAATATATATGGTGAAGAAAGAGCAGAAACGTGGAATTCACAGATACGATTATCTTCATCTGGTGAAATAAAGGTTATATTTAAAACTGGGAGTATTGTGCCAGGAAATTTCCAAGAGGTATTAAACTATGAAATCATTGATTCAATATTTGTTTCAAAAACTAATAGTTTTCAACAAACAATGATATATAATGGCAAATCAAACAACATTATAAAATTTTCTTATCGGGAATTCATGGACAATTATGCTCGTGATTCATTTACTGCCGAAGTTACCTACGATTTGTCTGAGTCAAAAATAATTGGATACAAAGGATTCAAAGCTGAAATAATTGAAGCGACTAATTCTGAATTGAGATATAGAATAATTTCTGGTTTTTAACAATTATATTGAACTTTAAAATATAATAAAGTGGTTTGTGTAAAATACATTTAGTGTAATAAAAGTGCCTGCGGTTCAGTCTTGTAGTTCGTTTCGTCTGAATCGTTCCGATTTAAAATTTAGGCAGTCTATCAGCTCATTTAAGTAAAAAAAATGCCTGGTTGGAAAACCAAGCATTTTTTTTGTGGATGTAGGGATAACTAATGAATGAGTTGAAAGATTGCTATAAATAGCAAGATGGCTATTTGAAGCACTCTGGAAATGGACAGAACTGCAGGAACAATCTTTGACCGGGCGTTATGCTCGGAAATATGCTCAGTAACCTTGATAATAAGAGCGTCAAGTTTGTCCTCAATTCTCCGAAGTTCATCACCATTCATGATTTAATTAAGCACCTACAACAGCACCGGTTTCGATGTGATGATTCAGGTCCGCACCTACTTGATCAACGGAACCGGTAAGAGCTGGTCCGGTTGCTGCAGTAAAGAAGTCAATCCAAGCACCGTAACCGGCTGTAAGTGTAGCAGTAAAATTGGCAAGTGTTACGGTTGTAAGATCAACAGTTCTTTCTTCTGCAGTAATGAAGCAGGCTTTGATGAACAGAGCATAAGCAGAAACTTTCATTTCTTCGTTTGTAACTACGTTGGCGTTATACCATGCTTTGTAGAGTTCGGCATCTGCTTTGAAATCTGCATGAGCGGTGTTCCAGATTGCTACGAGTGCGGCAATCTTAGCGGTAAAAGCTTCTTGCTGTGTTACGTTATCGGGGATAACGTGAGCACGAGCGTTTGTGATGAGCTTTCCTTTGGGATTGATCATAACTAATCTGGAACCAGGAAACCTTCCTGACATGCTTTGAATTGTGGGGTCAGTTTTGATTTTCATTTGCATTTCTCCTTTTTTTTTATTCAGCTATTAGCTTATTAGCAATTAGCAAATTAGCCTTTAGCTGGTTAGCGATAAAAATTATTCAATTGGATTACCGGTCACAATGTTTGTGTTTGAGGGCGGTCTGTAGCAGTTGGGAAGTGTTCCGTTGTCGATAAAATCGTATGAACCACCGTCTTCGCCAGTGAGCATTGCGAACAGGTCGATAGTAAAAGTGACAAGATTATAGCTGGTTAGATCAGCAGAAAGGAAACAGCCTTTAACGAACAGAGCGAATCCAGAAACTGGAAGCTCTGTTTCTGTGATGATAGTTTTGTTGTATTCGACTGCGTAGTCAGTCATATCTTTTTGGTAATTTACATGAGAAGATTTCCAAGCGGTTGCAATGGCTTTAATCTTTTGAGCAAACAAAAGATTATTAGCAGAATCTTCGTTTTTGGAATATCCCCGGGCATCGGTTCGGAGTTTTCCGGACCTTGATATCATAACGAGATGAGAACCCGGAAAACGACCTGACATTCTCCTGATAGTGGAATCTGTGATGACTCTCATAGTTTACTCCTTTAGCAATTAGCCAATTAGCACTTAGCAATTAGCCAAATTTCAAGATAAATGGACCTCGAAATTTCAATTCTAAGGCTTTAAAATTAAATTTTGACATAAGAACCCTATTATTATTCAGATTCGACTTTGACGGTTACAATTTCGCTCACGTTTGAAACATTACCAGCAACATCGAAGGCAACTGTATAAAATTTGAATGTTCCGGTGTCGTTCATTGTAAGATTAAAAGAATAATTTCCAGAGGGAAGCGAATAATCAGTTGAGTAGAGCGGATCGGAAGAAATATTCGGAGATTCTCCGGTCATTCTCCGAAGCTCAATTCTTTGGAGTCCGGGCATTTTTAAGTATCGCTTGAACCACCAGAAATGGTGACAGAGTTGCCAACATAAACCATTCCATCGGAAAGAGAAATAGAGGGAGCATTTGGAACTTGTGTATCGACGATAATTTGTTTGAGTGAGCAAAATTCGGAATATGCGCCGGCACCGTCTTTCCATTTTGCTTTGAAGAAATTCTGACCTTCCTGCAGTTCGGGGCAAGTGTAAAGTTTGTAAAACTTGGTAGATGATTCCCTTTGAATTGCAGTAAGGTCTCCGATAACAGTGAAATCTCCAGTTGAGGAATGTCTGTATTCGAGATTGAAAGCGGGAACAGAGTCGATGTGAACTTCCGTTGCTCCTGTGGGAAGTGGAAGTTCGATAGTAATTTTGATTTCCGGGGTGTTTGTGTTTGTTTGCTCGGAACCTTCGTTTCCTGTTTCGTCGATCAATTCGATAGCTGGGATATTCGAACATCCTGGATAATAATTCTTTGTTGGTGAAAAAGCAGATAAATTTCCAGCGTCGTCCTCTGCTTTAGCTTTGATGTTTTTGTTTCCGACTCCTTGATCAAGATCATGTGAGAAATTACCGGAGCCATCGGGAGTGACATCAATGATAAAAGTGCCATCCCCTTTGTAAAGTTTGATTGTTTTGATTGCCATGAGTCCTCCTTATTCACACATCATGTCTTCATCTTCTTCGATTCCACGAACTGGCATATCGAATGTGATTTTGTGAGAATCACAATTTACAGAGTATGTTTCGAAGATTGTGGGTTCGTTTTCGGCACATACTTTGCAGATGAATCCATCATCTAGAGTGATTGTGTAGCCTTTCATTTTTGTTTCTCCTTTTTTTTATTTCACTTCTGAGAAGTGATTTTTCTTTGAAATTAGCCTGGTGTAGCCCAGGATAAATTTATTGATAAAAGCAATAAATTTAATATGGTTATAATTCTTCAAGATAGCCTGAAATAGGTATTTGAGTGGAGGCATAAACCATTCCAATCGCCGGCGTTGAAATAACCGGAATAAGTTGAATAAGGTTAAAGAGGTTTTGGTAAAAAAAGTTGGTATTAAAAGTTTCATCAATGATCTTTAAATCTACTTCGTGAATGAGAATGCTATTTCTAAAGCATTGTAAAGTGAAATCACGGGGTTCTAATTCTTCGAAAGTGATGACATCACGGGGTGAAAGCTGACCGGTAAAAAGAATTGTACCG
>CAYWJN010000058.1:9985-17269 GCA_964457455.1 uncultured Candidatus Cloacimonadota bacterium
TGTACCGATAGGGAAGAGGTAGATGGTTGAAAGGTAGAGTTGTCGAATGAAAGAGGAAAACTCAGGATTTACGTTAGGATGATATTGAGACATAGCAAAGCTGAAGATTGCTCTCATCCTTGCTCTGAGACAGGTGTTTTCGGAGTTATGCCGGTATGATTCTTCAGAGTAGATCTTAAGCTGCTGAGAATTTCCTTTGGAAGTTTGAAGCACCCAGTTTTCAATTCTACCGTGCAACGTGCCATATTCCATAAGTTTAGTAAGTTGTTCAACAGTTATTTCGTTTGACATCAGCTTTATGATCCTTTTTTAAAAACGTTCTCATAAAAATAGTCTCTTGATCTGGAATAAGCGTAACTTAAAAAGTAATTAATTTCAACGAGCCGGTGAAATATAATGTTAGTTGGTTTCATAAACTTAAGACATCTTTTTTGCTCTAAAGCTTCTATTTGCATTCGGTTAGAAATTAGGAAGTCGAGAACATCGGGAAGATATTCAAGTGTAAAGAATTTAAGGTTATTTACGATCGCTTTTTCAAGTTTTAAATGTTGAGTGGGGGAGAAGACCTTATTTCCATCAATGTTAGTGTGGATGTAGCAGAATTGGTCCTGAATCTTTCGGATTGGATGGGATTTTTTAAGGTAAAAATCAATTTCGTTACGTGGGATATCGGAAATTGATTCTGTTAAGAATCGATGAGTTGAGATATAAACTTCATTTTTCACGATTTAACCTGTTTTAATTTCATTTTGAAAAACATGAATCTGCAAAATGTTCCGGAAATTCAGAAATGAGCTGACTTGAAATCGCGGAAACAGTTGAAAACAAAGAATTTCTTTTTTCTGGAACGCAGAATTCTTTTTGAATTGTGTGTTCGCGTTTCCATCCGCCTACGATGTAGCTCCTATGTAAATCTACTGGATAGTAGTAGAATGTAAGTCAGTGTCAAGTATGGAGTTATATTATTTTCGATTTTTCACGGATTGAACATATGGTTTTTCTCATCAATGTTTCACGCTTTTTAAACACAAAGCGTGAATGAAAAATAAAGGACATAAAATACACAAAGCGTGAAAAGAAATTGACAGAAAGCTTGAAATATAAGAAAGAGGAGTTGGTGACATATTGACAACCTCTGATAATATACATTATGTAAACTTGGGTTTGTGGATTCAATTCTATAAGTTGTAAATATATGGCTGTATGCAATTGTTTCAAGATTTTATAAATAAATGATAATGTATAAAAAATATTTATATGATAAAATTCTTCTGCTCAAAACACGAATCTCAAAAATGAATTCTAAGGAGCGAAAAAAAAATGTTAGACATAAAACACTTCCAAAAATTATTAGAAAAGAAGAAGGAGCAAAAATGAAAAGTATGACAGGTTATGGAAAAGCAAGATACTCGGATGATGATTTTGAGATAGATATTGAAGTAAAATCTGTAAATGGTAGATTTTTAGATTCAAGAATAAAGCTTTCTCATGAATTATCATTTTTAGAAATAGACCTTAAGACCTTATTAAAAAGAAGGATAAAACGCGGTAAAGTAGAGATAAACATCAATTTTCAAAATAAGATTATTCCCGAATTATATTTGGATGAGGAAAATCTGAAAGCATATTGGAAAATCTATAATCAGGCAAAGAAAGTTTTAAAAGCAAAATCGGAAATCCCGCTTGAACAAATACTTTCCGGATATAATGTAATAAGCATCAAAACGGAAAACCTGGAAAAAGAGAAATTCAAAAATCTTGTTTTGAAAATATTTGAAGAAGCTTTGTCTGAACATCAGAAAATGGCAATGCACGAAGGAAAATCAATGCTTCATTTCTTTAATTCAGCAATTAAAAAAATGTCTTCTTCTTTATCTAAAATTGAAAAAGAATTCCCAAAATATAAAAAGGAAATATCTGAAAAACTAAATAATACTCTAACGACTTTGCTTAAACAAAAGCTTGAAAACGATGATTATAAAAGGATTCTACTTGAATCAGCAATATATATAGAAAAGGCTGATGTCACTGAAGAAATTGTGAGAATCAAACATCATCTTGATAAATTTGAAGAGAAAATCAATCAAAAAAATACTGAAATCGGGAAAAGCATAAACTTTATCCTGCAAGAAATGCAGCGTGAGATAAATACAATCGGATCGAAATTCAATTTTACATCTGTGTTTGACGAAATTATCTCAATAAAAGAAGAAATCGAAAAATGCAGGGAGATCGTGCAAAATGTCGAATGAAAAACCAAAACTTAGTTGGACCTCTCACCCATTCATTGACTTTCCTCTTACTTCAATTTTTTTAGTACTATTTCTCATCGTGTTAGCTATCATTCTTTGGAAAGTTGCAGTTGTTATCTGGGATATGCCTTTGTTCTATTATCTGGGATTCGTCATTTTTGTTTTCAGCATGATAACCTACTTTATACCAACGAGATATGAATTCTATGAAATGAAAATTGTTATTTTTTATGCAATGATAAAAGTAGAAAGACACTATTCGGATTTCAAATGTTTCTACTCAGATAAGAAAGGTATTATGCTGGGAACATTTATGAAACCACGTAAACTCGATGGTTTCAGAGGTCAATCCATTCGATTTTCAAAGCATCAAACAGAAAAAAAAGATTTGATTAAATTGTTAGAACAGAAAATCGGAAATCAATATTAATGTATGATTCAAAACTGGCATTTCAGATTAAGAAACTGCTTTCAGATGATAATGTTAACAGGTTTAAAATAAAAGATATATCCAAAACAATAAAGGTAAGAAAACATAAACATAAAGATCTGGTTGATACACTTTTTAAATTAGCAAAAGATAACGAAATTAAGCTGAAAAACAGGAAATATTCCTCTTTTGCAAAACCAGATTATATTGAAGGAATTTTCGATGCCAGACCTCTGGCAAAAAATAAATCTTTCGCTTTTGTTATTACTCATGGATTTGATGTCTATATTTCATCCGAAGATACCTTGAATGCCTATCATGACGATGAAGTTCTAGTTGAAGTGAAATATTCAAAAAATCAAAAAAGGTATGGTATCATTAATAAAATAGTCAAGAGAAATAGAGAATTATTTGTGGGACAAATCCAGGAATATCATGGAAATTATTACCTGATTCCAGATAATTCTCGCATTCATACTAACTTTAAAATCAATGACTTATCAACTGCTTCTATACAAGACAAAGTTGTTTTGAAAATTACAAATTGGGGAAATAGAGAACTTCAAAGATTACCGGTTGGTAATATTGTTGAAATCCTGGGAAAAGCAGGAAATCCGGAAGTTGAGATTTTAAGTATTATCAAAAATTATGAGCTTCCTCTCTCTTTTCCAGAAAGTGTTATCAAAGAAGTTACAGATTTGTCGGAAGAAATTACAAAAGAAGAAATCAGTAAAAGAAAAGACTTTAGAAAACTAGCTACATTCACCATCGATCCTGCTTCAGCAAAGGATTTCGATGATGCAATTTCCCTGAAAAAAGCAACTAATGGCTGGCGTTTGTATGTTCATATCGCAGATGTAGCTCATTATGTAAAACAAGATTCCTTGTTGTTCAAAGAATCTATGAAGCGTGGAAATAGTTATTATTTTCCCAAAAAAGTGATTCCCATGCTTCCGGAAAAAATATCCAATAAAATCTGCAGTTTGCGCCCTTTTGAAGATAAGCTTACAATCAGCGTTATAACGGATTTTGATGAGTCATTTCAGATTATACATCAGGAAGTTTGTGAAAGTATCATTAATTCAAATGCTCGTTTTTCTTATGATGAGATCGATCTGATTTTTGAAGATTCAAATCCCGATATTCCTGAAGAAATTGTAAACATTCTGCAGCAGATGAAAACACTCTCCTCTGCCCTATCGGAACAAAGAAAGCAGCGTGGTTACCTGCGGTTTGACCTGCCGGAAGCGGAATTCATTTTTGATGATAAAGGTTATATTATTGACATCAGAAGAAGCATGGAAACGGAATCTCATAGTCTTATTGAGAATTTTATGCTTATCGCTAATGAATTCATTGCCAAGCAGCTAAGCCATCAAAACACAGTTTATAGAGTTCATGAAAAACCGGATGATGAGGATGTTGTCAAAATCAAGGAATTAACCCAAAAGCATGGATTAAAATTTCCTATAGAAAAAAATCTAAACTATGCTTTTCAAGAACTTTTGAGTTCAATGCCGGATGACGATTATCACAGGGTTTTTGACAGGATTATCCTCAGAAATTTGAAGAAGGCAAAATACCAAACTGAAAATCTTGGTCACTTTGGTCTGGGAATAAAAACTTACACACATTTCACTTCTCCGATCAGGAGACTTTGTGATCTGATTATTCATCATCAAATCAAACAAAAACTTATTTCGAATAAAAATACATTTACCCAGAAAAAACTGTCTGAGCTGGCTAATATCGCCTCAGAAAAGGAATTAATTGCAGACAATGCAGAAAGAGAAGTTGCTAATAAAAACAAACTCACATTTATTAAGAAAAAACTGGGTGAAACATTTTCCGGAATTATCATTGGCGTGAACAACTCATCTCTTTTTGTTGAATTAGACAAATATCCAATTACAGGATTGGTTCCTTTTTCTTCTTTGAAAAAAGATTATTATCAATTTTATAAACAATATTTAAGATTGATAGGTAAAAGAACAGGTAAAATATTCAAGCTAACAGATAAGGTAGAAGTCTTGATTAGCAGAGTTGATAATGATGTTTATTTTCAATTAGATGGAGAATAGATGTTAATGTTATTCTTTAATATAATCCTATACATAATGTTCATTTTTTCTTTACCCTGGATGCTCATTCGATTCAGTCGGGAAGAGCGAAAGATGAGGTTTGGAACCTCTATTTCCCAACTTAAAAATTGCGTCTGGATTCATGCTGCTTCAGTTGGTGAAGTGAATGCAGTTAAATCATTAATAATCGCTCTTCTAAACAAACACGTGAACAAGACTTTTATTTTATCCACAATGACGAACACAGGCTTAGAATCTGCAAATCAAATTCATCCAAAGCTGATTACAACACTGTTTCCGCTAGATTTCGTTTTTTTTATGAAAAGAGCTTTCAGAATGCTCAATCCTGAACTAGTAATTTTGGTAGAAACGGAATTTTGGCCTAACATGCTTAATCAAGCAAAACTAAACAATGTTCCGGTTATCGTTGTTAATGGTAGAATTTCTGAGCGAACTTATCCGAAATATAAAAGATTCTCATTTTTCTGGAAACCGCTTTGGAAAGCTGTAAAAAGCGTGTCTGCACAATCTGAACATGATGCCAATCGCTTTAATTCATTAGGATTTAAAGATGTAATCAACAATCAGAATCTTAAGTTTAGTTTGCAACTACCCGAATTTGAAAGAGTAAAAACAAGAAACAAGTGGAATTTCTCCAAAAATGATTTTGTTATTGTTTTTGGAAGCAGCCGTCCCGGAGAAGAAAAATTATTAAAAGAAATCATTCCTATCTTAAAAAAGAGAATTCCCAATTTAAAGATAATTATAGTTCCAAGGCATTTGGAAAGGATTTCAGAAGTTAAGGAAATATTTAAAGAATTCAATTACCAATTATACACAGAGTTAAAAAGCAACCCAGATATAATCATAGTGGATGAAATGGGAATTTTAACTGAAGCTTATGCAATGTCTGACCTGGCAATTGTGGGTGGAAGTTTCTTTGATTTTGGCGGACACAATCCTCTGGAACCTGCATTTTACGGGCTTCCTATAATAATGGGAGAGTTTTACGGTTCTTGTCTGGATTCTGTGAATAAGCTTAAACAAAATGATGCGATTATTATTTCAGCCAAAGATGAATTGCTGAATAACATTCTGAAAATCGCACAAAATACTGATTATCGTTTAACTCTTGGGAAAAATGCTAAAAAAACTTTACAACAAAATTCCGATAGTCTAAAAAAGAATCTGGAAATAATTGAAAGGTATATAAGATGAAAAAAGCACTTTATTATAAAAAATTAGATAATTCAAAAGTACAATGCGAGCTTTGCCCTCATTTCTGCGTGATTGCTTCAAATGAAATCGGAATCTGCAGAGTACGTAAAAATCTGGATGGAAAATTATTCGCTGTGAATTACGCTGAAACAGTTACAATCAGCATTGATCCGATGGAGAAGAAACCTTTATTTCACTTTTATCCCGGAGAAAAGATTCTTTCTATTGGACCGAATTCCTGCAATTTTTTCTGTGATTTCTGTCAGAATTACTCCATAAGTCAATTCGAAGTTCCTACCCGGAATTTATCTCTGGAATCTCTTTTGAAAGTTTGCAGAAAACATAAATCCAAATTTGTTGCTTTTACATATACAGAACCCATCACCTGGTACGAATATATTTTAGATGCATCTAAGTTCTTACATGCAAATGATATCAAAACCGTAATGGTTACGAATGGCTTTATAAATCCTGAACCTCTAAAAGAGCTTCTCCCCCACATCGATGCAATGAATATAGACCTCAAATCCATGGATGATGATTTTTATCGCAGATTGTGTGGAGGTCGCTTATCACCGGTTTTAGATACAATCAAAGAAGCTGCTGAACATTGTCATGTGGAGGTTACTAATCTGCTCATTACCGAAGAAAACGATTCCGAAAAAAACATCCGTGACCTGGTTGACTTTGTTGAGAAAATAGATGCGAACATTCCTTTGCATTTTTCAAAATATTATCCTCAATACAAAAGAGCAAATCCGCCCACACCCGCATCTTCACTGAATATGGCGTATAATATTGCCAAAGAAAAACTGAATTATGTTTATCTCGGTAATGTGCTTTTTCAGAATCACACAAACTGCCCGAATTGTGGAGAACTTCTTATTAAACGTGAATTTCTAATAAAGAACTATATTAAGAATAATAGATGTCCGGATTGTAATCATCTGATATATGGAAAATTCAATTAACAAAAATCTCTCCAATCTCAAAAAACTATTCACAAAAGCTGATATAATTCTGATAATTCTTTTATTATTGATTGCTGTCATAATTTCAGTTACACTGTTTAATAAACGAAACGAGAAGATCGTTGAAATCCATCAAGACAATAAACTGATTAGAAGATGTAAATTGGATAAAGATGAGATCATTAAAATTGATGAGCTGATTATCATCGAAATAAAGAATGGTAAAGTGAGGATGAAAAGTTCTTCCTGCAAAAATCAGTTGTGCGTTAAACAAGGCTGGTCTAGCTATTTTCCCATTATTTGTGTTCCCAATAAGATTTCAATTGTTATCA
>CAYWJN010000059.1:0-17181 GCA_964457455.1 uncultured Candidatus Cloacimonadota bacterium
TCGCTATAATTACAAGATATATCACTCGAAATCCAAGGCTTCAAGCAGGAGTGGATTCCCAGGTAGTTCCACCGATTAGTCCGATTGTTTTCACTTTTCTTTCTTTGCAAATAGAATGGTTATTCCTTTTACAATCAACAAACTGAACAGCAAAGTTGGTAAAATTTCCGGTTTAATGCTAATCACAAATTCATGAACATAACCCAAAATTCCAATCCCGAGAATTGGAATTCCATCTGAAAAACGTCTTGAAATCATATCGCGATCCTTCTATGAATTATTATAACAGAAGATTTATAAATTTCCAAGCTTAAATCCAGCTCTCCAAGAAAAATCATTTAAATCTGAAAAATCTATAAAATCTGAATCAACATCTTTAACAAATCTTTTCATCACTGATATAAATACTTCCTTTTGAAAATAATGGAGTTAGAAATAAACTGATGAGAAAAATTAATAATATTTTACGCATTTTTATCCTGCCTGATTTTCTGTCAGAATTATTTTATTTGAAAAAATGTGCAAGTCATTTGAGATTTTTTTTCTTTTTTCATCCAGAAATGTTCGATTTCTCCGAACATAGTTTGTGATTTTTCAACAATTTCATAACCGAGTTTTGTATAGAAAGTTACAGCCTTTACACGGGCATTAAGGATAATGGTTTTGGCCCCTTTTTCTGTCAATTTTTTCTCTAAAGCTTTCAGTATTTTAGTTCCGATTCCTTTTCCTGAAAAGTCTTTCTCCACAGCCATATAGCGAATTTGAGCTTCAGTTTGGGAATTGAAATGTCCTCGTCCGCAACCAACAATTTGATCGTTAATACAAGCTATGATGTGGATACTCTGATTTTCTTTATCATCTTTTTCGCTGCCCAAAGGTTGATTCCAGGGTTTACGTAAAATCCTCCAACGAAGATTGTAATATTGTTTGAATTCTTCTTTTGTTACAGGTTCTTTAATATACATTTTTCCTGCTTTTTTATAGTTGGATAATCATAATTCGTTTATAGATTAAATGTATTTCTAACTTCATCTGTCATCTTTAGAATGTTAGTAAATAATGATTCCATATCTTTCAATGAGACGAAATTAATTCTTTTTTCTTTTGTAAAGCGTATAATTATCTCATCTAACCAACGATCAGTATCAAGAATGGGCAATAATAATTTTAATTGAATGTTCTCATCCTCAGATAAATTTTCATCGAAATCACGAAGAAGTTCAATTAATTCAATTTTTGAATCGATTAACATTTCCATAAAAGCGATAGTTGAAATCGAGTTATCAAATTGTTGAAAGTTCTTGAAAGCCTTATTTCGTAGACGATTATAGGCGTTTTCCAGATTACTTTGCTGTTGCATATTTGCCAATCGAATCGAAGCTTCTAAAATCACTTCAAGAATATAATCATCATCTATTGAATTATTACATATTAAATCACAAATCATACATAAATATAAAAAATCTTTTGTAAACGCTAATCCCATTTCGTTCAATATTCCTTCAAGATTTTTTGCTATACCTTGTTTTATCCTTTGCTTGGCAAATCCAACCAGATTATCGCTTTTTTGTTGTGAAATTAGGAAAACACTGTGACCATTATTATGAGCATAATATTCTCTTTGTTGATTGTATATCACAGAAAATGGAGAGCCGGGATTCTTAATATTTTCCTTTGCAAAATGATGATAAGCACAAAGTAGAATTGAATCGATTGTTACAAAGAAATTGCATTGCTTAACTATTTCCATTATTGAATTTGATAAATCCTTATCCCTTTTGGCAATTAGAAAATGGTTCTGCTTAATTTCTTTTGTAGGAATCAATCTTAATCTGAATCTGAGGGATTTGTAATCTAATACTTCTACTTCAAAAAAGCTTGAAGTTCTTAGGAAATTTGAAATATCAATATAATTCAAACTAATTTTTTGGAAAAATCCTTGATGATCATTGTAAAGTAAATGAGGATTTAAAAAAAGAAAATATTTCTCAGCTTTTTCATAAGCAAGGATTTCTTTGTTGAGATTTAACTGAATTCCGTTCATATCTTCGAAAATAAGTTTTGATGAATTAACTAATAGCGGGTTGAGAAAAGGCATCAAGCGGTGTCCAATATAAATTTTTCCGAGCTTTTTCTCTTCATCTGTGATTTTAATTGTAACTTTTGCATTTTCAGCCAGTTTTGAACGATATATCAGCAGTTCATTATCTATTGGAGAAATTATTACTTCTTCGGTTTCGAATAAACATTTTCGAATTTCATTGTTTAATTTATTTTCGTGAATAACGGTTTCCGTTATATTTCGAACTTCTTTTTGGAAGTGTTTAAAATTTGTAATATCGGCGTTATTAATTAGTTCATTAACTGCTTGGCGAATAGGTTTTTTCATAATTTATACTCCAGATTTCATTTTTTTATTCTCAAAGCAGGAGCCTTGAGTTACTCTAATATTTCAACATATCCAGGAAACTTTCAATCCTCAGTTTGGTTCTTGCATCGAGTTCTCCTGGCTGATCTCCTTCAATGGTGAGAACAGGAATATCGATATATTTTTTGATGAGAATATTATCGATCTGGCGGTGACAGAAAGATTGTGAGTAGCTGATAACCGCATCGAGTTTGCGTTTTTTTATTTCGATTTGAATATCTTCCAATCTATCAAAAACAGAATATGGATAAGTGTATCTTAGGTATTGGTCGGTAAGATTTTTTTCTAAATACGGCATGCTGAATTGGCGTTGAATTTCATTGAAAACAACATTTACATTATGTTCCAAAAGGAAATCGTAAAGATTACTGATAATCGGTGGAACTCCCAAAAAACCAAACCTCAAATTAAATTTCAATGGTTGTCTCTTTTCAACTTCAGAGATGAAATCATCCAAACGTTTTTCATAATCGTCAGGATTTCCATTAAAATCAGATGAATTCACCAGCCAGAGATGATTTTCCAAACCTGTAACTTTATTCTCTTTGTAAGTCAGTTCATCAAGAAAGTTTAATTTCTTTCTAATCTTATCAAGTCGTTTTTTCATTTGCGAAACTTGATGATGTTCAACATTAAAGTGCTCTTCGAGTTTTTTGATTTCTCTTTCCAATTCAATTTTGTTCCGATAATAAGAAAAGGAAAACGGGATTACTGTAATTCCCTGATCTTGCAAGGTTGCCATCAAAGAATGTGTATTCGAACAATCTCCTTCCACTACGCCAATAATCGTATCTAATTCTGTAGCAAGCACCACGCTATACATTCCTTTTATCCAACTGCAGATGTTGCGGGGGTATCCGCCAAATTCTGCATCTTCAACGAATTTTTTGGCATTTCCAGTGATGAAAATATTGTTGAGATCAACAGGAGTGTGTCCTGCTGCTAAAATTATTTCCACAGGGAAACTTGTAGTAAAACCTATTTTCATTGCATTACCTTTTCTGGATTTCATCCTTCTAAGATTTTTAAATATTTTTCTTCAAGAGCATTTAAAACAGTTTGAATATTAATAATTTCATCTTTAAGATTCTTAGTTTTTTTTGTCAAAGACTTCACTTTCTTTTCATCTGAATAAATTGAACTATTATAGAATTCATCTTCTGCTGAAAGCAGTTCCTCGTTTTTTATCTTAAGAAGGTTTTGATTTTCTTCGATTTCATCAAGAATTTTCTTCAGAAAAAAAGGATTGGTTTTCTTATCTTTTTTCTTTTTATAATGAATATTCTTTTTGATTTTTGTTTCCTTTTTGGAAAAAAGCTCTTCAAGGCTCAGTTCGGATTCGATGATATTTTTACCATGGAAATACCATTTTTTTGATGCAACTTTTTCAATGAAATAGCGATCATGAGAAACAAAGATAATTGTGCCATCGAAATCTACTAAAGAACTTTCAAGATTTGATATCATATTGATATCAAGGTGATTCGTGGGCTCATCAAGAATCAGGAAATTAGGTTTTTCATGAATAAGTTTGGCTAAATATAATCGCGCTTTTTCACCTCCGCTTAAGATGGACACTTTCTTTTCTACTTCATCACCGGTAAAGCCGAACTTTGCTAAATAGGAAAAAACATATCCTTTGGGAACAGCAGGAACAAGGTCCCAAATTGTTTCCATAACGGTTTTAGAATCATCCAGAACTAGGTGAAGCTGGTCATAATAACCAATATCAAGGCTTGCTCCTTTTTTTGATATTCCTGAAATAGGTTTTATTTCTTCATTTAATAGTCTTAAGAAGGTTGTTTTCCCACAACCGTTTCTGCCAAGAAGAGCGATTTTATCTTTGTATCCAATTCGCAGATTTACCTTTTCTGCCAGAACTTTTTCTGGGAAACTGAATGAAATATTTTCTAAAGTATACACATCATTACCGCTTCGTTTATTTTTTTGTATTTTTAATTTTATTGATTTATCATATCTCGGTTTTTCCACATTTTCCATTTTATCCAATCGTTTTTCCAGTTCTTTCGCTCGTTTATACATTACTTCACTATCGCGAGCTTTTCCCCAAATGCGATAACGCTTTATCTGGTCCTCGACTTGTTTAATTTTTTTCTGCTGTTTTTTAAATTCCTTTTCTTGCAGAAGAGCACGCTTGTGGGATTCTTCTTGATAAAATGAATAATTTCCAGAATACTGAAAGAGTGAATAATTTTTTATCTCAACAATTTTGGTTACAGTTTTATCCAGAAAAAGCCTGTCGTGAGAAATAATAACATATGGTTTATCTAATCTGGAAAGGTAATTTTCCAACCAGAAAATCATCTCAATATCCAGATGATTTGTGGGTTCATCCAATAGCATTAAATCAAAAGATTGTAAAAGAAATTTAGCTAATTGGATACGTGTTTTCTCACCTCCGCTGAACTTTGATATCTTCTGATTCCAAACAGATTCTGGAAATTTCAGATTTGTGAGAACGAGCTTTATTTCAGTTCTGAAAATGTATCCATCAATTTGCTCGAATTGTTCCTGAATTTCAGAGTATTTTTCCAGGTTTTCTTCCGAATGATGAGTAGCAATATCTTTTTCAGCATCTTCTAATTTTGAACTGAGTGTAATATAATCCGGTCGAGATTCCAGAACACACTCATAAAGAGTTTGATTTTCATTTAAATCCGGATCTTGAATTAGGTACAAGATTTTTGTATTTTTTGCAATATGTATGTTTCCAAAATGAGGAGTAAGTTTTTTTGATATGATGTTGAATAAAGTTGTTTTTCCAGACCCGTTTTTTCCAACAAGCCCGATTTTGCTGTTTTTCTCAATTGAGAAGCTGATCTTCTTGAAAATATCGTTATCACCAAAATTATGTGATAAATTAGAAACTGTGATTAAACTCATTTTTTCCTCATTGTCTAAAAAATGAGATGTTGCTAATGTGTCAAATGTTCAGTTGGAAAAATTTCTTGTCATAGAAAAGAAGGTTCTAAAATGTGGCATAAGTCGGGATGTGGCGCAGTCCGGTTAGCGCGTTCGTCTGGGGGGCGAAAGGTCGGAGGTTCAAATCCTCTCATCCCGACCATTTAATTTTGATTTTAATAAATTGTTTGTATATATGAGGAAAGAAATAGTGTTCTTCATGGGCGAAAGGTCGTCCCCCTTTTGCAAAGCGGGATCATCCCGACCAGAATTATTAGCCACGAAAATGCACAAAAGGGCACAAGAGAAGAAATGAAAATTATGCTTAATAATAGCAGCGACTTTGAGGGGATTTAATTTGAATATCGATAAAGTATATAAAGCTTTAAAAAAGGAATTTGAGAAATTTCAAACTCCAATTGTTGATACTATCGAAGCCCAAACAAAAGATCCTTTTAAGATTCTGGTTACTACGATTTTAAGTGCCAGAACAAAAGATGAAACTACTTCAAAAGTGGTGAAAACACTTTTTTCAGTAATTGAGAAACCTGAGGACTTTGAGAAGTACACATTTGAAGAGATAGAAGAGTTGATTTATCCGGTTGGTTTTTTCAGGAATAAAGCAATTCATTTGAAAAGATTGCCAAAGGTTTTAAAAGAAACGTTTAACAATATCATTCCTGATGAAATTGAGGATTTGATTAAACTTCCGGGAGTTGGTAGGAAAACAGCAAATCTGGTTAGAACGATTGCCTTTAAAAAACCGGCAATTTGCGTTGATGTCCATGTTCATCGAATCACAAATAGATTAGGTTATGTTCAGACAAAAACACCATTTGAAACAGAAATGGCTTTACGAAATAAATTACCAAAGAAATACTGGTTAATGTTTAATTCTTATCTGGTAGCATTTGGTCAGAATCATTGTACACCCAGAAATCCAAAATGTTCTTCTTGTGTGATTTATGATGAGTGTGAAAGGGTGGGAGTTATTACGAAGTATGAGATGTGATACATTAAGATTTATAAAAAATATTTAAAAAGATACTGGAAGGAAAGATATGAAAACAAAAGAAATAGATATATTAGATGTTTTGATAGTATTGATAAAACATAAAAAGTTTATTATTTGGACAACAATTATTGTTTCAATTGCTGCTGTTGTTTATGTTTTACTAGCTCCGCAATATTGGGTATCAACATCAACTATTTTGCCAGCACAAGATCAGAGAAATCAATTACCTTTTGGAGGTTCATCATTATTCGGATTGGGTTATTCTTTGATGGGAGGAGCATTTCAGACACAAGGTATCGATTTAATTACGATAATGAGTAGTAGAACTTTTTCGGAAGATGTCATTAAAAAATTTAATATGATAGAATATTTTGAAATCAAAGATCCAGATAGCTTAGTTGTAATAGAAAAGGCTTTGGAATATCTTACCGAAGAAGTTAGGAGTATTCGAATCAATGAAGAAACAGGTTTGATAAGTATTGATATCGAAACAAAAGATAAGTATTTATCTGCTAAAATAGCTAATTACTATTGGCAAAAACTTGAGAAATATAATATTGAATCGAGAATGAGTAAAGGAAAGCAAAAAAGAATATTTATCGAAAATCGATTAAAAAATGTAAAAAACACTTTAGATTCTCTATCGCTTTTTATAAACGATTTCCAAAAGATAAATAGGACAATTGATTTAGAAACTCAAATTCAAGCTGTCATAGCTTTATACTCAGATTTAGTAGCACAGAAGATCTCAACAGAGCTTGAATTAGAATTTCAAAAGAATTATTATGATATCAGTTCTCCTAATGTTGTAAGTTTAAATCAAAAACTAAATATTATCATAAAAAAAATTAAAGAACTTGAATTTAATGATTCTGAAAACAAAGTCAAATTCGGGCTTAATATTAATGATATTCCTGATATTAGTCTAGAATATGCTGAATTAATTGCCAAGTTAGAAATTCAAAAAAAAATCTATGAATATTTGTTTCCACAATACGAACAAGCAAAAATAGAAGAAGTAAAAGATTTACCTACAATTGAAATAATTGATAAAGCAGTACCAGCTGGTAAAAGAAGTAAGCCTAAAAGGGCAAAATTTTGCATACTTTCCTTTTTTATTTCATTATTTTTGAGTAGTTTTTTTATTTTAATCAAACAACCATTTAAAGAAAAGTTTAATAAATTTCAGGATTTAAAGAGATAATTTATTAATAAAATATGCTAAATGTAAGAAAAGCAAAAACTTCAAGTATTTTTATCATATTGATTGCAGGTATTACTCTCATATTAGCATCTTTGTTTCAACTTGAAAACAAATTTTTTTTTCTAAAAATTTCAGCGTTTATATTAGCTTTTTTTATAATTTTTACTCATAAGGAATTCAATGTCTTAAATTCATTGGCTTTATTAATTATTCTCTATTTGAGACCTGTAACCTTAATATTCTTTATTGGTATGGCATTTGTTTTGATATGTTTTTTGATAGAATTTTATTATTCTGGGAAAACTAAAGTTAAAATTCCTTTTTATAAATCATCGATGTTATTAATTTTCATCACTTTGATAAGTTTAAGCAAAGCTTATAGTTTTAAAGAAGGACTTGAGCTATATTTATTTTTAATTTTATCACCAATATTGTTAATCATAATAATATACAATTCAAGAATAAATATTTTCGAGATTAAAAAAATATTAAAGTTATTAATTTATATCGCGGTTATTGTTTCTGCTGTAGGAGTTTACTTAGCAATTAGAAATCCAGATTTGCGAATAGGCTCATTATGGGTCACAGCGATGACAATTAATGCATTTTATTTAATAAGTTTTTTTATTGCAATTGGTTTTAGTTTAGAAGAGAAAGCGATAAAAAATAAAGTTATTTATATAATATTTTCAGCAATAATTCTTTTAGGAATGGTATTTTCTTATACTAGGATGGCTTTATTATCAGTAAGCTTAGGCTTGTTTTTGATAGTTTTACGAATAAAAGAAATTAGAAAATATATTCCTTTTTTGATATTTTTTATTTTTTTTATTATACCAGTTTCTCTTCATGAAAGATTAAGTAGAGGTCTTTTAGAAGATACATCAATGATAGTACGTTATATTGCCTGGTTTAATAGTTTTCAAATAATAAAGAAAAATTTGTTATTTGGAATTGGTTTTAATACATTTGCTCATATTTATCAAAATTATATCCCTTTAAAATGGTTGTATGCTGAACATTCTCATAACATTTATTTACGCTTTATGATGGAATTTGGTATTATTGGTTTTTCAGCATATTTTTATATCTTAATTAAAATTTTAGTAAAATTTTATCATATAATTAAACATCACGACTCATTTAATTTATTCTTTTGTTTATTTATTGGGATTGTATCAATCCTTTTTTCTTGTTTAACAGATGTATTTATTTCAAGATATTCAATCTCAATATTATTCTGGATAATTCTTGGATTTATGTTAAAAATTGTATATGAATTAGAAAAAAGTAATAGCAAACAATGAAATATTTTTTAGTTTTTATTAAAAGATGACAATCACAAAGAAAATTTCAATTTCTTTTATTACAAGAGCTTTATCATTTATTACGGCTTTCATTATTTCGATACTAATAAGTAGAAATTTGGGACCTGAATTATTTGGGTTATATAAATATATTTTATTATTAATTTCAACTTCTTATCTTTTATCCAATTTAGGAGTTTTTGAATCTAATAATCAACTTTTAGCTTCGATTAGAATAGATAAAAATAATGCTATCGTTATTAATTTAATCTGGAGCATATTTATTTATTTATTTATTATTTCTTTTTTAGCAATATATCTTTCAATAAATAAGGATAGTTTTTTATCGGGAAAAATTTTATTACTTTGTGTGATCTACCTTTTGCTTTATATTCAGAATTTTTCAATTTCTTACATTTTAATCGGGATTAATAAAATTAACGAATATAATGTGTTGAGTTGTTTAAAATTAATTATTATTTTGTTAATAATAATATTTAAAATTCTTTTGAAAAATTTTTCAATTGAGTTTCTTTTATTTATTCAAATTATTGTATCATTTTTTTATTCAATTATTATATTTTTTATCTTAAAACCAAATTTGAACTTAGAATGTTTTATGAAAGAGATAAATAAAAATAGTATCAAAGATTTATTTAAAAGAGGAATAATCATTTATTTTAGTAATTTAAGTACATTTTTAAATTACCGTTTGGATATGTTTCTGTTAAAAATATTTTCAAATTTTAAAAATATCGGTTTCTATTCGATTGCTGTGGGTTTGGTAGAAAGACTTTGGATTTTACCAGAATCTATTAGAAATATTGTTTTTTTAGAAATTGCAGGCAAAAGAAAAGATTCGGAATTTATGTGTATTGTAACAAGAATTACAATTTTCTTCGTTTTTGTGATTTCTTTATTACTTGGTTTAATATCTTTCAAACTCATTCCCCTATTCTATTCAAATGCTTACATTAAAGCAATTGTACCATTTAATTTGCTGTTACCAGGTGTCGTTTTCTTTTCATTCTCGAAAATATTAGCTTCATTTTTTTATGGAAAAGATATGATTTATGTAAATACAATCTCATCAATTGTATCATTTATTATTAACTTAATATTAAATATTTTTTTAATTCCAAAGTACGGAATTATTGGAGCATCAATTTCAACGACATTCTCATACCTAATTGGTGGGATAATACATATTTTTTATTTTAAAAATTTCACAGGAAATAATTTAATAGATATTTTATTAATTAAAAAATCAGATTTTATTTTAATAAAATCCAAAATTATTAGTATGTTCTAAAATAATTATGTTTGAAAAGTAAAAATTAATTAAGGGAAATATGAAAATACTATATCTGGGTGATATGGAATCACCACACTGCTATAAATTAGCTGAATATTTTGTTAAAAAAGGTTATGAAATTATTACATTGAGTGAATTTGAACCTACTTTGAAAATACCAAATGTTCAATATTATTCCTTAATTCAAAGAAATCGGAAATTTTTATTATTTTTTACAATTCAGTATTATAGAATTTTAAGAAGATTACCTTCTCCTTTAAAATTATATTTTAGGTTATTTTTTATCTGCTTAATGGGCTTCAATAAAATAATACATAAAATCAAACCTGATTTAATCCATGCTCATTATACAACAGATTATGGTATTTTTGCAAAGCATTCTAAATTTAGACCCTTCATAATTTCATGTTGGGGTTCCGATATTATGATAATCCCTAAAAATTCAAAATATTATAAATATGAGGTTAATAAAGTTCTCAATAATGCTGAATTTATTCATACTTCAGCGAGTCATTTAACAAAAGAAATAATAAATAATTATGGAATTAAAAAAGATAAAATTGTCCAATGTCAATATGGATTAAACAAAAGTGTGATCGATTTCTTAAGTAAAAAAAGAAATGAATTTGCAAATAGAACGATACAAATTATTTCTACAAGAGCAGCGAAAGTAGTTTATAATAATGAGACTTTAATACTTGCAGCTAAAATACTTCAAGATCTTAAAATTAACATTCATATAAAAATGTTTTCTGGTGGAAGATTGTTTAATAGGTATAAAAATATGTTAAAAATGCTTAAAGTCACTAATCTTGAATTACTACATTTCATACCTTCAAATGAGCTTTATAATTATTATTTGAAATCAGACATTTATGTGTCGTGTTCTCTTTCTGATGGACTTTCTATCGCATTATTAGAAGCATTTGCTGCAAAATCATTTCCAATTGTTACTGATATTGAAGCAAACAGAAACGTTATTCGGCATAAAAAAAATGGAAGATTGTTTGATACTTCAAATCCTTCAGCGTTAGCGAACGAGATTGTTGATGTGATTAATAATAATAAGGAAATTGAAAATGCTATTGCTTACAATACTAAATGGGTGATAGAAAATCAAACTTTAGAGAAGAATCTTATAAAAATACAAGACCTATATGCTTTATTTCAGGGAAAGAAATAATTATGAAAAATGAAACAGAACAATATCATGAACCTTTAGTATCAGTGTTAATGCCTGTAAAAAATGAAGAAGAATATATTGATATAGCAATAAAAAGCATTTTAAATCAAACTTATAAAAATTTTGAACTGATTATTATTAATGATAATTCAACAGATAATACTTCAAAAATTCTTTCTAATTATTCAAATGAAGAAAAAATAGTTATTATTAATGCTGAAAAATATGGAAAAAACAATGCTTTTAATCAAGCGTATAAAAAATCAAAAGGGAAATATATTTGTTATTTTGCGGGAGATGATGTTTTAGAATTTGATTCATTAGAAAACAGAATTAGTCCAATAATTAATAACTCTAATGATCTGGTAGCTACAGTATCAAGATTAAGAACGATTTCTATTTATAATAAGTTTAACAATGTAATAACACCAAGAAATGAAAAGAAAGGAACATTTATTGGTGGTACGCTTTTTTTTACGAGATTATTGGCTGAACGAATTTTTCCACTTCCGGAAATATTACCAAATGAAGATAAATGGACAGTTTTACATCTTGAAAACTTTTCAAAAAAAATTTTTCATGTTCCAAAAATTACAATTAACTACCGAATCCATGAAAAAAATTCGAGTAGTAGAACTGGCTCGTTCAAACGAAAAAATGAGAATATGCATAAAAGATTTGTTGTTTATAGTCTATTTTTAGAAAAATATAAAAAGATTTTATCTGCTGAAAGTATTAAAAAAATATCTGCATTATGTTCAGCTGAAAATTATCGGTTTAAAGGAAACAATTTAGCGATTCTTTTTTTACCAAATTTATGTTTCAGAGAAAAAATACGATTCATTTTTCACTCAAATAAATTTTTTTACTGGATTAGAATACAGTTATTCTCTTTTTTCAGTGGTAGATAATATTATGGATAGCTTTAATCCTGTTGAAAGATATATTGCAAAATTTCTCTCCAATACTCCATTACTAAAAAAAAGTATTAAAAAATCATATCAGAAAACAAATTATCTTTTTCATAAAAAAAAATATAAATTTAAATCAAATTTCAAAATCAACAAATGTGTTTATAAGAATTTTGAAACTTTTTTTGGTTATTATGATAAATCACCGGTAAATTTTGATAATCAATTCACCATATATCATGCTTCAGAATTAAATACACAGGAACTACCTAATCCTGACATTCCAATAGAAATTGTGCTATTTAATCTTGTAAAAAACAAAGTAGTAAGAACATTTAAGACAAATTCATATAATTGGCAACAAGGTGCAAAACTTCAGTGGATTGATAATAACAGGTTTATTTTTAATGATTATGATAAACAAAAAGCTAGATACATTTCGAAAATTGTAGATACAGATAATAAGGATATTGAAAAAATCATAGATTATTCAATCTATGATGTATATAACGATTTTGCTTTAACTCTTGATTTTGATCGTTTGAATGTTTTGAGACCAGATTATGGATACAGAAATAGAACGGAAAATTTTAATATTTTCGATAATAAAAATGACGGAATATTTTGTATAGATTTTAAGAACAATACATCAAAATTAATTATTTCAATAGATACAGTAATAAAACTACATTATAAGGAAAATATGGAAAAAGCCAGGCATTGGTTTAATCATATTATGATCTCTCCAAATGGAAACAAATTTATATTTTTGCACAGATGGTGTATTGGCAATAGAAAACTTGATGCTTTAATTGTTTCTGATATTAATGGAAATAATGTTAAGTGTTTGGTTGATGATGGTATGGTAAGTCATTGTTTTTGGAATGGAGATAAGGAAATTGTATCTTTTATGCGAGATAAACAACTTGGGGATAGATATTATTTAATCGATATTGAAAGTAGTAAAAGAAGAATTTTAGGTGAAGGAATTATTGATAAATTCGGTGATGGACACCCAAGCATTTATAGAAATAAAATAATTTTTGATACTTATCCAAATAAATCAAGAATGAAAGAATTATATTTATTCAATATGGATAATAATCGTTTGATAAAACTCGGAGAATTTTTTGAAAGTTTGAAATATTATGGAGAAACTCGTTGTGATTTGCATCCAAGATGGAATTTTCATGGAGAAAAAATATTTTTTGATTCTGTTCATACTGGTAAAAGGAAATTGTATTCAATCTCCATAAAAAATTGATGAGATAATGAAATTTTCTGTATTAATGTCTGTTTATTATAAGGAAAAACCTGAGTATTTAGATGCTTGTTTGGAGAGTATTGCTAATCAAACACTGTTGCCTAATGAAATTATTTTAGTTGAGGATGGACCATTAACAAACGAATTGAATACAGTTATTCAGAATTGGAAAGAGAAAACTACAAATATAAAATCGGTTATATTAAAGGAAAATTCTGGTCTTGCAATAGCACTGAATACAGGATTAAAAAATTGTAGCAATAATATTGTTGCAAGAATGGATACGGATGATACTTGCGTTCCAGATCGATTTGAGAAACAATTAGCAATACTTAACGAAAATTCCTCAATTGTTCTTTTAGGAGGACAAGTCGCAGAATATGATGAAGGCATGAAAAAATTGATTGGTTACAGACGTGTTCCCTTATCTCAAAAAGAAATAATAAAATTTTCAAAAAGAAGATCACCATTTAACCATCCAACGGTTGTATTTAAAAAAGATATTGTTGAATCAGTTGGTGGTTATCCTAAACACTTGAAAAATTGGCAAGATTATGCTCTTTGGACTCTTATACTAACAAAAGGATATAATACACAAAATATAAATGACATACTCGTTAAAATGAGGACAGGAAACGAACTCTTTAATAGGAGATCGGGACTCAAATATTTGAAATATGAACTTGAAGCTTACAATTTTGTCTTCAATAATGGACTGATAAATAGGTTCGAATACAGTTTAGTTTCGATTATAAAAGTCTTAACGAGACTTCTACCAAAAAGAATCCTGAAAATAATTTATAAGGTTTTTTTTCGGAGCAGTAAATGAAACTCCTCACTATCATTGGTGCCCGACCTCAATTCATCAAAGCAGCTGCGCTTAGCAGAGAAATTTCAAAACATAACCAAATAAACGAAATTATTGTGCATACCGGTCAGCATTTCGATGCAAATATGAGCGAAATATTTTTCAACCAGATGAAAATTCCGGAACCAGATTACAATCTCGAGATCAATAGTCTTTCTCACGGTGCAATGACAGGTAAGATGCTTGAGAAGATCGAGAAAGTTCTTTTCAAAGAAAATCCGGATTGGGTTCTTGTGTTTGGCGATACTAATTCTACGATTGCAGGTGCATTAGCTTCTAAAAAATTGCACATCAAAGTAGCGCATGTCGAAGCGGGACTTCGTTCATACAATCGGAACATGCCGGAAGAAATTAACAGAATTCTTACCGATAGAATTAGCGATATATTATTTTGTCCAACCGATGCAGCGGTGAAAAATCTGCAAAATGAAGGATTTGAAAACTCAAATTGTGAAATCGTGAAATGTGGTGATGTGATGCTTGATGCTGCTTTATTCTATTCTGAATTATCTCATAAACCTAATTTTGAAGTACCGGATAAATTTATTCTTTCAACAATTCATAGAGCGGAAAATACAGATAACCTGAAAAGACTTAGATCGATTTTCAAGGCTTTTGAAAAGATATCAAATGAAATCCCAATTATTCTTCCACTTCATCCCAGAACTCAAAAGATTATTCAGAATTTAAAAATGAAGGTCTCAATAATAAAAATTGTTAAACCTGTTGGTTACCTGGAAATGATCTGGTTATTACAAAATTGCTCATTGGTTATGACTGATAGCGGTGGGATGCAAAAGGAAGCCTTCTTCTTTAAAAAACCTTGTATTACACTTCGTGATGAAACTGAATGGGTAGAACTTGTTGATAATTGTTATAATATTGTTGCCGGAGCAGATTCAAATATAATTTATTCTTCATACAAAGAAATGAAAAATAAATCTTTACTTTTTGATAAGAATTTCTATGGAAACGGAAACGCTTCTAAAATTATGATTCAGGAACTTCTAAAACAAAGTTAATTTCACAACCATTTGTACTTAAACAAAATAAAATATTATTCCTTCCATTTTTAAAAATAAATAAAAAAAAAATCTTGACACATATCGCCCCAGTGTCCCAGTTGACCCGCACACTAAAACAGGAGGTGGAATGAAAAGATTTGATGAAAGCATTCCTATTTATCTGCAGATAAAGGAGGAAGTAGAAAACGCCATTATTTCCGGTGTTCTGAAAGAGGACGGATTAATTCCTTCTATCCGGACTTTAGCTCAGCAATATCGAATTAATCCTCAAACAGTATCAAATGCAGTGAGCGAATTGATGAATGAAGGAATTATCTACAAAAAAAGAGGTATTGGTATGTTTGTAGAAAAAGGAAGCCGAGAAAGACTACGACTCAAAAAAAGTAAGGAGTTTCGGAAAATGGAATTTAAAAAACTGGTAATCAAAGGTAAAACATTAGGAATCTCAAAAGATGAGATAGTGAAAACTATTAACACAATTTACAAAGAAGGAGGAAAATAAAATGGAATTAATTGAAGTAAGGAATCTTACAAAACGCTATGGAAGTTTAAAAGCACTTGATGAAGTAGACATCAATATTCCTGAAGGACGAATAATCGGACTTCTGGGCAAAAACGGTGCTGGCAAATCCACCTTAATGCGATGTATTCTGGGTTTTTTAAAGTTTGATGGTGAGATCGGTATTATGGGAGAAAGAGTAAATCATCATAAAGAATCGATTCATAACCTGATAGCATTTATTCCGGATGTAAGCAGCCTTGATGATCGTTTAACAGTTCAGCAAACCATCGATTATGTAGCAGCTTTAAACGAATCGTGGAATGCGGTCACAGCAGGAAGGCTTTTATCGAGAAGTGATCTTCCCTTAAATCAGAAAGTCGGGAATCTTTCCAAAGGAATGAAAACCAAATTGTATCTTTTAATCACACTTTCTATCGATGCGAAAATTCTGCTTTTAGATGAACCAACCCTGGGATTGGATATTGTGTTCAGGAAAGAATTCTTTAACACAATTATAGGAGAATACTTTGATGAAACCAAAACCATCATAATTTCTACTCATCAGGTTGAAGAAGTGGAGCAGATTTTACAAGACATCATTTTTATCGATGAAGGAAAAGTAATTCTTCATGAAGATATTGCTGAATTGAAAAACCAATATTCTCTGATTTCTGTTCCATCCAATAGAAAGGAAGAACTGGAAAAACTGAATCCAATATTGATAACTCACACTTTGGGGAAAGTTAATGCCATAGTAGGAAGTGATGTAAAAATCGAAGGTGCTGAATATAGCAGACCATCTCTTTCAGATTTATTTGTAGCAAAAGTTGGAGGTTCAAATGAATAAATTTAAAACTCTTATCAGAAAAGATTGGATAATAAGCAAAAAGACTTTGTTAATGCCATTCTGGATTACATCAGGTTTCTATCTATTGATAATTTTGGGGATTGTAATTGCCTTTTATAAAGGAGATGTTCAAAGTAAATTATTTGATTTCCCTATTGACACGCCGATTAATGCCATCAGTTATATTGCTAATCTTTCAGTTGTGGGTTTACCGGGATTGATGAGCATTATCTTCACAATCATGTTAATGCAAGGTGCACTTAATGAGGATATCAGAAGGAATTGTGAATTGTTCCATCGCTCTCAACCAGTATCGATTTGGCTTAGAACCGGTTCAAAATTTTATGTTGGATTACTTGGAAATTGGGTAGTTCTGTTTCTTATCACCTT
>CAYWJN010000060.1:0-8674 GCA_964457455.1 uncultured Candidatus Cloacimonadota bacterium
GTTTATGCAAACTCACAATTTGTAGAAGAAACAATAATTTCTTATCCATCAACTCTATTTGTTGGTGTTGTAAATTTTTCTGATGGTGAGAGTGATGCTGAAATTAATGGCTTTACAATACATCGATTTGTGATTTTTTGAGAGATGCGTGGATTTTTTTTCAGCAAATCTTAATATTACAATATTCTACAATTTAGAAATGATAACCTACGGAACAACCTATTTTTATACGAGAGTATGAATATTCAAATGAATATTGGTCTCTCCAATAATCGTCATCATATTTATCATCATAATAATAATCCTCATCATCAATTATTAACTTATAAATTGGAACACTTTGTATAAAGAAACCACCTCGAAATACATTGTTTACTCCTGCTTCCAAACCGGTTCGCAGGGCAAATCCATTATCAGAAAAATGATAAAGATTAATATACCCTACTTCATAATCACCTAAATCTCGAGTTAAATATTCTGCATAAAGTTTCAAGTTGTTATTAGATTTAAATTCTATAGCCAATCCAAATTCCGAATTTAGTGGTTTGGGATGGAAGAGATGAGAGGGGAAATTTCGTTTCAGAAGGAATTTATCTTTACAAATTAAAATCAGAAAAATATTCATCTTCCGGGAAAATGACTCTGCTAAAATAGTAGGAGGAGAGAATAAAATAAACGAAGGAGGAAAAATGAAAAAAACATTTTTCGTTACGTTACTTTTAATTTTTACTATCGTTTTGGTTGCAGAAGATATCATGCAGCCAACAAATTTGGGCAAGGAATTAAATAATGTCCAGAAAAGAAAAGGTAAACTGTACACAGGATTCAGAGATGCTCCGGACTTTGAATTCATAGTTGATCCATACAGCCTGATTTCCACTTTTTATGATTATATGCCCGGAAGTTACAACAGTATCCCAGTAAGAGTACAACCGGAAATCTCAGAGCCTTATGGTTTGCCTGCAGGTGGCACATACATGACTTATCACATCAGAGAAACGGCCGGCGCCACTCGCAGACTTTATTTCAGCTATGTTAATGAAAGTGGAGTTGTATCAGCTACAGACCCGATTTCTACCAGCGATGAATGGGAAGGATATTCCGGAGTCGATATCGACCCGGTTACTGCAGACCCGATGGTAGCCTGGCACACAGACTTTGGAAGTCCGGATGGAATTGTCTACATGGCATACGATTTATATCATATGATGGGTTCTCCAGGATTATGGATCGATCCTTTCGAAGTTATCAATAATTCCTATCTTGCCGGTCAGGGAATTTATCCTTATCCTGATGATCTCTTTTTCTGGCCCTACACATTCATCGGTACTTCACCTTTAGGCGGAGATTATCGTCGAGTTTATGTTTATGCCAATAATTACACAAATTCTCATGGACCAAATAGCGCTCCCAGTGAAAATGTATTAATTGGTTATGCAGATTTTAATACTTCAGATTTGGATGCTCAATCTTCACTTTCGTGGTCATACAGAACAATTGCTCAACTGGATGCCTGGAATGCTGAAGATCCGGAATGGATAAGGCCTTTCAAGGGAATGGCGGTCTATGATAATGTTGTTGTATTTGCCGGATATAACACCAATAATGAGGTTTTTGTATTGTACAATGATAACTACGGTGAAGGTGATTTTGAATACTATTGCTCAGATTTTATTTTTGACCAATGGAATCCTCTTAACGAAACTGGAACAGCTTATCTCTATTCTGATGATGCCACTCCTTTAACTTCCTGGATTGTGAGCCAGGAAATTCTGCATGCTGGTCATATGAACGTAATTTTCAAAGATAACAACACGAAAATTGCCTGGACTGGTGCTTTGGGAATCACGTTTGACGCTCTTGATGGTAATGGTCCAGGATATTACTTTCCTGAATGGTGCCAGATTTATCCAAAAGATTTCGTGTTTGATTTGAATACTCTTGAATTCAGCTTCAAAGACCTTTACATCGAAGGTGCAAATCCGAATGATAATATCCCAATGGTTCCGTGGGATCTGGATGAAGATGGTGTGGTGGATTCATTCGATGAAGATGGTGATCCTGAATGGGTTTGGAATTGGCCTATTTACTGGCCTGTTGGTGGTGATGCTTTTCACGAAAATGTGTTCAGAATTGTTAAAAATGAAAATTGGTTAGCTGCAGTTTGGTCAGATGGAACTAAAGCAAAAAGATTTTATGACGGAGATGATACATTTGCTGCCTGGGAAGCTACACCTGAAATTGCAATTGTAATTTCAGCAGATAATGGTGACACTTGGTCAGAACCAATTTTCTTAAATGCAAATGATACTCCGGAGCTAGACAGTCAAATTCCTACTTATCCATATCCTGGAGATTTGATAGAAATCATCAGTAATGTCCCGGGTGATTATCGTGGAAAACTTCACCTCTTTTATCTGGATGACAATGACTTTGGTTCCACTGTTCAGGGAAATGGTCAAAATAATGGTGGAACACTTCAGTATGCAGCTTTGAACATTGAATTCCCGGGAGAGTGGAATCCGCAGCAATCTAATGATAATAATGAAGTCCCAATTTCTGGTTTTCTTGCACAGAATTATCCCAATCCCTTTAATCCTGAAACAACAATACTATTCACCACTGAGAACACCGAGAAAAACACCGAGTTAGTAATATTTAATTTGAAAGGGCAGAAAGTAAGGACACTTGTAAATGAAAGACTTCCAGCAGGTCAGCATTCTATCATTTGGGATGGAACTAATGATAATCATAAAAAAGTCTCCAGCGGTGTTTATTTCTACAGGATGACAGCAGGAGATTATACTTCTACCAAGAAAATGATCCTGCTAAAATAGTATCAGATGGCCTTCCGAAGGTACTAATGTAAATCAACAGTAGCAGGTTTAAAGTATTAAAAAAGGACTCTTAAGAGTCCTTTTTATGATAAAGCACTTGCAAGTTTATTTTAACTTTACAAATTTTGCTACTTCCCCATTTGAGTAAAAAAGGTAAATATGATAAATTATGAATTTGTAAACTTTGCTGAAAATCTCCTGGAAAAAGTTATCGATGAGAACAAAGATAAACAGACTCTTTTCTTGTTTTCCACTATCAACAGTCAAAAGCAGGCTTTAAAGATTTATCAGCATCTCTGGGATTTTTCAAATTCAAAATTCCTCACAATTAATGAGTGGAAAAATTTAATATTTGGAACTTCATATCCAATCCTGAAAGATGAAAAAAGAAAACTTGCTTTTTATACAATTCTCACAAACGAAAATAAAAAGTTTTTTAAAATTAATAATTATTTCCAATCAAATGAGTTGGTAAAGAATTTCTTTGATTTCTGGGAAGAGATAAACGAAGAAATGGTAAATCATACCTTTATCGAAAAAATACTCGAATCAAAAGAAACATCTCAGAACTGGCAGAAGAAAACTTTCGCTTGTTTGAAAGAAATTCGCTCAAATTATAAAAAATTGCTGTATGAACGAAAACTCACAGACAAGATCTTCTTATTCAAAAAAGATAACTTGAATTTAGATTTCATAAATTCCTTTGATTCGATTGTTGTTATAAATCAATTCTATTTCACAAAATTAGAAAAATTTATTCTCAAACAAATTCAAAAAGAGATTCTTATTTATTATCAAGTTTCAGAAAATTGTGTTGATAAAGATAACTTTTGTATAATTCCAGATTTTTCTGCAAAAGATGTTTTAGATTTTAGAACAGAAAAAATAAGGATCATTCAAACACCAGATAGTTTCTCGATGATAAGCGGATTATTTAAAGAAATGCATCATAAAAAACCTGATATTATCGTAGATTTTCAATTTTCAAAACAACCATATTCCTCTTTTTTCTCTCCTGAAATTTTCGATATTTCTCTCGCAAAACCTTTTACTTCAACTTCGATATTTAATTTCTTCTCATCTTTTTATGAACTTTTATCCGGCATCATTCTGGATGATAAAAATAATGTATATTTGATTGGAATGCAAAACGTTCTGAATGCATTCAGAAATACCGATTTCATCGATTATTTCCTCGATGGAAACGAACTAAAAGAGAAAAAAAATATTCAAGAAAAGCTGCTTTTCTTTTTTAACAAACTTGTGGGAAAAGATTATAAATTCATTGATTTGAACTTGAATTTCTTCAAATACAATTCTGTTAGCGAAGAGATCGAAGGGATTTTCAAGAGAGTTTTCAAGAAAATTGAATTTTTCTTAAATATAGAATCTTTCTCATATTTTATATCTCAAATCGCATCTGAAGAAATAATAAATATTGAAAAAATTGTTAATCGTTCCGAAGCTGAATATTCAAATATTTTTGAGATATATTATGAAGTTTTAGCTGATTTTCAAACCCTGAATGAAATCGACTTTTTAGAAGATTGGAATTCATTTTTTTTAAAACAAAAAAATCAAACATATAAAATTGCTCGAGCATCAGGATTTTTACATCTGTTCTTAAACTTTATGAAACAGAGAAAAATAAGCTTCAATTCAAAAATCAATAAAACAAAAAAAATTAAAATAAAATCGCTTCAGGATACAAGAAATCTGCAATACGACTTAGTTGCCATTTTAAGTGTGATAGAGGGAATCCTGCCGGCTCCGCCACACACGCCTTTTCTCTTTTCGGAAAATCAAAGAAAACAGTTGGGCTTGAAAACTTACGAAGATATAAAATTGCTGGATAAATATTATTTTCTCGGGTTAATCGCCCAAACAAAATATCCGATAATTTTTACCTGTAAAAACCTTGAGGAAAATATTGAAGAAAGCTCTTTTTTGGAAGAAATCAAGATTCATTTTCCAGATGAATTGTTCGAGTATTCTGTTTGGAATCAATCATACCGAGGAATCTATGATAAATTCCTCTCCAATTCCTTAGAACCCTTACCGGATAAAAGTGTTATTTTCCAGAAAGATTTCTTTTCGATTCCTTTTGATAGAAAGCTTGATTTTCCGGATTCTAAAGTTGCTCTTTCATTTTATCGTTTGGAGCGATTAAAGAAAAATCCGTTTCTTTTTTATATTGAAGAAAGCATTGACTCGTCTCCCAGACAAATTGAAATTGAAGAGGATTTTTCCGAAAAATTAATTGGAAATCTGGTTCACGATTTTTTCACAAAAAACTGGCACCAGATCTTGAATATTTCTGAGGATAATAAAATTAAATATAACTTTCTTAAAGCGGATATTAAGCTGATTGATGATTCCATCAGGGCTGTTCTTTCCAGAAATGAATTCAAATACAAATCTCCTCATAGTTTTTCCAATTTCTATTTTGAGGAAATTTTCATCCCACTCCTACACGAATGTATTCGCAATTTTTTCTTCCGGCTTCATAACGATTTTGAGCTTTCAAATAAAGAAATTACCGTTTATCCAGAATTAGGTTCCTTCCAGGAAATATCATTTATGAACCTGGATGGATTGAATATTTTTCTTCGCGGCAGAGCTGACCTGAGAATCGAATCTAAAGAAGGTTGTTTAGAATCCAAATGCAAACACCATTTTTCGACCTCACCCAAACCCTCTCCTATCGAGGAGAGGGAAACGAAGAATTTCCCCTTCTCTTTGCAGGAGAAGGGGTTAGGGGATGAGGAGAAGAAACTCTATTTAATATTTGATTACAAAACCGGTAAAATAAGTAATGAGAAAAAAAGAAGATATGAAAAGCAGTTATTATTTTATGAATTATTATATTACATTTTGGAAAACCCGAAATTAATCGAGCAAATCCAATCTTATATTTTCTTTACTGAAGATAAACAATTGCATTCTCAATCCTTTAAAAAGAAATCAAAAAGAGAAATAATTGCAGAGTTCAGAGAAGAAGTGAAAATTTTATTTGAAGAATTACTCATAAATGGTTTTGGAATAGCTAAAAAAATCGATCCTTATGATATTATTGAAATAACGCGTAAAGACCTTTTTTCATCCAAAAAGGAGCTAAACCGGTGATCCGAAAAGTGATCAAAGCAAGTGCCGGAACAGGCAAAACATATCGGCTTTCTCTCGAATTTATCAGCCTGATTTTGCAATATAAAAACCAGGTAAAATTCGATGAAATCATGGTGATAACTTTCACAAAAAAAGCAACCGCAGAAATTCGACAACGCATTTTCGAGCATTTACATTCTATCACTCAAAATAATGAAGATGGGAAAAAACTAATTGAAAACATCAAAAATATCAATCCTGAACTTCGTTTTGACATAAATGATTTTGAGTACATTCAATCTGTTTATAATGAAATGCTCACAAATAAAAATAAACTGAACATCAGCACAATAGACTCGTTTACGAACACTGTTTTCAAAGGTATGATTGCTCCTTATCATAATATTTCAGATTTTGAAATTGACTCGGAAATCACCAAGCAATATCTTCCCGAACTCTTTGATGCGATTCTTCAAAAAGAACATTTAGCGAAATTTCACGATATTTTCTTCGAAGCTAAAACCAGGAATTTAACTCAATATAAAGAATTCATAAAAAGTATAATTAGAAATCGCTGGTTGTTTCATTTAGGTCGAAACACCTTTCAGTTTGGTGAAGAAAAAATTACAGAAATCAAAACCGGATATTTCAACCAATTTAAAATAAAAATTCGTGAAATTCTGGATGCATTTCAAACTTATCTTCAATCGTATTTAATGGAGAAGAAAATTCAAGCTGATTGGGAATTACTTCTCAATAAATCGTATTTTGAAATTTTTGGGAATTTTACTGATTTGAGTAAAATCTCTATAGAAAATTTTGTTGAAGAATTTTCCAAAATATTTAATTCAAAAGAGTTTATCTATCAAAATTACCATCTTCTTTTAGAAGGTAAAAATTTCTGGAATGGCTCCATACTTCTACGCAAAAAAACGGATAAGGAAACCAAAACACAACTTTTTGAAGAACTGAACGAGCTTACTGAATATTTTGCCAATTTTCTCTTTTTCGATAAATTGCTGCCAGAACAGGATAGAATTAATAATTTAGCTGATATCCTTCTGACAAAATATGATGAGATTATCCTCAGGGAAAAAATCTTCACTTATGATGATATATCCTATCTAACTTTCCGTTATTTATACGATCCTGAAATCTCGATTATCGATGATAGAAATGTTCTGAATATTTTTTATGAACAGCTTTCTTACAAAATTCGTTTCGTGTTGATAGACGAATTTCAGGATACAAGCGTTTTGCAATGGAATATTTTGCATCCGATAATTTCAGAGGTTCTGAGCGGTGAAGGTCAGAAACCTTTTGGTGGCGTAATTATTGTTGGGGACGAAAAACAGGCAATTTACAGTTGGCGTGGAGGAAAGCGTGAACTCCTGCTTAAAAGTCCGCAATTTTTAGATACAACGGATAAACCCGAAATTTTAGATGTTTCTTATCGCAGCAAACCAAAAGTGATGAACTTCATAAACGAGCTTTTCAATCATGATTACTTCGCATCTCAGCTTTCCCGGAATAAAATAAATTGGCAAAGTGGAATAGTAAATAGTTCGCAGATTTCTGATGAAGGATTTGTGGATATCCATTTAAGAAACCGAAATAATAAATCCAGCAGAAACTCTTTATCACGAACTGAAATTTACAAGGAATTCGTACGAGAGACAATCTTACCTCTCATCAAAGAAGGAAAAATAGATCCTGCTGAAAGTGCAATTTTAGCTCGCAAAAATAGAGATTTGAATGAAATCGCTGCAGTTTTGGATGAGTTTCAAATTGATTATATTTTAGAATCCTCTGCTACGATTTTTCTTCATCGTGCCATAAAACCTGTTCTTTTTCTATTAAGATATTTTGTTTATGATGATGTTTTTGAATTGCTCAAATTCTTGCGTTCAGACCTTGTTTTGATGCATCCAACAGATTTGAAAAAAATCTTGCTAACTCTGCAGAAAACCAAAAATTATGGGAAGTTTTTTCAGGAACATTCTGATAACTCTTTTTTAAATAGAATCACAAATTTGAAAAATGACTGTAAATGCATGAATCTACTTTCTTTTGTAAAACTTATTTTTGAACGGTTTAGGATTTCCGAGATTTTTAGCTCTGAAATCGATCTCAAAAACATCCATAAATTCCTGGAAATCACAGCAGAATTTGAAAAGCAAAATAAGGAATTTCCTTCAAATCCTTCCGGTTTTCTCAGGTTCATCAAAGCAAATGAAGATAAAGAAAATTTTACTCAAGCTGGCTTGAATGAAACAAATGCTATAAAATTGATGACAATTCATAAAGCGAAAGGTCTGGAATTTGAAACTGTTTTTTCTGTTTTCGATCTTTCTGCAAAAATGGGTGGAAATTATAAAAAACTGAATTTTTATACTGAATTCAATAAAAATTTTAAAGGGATCGATGAGATTTTTATAACCTTTAATTTCGATAAAGTTCTTCAAAAAGCATTTAAGAAGGAACTCTTTGAAAAATCTGAAATACGTGAAAAAATCGAAGAATTAAATACTTTTTATGTTGCCTTAACCAGGGCAAAATCTAATCAATTTATTTTTTTCTTTTTTGATACAAAAAAGGAAATTGAACCATATATTTCTGAAATTGAGAAAAAAGAAAAACCAGCGTTTCTGATGTTTTCTACACTTTATGAAATGCAGAAAGACAACTTTCAAAAAATATCAAATTCTCATCTTATTAGTCAGATTGGTAAA
>CAYWJN010000060.1:8774-17005 GCA_964457455.1 uncultured Candidatus Cloacimonadota bacterium
AATCTCAGCAGATTTTTCAAAACTATAAAAAATCGATTCTGGAAGACAGGAATATTTTGAAGGGAATTATCGCACACTATTATTTGTCTTTTATTTTTGAAGATACAAATGAAAATCGTCAAAAAGCTTTGAATCGGGCAATCGCAGATTTTGGTGGATTATACTCAAAAAATAAAATCATGGAAATTTCTAAGAAAATTAATGCCTTTCTCAAAAAAGAAAAAGAATATTTCCAATATGAAAAGTGGGACAGGATTTTTAATGAGCACATCATTTTCGATGCTGACGGCAAAGAATATCGAATCGACAGGTTGCTTGTGAACACACATAAAAAGGAAATTATGATTTTGGATTTTAAAACAGGTGAAGATTTTGATGAGAAACAGATAGCTGAATATAAGCGAATAATTGAAGAGTTGCCAATCGTTAAGAAGGAAAATTATAAAGTCGATGCGAAATTTCTTTTTCTTTGTCATTCCCGCGAAAGCGGGAATCTCTGAAGGAGTATTATTATGAAATCATATTATGTTTATATCCTTACAAACAAGAAAAACGGTACTCTATACATTGGTGTCACCAACGATTTGGAAAGAAGAATATATGAACATAAAAATAAATTAATTGCTGGTTTTACAAAAAAATATAATCTGACAAAGTTGGTTTATTATGAAGAAACTGATGATGTTGTTGCAGCAATAGAATATGAAAAAAGAATGAAAAAATGGTATAGAAAGTGGAAAATCGAATTGATTGAAAAAGAGAATCCTGAATGGAAAGATCTTGCAGTTGATTGGTTTGATTAGATTCCCAATCGAGTTGGGAATGACAATGCATCAAGTTGGGAATGACAGTGGTTGAGTTGAGAATGAAAATGTGTTTCTTTTTTCCTGTCATTCTCGCGAAAGCGGGAATCTCTGGAATTGTGGAAAAGTAGATTCCCGTTTACACGGGAATGACAATGCATCAAGTCGGGAATGATAGTGATTGAGTTGGGGATGATAGGACAGTAATATACAGGAGCAAAAACTATGAGTAAATTAATGATAAGTGTTTCAGGAGTGCGAGGAATTTTCGGAGATACATTAACTCCTGAAATTGCTACAAATTTCGCTACACATTTCGGTGTTTTCAGCCAAAGAGGAAAAATCATTATTGGAAGAGATTCAAGAGTTTCCGGTCCGGCAATGTCGAGGGCAATAATTTCCGGACTGCTAAAAGTTGGCTGCAATGTTGTTGACCTTGGCATTGTTTCCACTCCCACGGTTCTTTTAGCTGTGGAAGAATCTGATGCAAAAGGTGGAATTTCGATTACTGCTTCTCATAATCCGGCAGAGTGGAATGCAATGAAATTTATTGATGAAAACGGTATGTTCCTCTTTCCGGAAAAAGCTCAGGAATTCATTTCATCGTTGGAAAAACCGGTTGATTATGTCCAACAAAATATTATGGGAAAACTCAGTGAAGACAATGAAGCTACCGAGCGGCACATTAATAAAATTCTGAACATTTCATATCTTGATATTGAAAATATAAGAAAGAAAAAATTCAAAGTTGTGATTGATTCTGTGAATGGTGCCGGAGGTTTGATCTCGCCAAAATTATTAGCAAAACTTGGCTGCGAAGTTATTGAATTGAACAGTGAACCAACCGGAATTTTTGCTCACGGAGCTGAACCTTTAAATGAGAATCTGAAACAACTTGAACAAGCTGTAAAGGAAAATAATGCAGATATCGGTTTTGCTACAGACCCGGATGTGGACAGACTTTCGATCGTTTCTGAAAAGGGAAAATGCCTGGGTGAAGAGCTGTCTCTTTTGCTTACGGAAAAATTTGTGCTTTCCCAAAAAAAAGGTGACCTTGTTACAAATCTTTCCTCATCAATGGCTTCAGAAGATATAGCTTCAGATTTTGGCGTGAAAGTTCATCGCACAAAAGTTGGTGAGATAAATGTTGGCAAAAAAATGATGGAACTCAAAAGTCCGATTGGTGGTGAAGGAAACGGTGGAATCATCTGTCCGGAAGTGCATTATACAAGAGATGCTCCGGTTGGGATGGCATTAATTTTGGGATACCTGGCAGAACAGGATAAACACATTTCCGAACTTGCTGAAGAAATCCCAAAATACTTTTTTGCAAAAGATAAGATTAAAGTTGAACCTTTAAAACTCGATTCAATTATGCAAAAAGTTCCTGAAATTTTTCAAGAATATAAACTGGATAAAACAGATGGAATTAAAGTTCTGGGTGATAAATTCTGGATCCATATTCGCAAAAGCGGAACTGAGCCGATTATCCGCGTTTATGTGGAAAGTGAAACATCTGAAAAGTCCAGGAAATTGTGTGAAGATACGATTGAGAAGTTGACGGGATATTGAGTTAAGCTAAAAAATAAAATATGTTTAAGATTTTTTATGAGATTTGGAAACCAATGAATATAATTAATAGTTATGGATTATTTTTTTTTCTTGTGGTAATGATTCTGGATAATGTATTGGGAACAGCAATTGAAGAAGTTGGATACGGCTTATTCTATATCTTATATGCTTTAGCTGTTTTAATTCCAGGATTAGCAGTTACAGTTAGACGACTTCACGATGTTGGAAAAAGTGGCTGGATGTATTTAATTGTCTTTATCCCTATAATTGGTGCAATTTGGTTACTCGTTTTAACTGTGACTGACAGTAATCCAGGAGACAATCAATATGGTCCAAATCCTAAAGAAATTGTTGCTAATTGACAATAAACACAGGAATATTTTTTTAATTTGTAAATTACAGGTAAAAAGGGGGAAATAGGTAAAAACGAATTATAGTTAAAACTTTTTTTCTGGTTTTAGTTCTCCGCTCCCGATTAAATGATTTTTCGGTCAGAGGTTTTTAAAAACTGGAAAGCATTTTGTAATCGGAGGTTTTTTCTGGCTGGTTGCTCGTTTGAAAAATAATTAAATCGGATAACAAGCAACTCCACGCCAGAATTCGTTTAAAAGTCTCGTGGTAATTTTGGGCTGATATTTCGTATGAAAGTTGAGATGTAATTCTGGGATGGCGTGGCAGTTGCAAACATTACCGGAAAGCATAATCATAAAATTTTCGAAAATCATTTTTCAAATAATTACTACCTTAGTTTAAAATCTCATCTACTTATCAAAGTTTTAAGATGAGCTTCAACTGCTAAAGCCAATCCTCTTGGATTGTAACCACCTTCGAGCATGGAAACTAATCGTGAATCAGAATAAGTGGCAGCAATAGACATCATCATAGATGTAAGCTCGGCAAAGCCATTATCAGTAATATTAAAATCACCTAATAAATCCTCTTCTCGGCTATCGAAACCTGCTGAGATGAGTATCATTTCCGGTTTAAATTTTTCTGCTTTTGGAAGGAGTATTTTTTCAAAAGCTGTTAATATCATTTTATCATCTGTACCGCTTGGAAGAGGAACATTAATGTTGTAACCAACTCCATTTCCAGCTCCAATACAATTTGGAAATCCGGTCATAGGAAAAGCAATTAAATTATGAGTGGAAAAGTACAGAACTGAGGGATCATCGTAAAAAGCCCATTCAGTGCCATTACCATGATGATAATCCCAATCAACAATAAGTATTTTTTCCAGGTTGTATTTCTTTTGGGCATATTTAGCTGCAATCGCGATATTCCCAAAAAAGCAGAATCCATACTCACCATTATTTGTGGCATGATGTCCGGGAGGTCTCACCGCACAAAAAGCATTTTGAACTTTTTTCTGACAAACTAAATCAACAGCTTTTAAAACACCGGAAACTGCCAGCCTGCAGATCGATGGATCAAAAGCCTGGTTTTCCACAATCTGAATATGTTGTTCCGAATGAACCCGTTTTATAAAAGGTAATGGATCTGCATCCGGTTTGGTTTGCATAACTTCTTTATCCAACCCGACATCTTCCATTTGTTTCAATATTGCTTTCAATCTTAAAGGAGATTCGGGATGACCATCTCCAAGCGAATGACGGATGTATTCATCATCAAAGATAAATGCAGTTTTATAGGATGATTTGTTATTCATTATATTTTCTTTAGAACAACTTGCTGCGTTGTTTAAATGCAAAAGATATCATTAAATTAAACTTGTTAAATTTTTGAAATTTAACAAGTTTTTCTCTTTTACTTATTTATTCCTCTTTCGGAATTTTTTATAAAATCTACAAATAATTTCTGTTCATCCGTCAGTTCAGAGATTTCAGAAACTTCCTGTAAAGCCTGAGAAGTATTCAAACCGGAATTATAAAAAATCTTATAAACTTTTTTGATGGCTGCGATTTGATCTGAAGAAAATCCTTTACGACTTAAACCCACCGTGTTGAGTCCAATAATGTGATATGGAAAACCTTCTCCTCTTGTAAATGGAGGAACATCTTTTTTAAGACCGGATTTTCCACCAATAAAAGCATATTTTCCAATCTTAACAAATTGATGAATTGCTGACATTCCACCAATGGTGACAAAATCTTCCACATGAATATGACCGGCAAAGTTAACAGCATTTGCAATGATAAGATTGCTTCCTAACAGGCAATTGTGAGCGATATGGGAATATGCCATTAAAAGACAATTAGCACCAATTCTTGTAGGTTCATCCATTGTTGCAGAAAGATTTACAGTAGCGAATTCCCTGAAAGTATTATTGTCGCCAATAATAAGCCGGGTTGGTTCACCTTTGTATTTCAGGTCTTGAGGAATTGTGCCTATAACAGCAGAATGAAAAAATCTATTTCCTGAGCCAATAGTTGTATTTCCATCGATTATTACATTTGAGAATAGAGTGCAATTATCACCCAGAATTACGTTTGGCCCAATTATGCAGAAAGGTCCGATCTCAACATTTTCTCCGATTTCAGCTTTAGGATTTACAATTGCAGATGGATGGATTTTTGTCATCTTTCTATTTCTTCATTACTTTTGCCAGGAAGTCACCTTCGCAAACTTTTGTATTTCCCACATAAGTATCACCATGCATTTTAGCAAGACCTCGCTTCATGGATATCACTTTTAATTCGAAGCGAAGTGTGTCTCCGGGTAAAACAGGTTTTCGAAATTTCACCTTATCTAATGATGCGAAATAGGCTACGAGTTCATCAGGATTATCAAAAGAATTTAGAAGCATGATCCCGCCGGTTTGAGCCATTGCTTCCACGATAAGAACACCCGGCATTATCGGATGGTTTGGAAAATGTCCATTGAAAAAAGGCTCATTAATCGTTACATTTTTGATTCCTACAATATGTTTACCAGCTTCAAATTCAATAATTTTATCTACTAAAAGAAATGGATAACGGTGTGGCAGAATTTTTTGAATTGCATTAATATCAAAAACAACATCTTTAGTTTTTTTCTTTTGATAGATTTTCTGTAATTCCAGTTTTTTATGAATATTTCTGAGCTTTTTAACTAACTCAACATTTGTTTTATGACCGGAGCGAGCAGCCAGGATATGACCTTTTATCGGAACTCCGAGAAGTGCAATATCACCGATCAGATCTACAACTTTATGACGCACACATTCGTTGTAATAACGGAGAGGAGTATGATTCAAAAGCCCATCACTTCCAACATGAATTTCATCTTTATAATCAAAGATTTCCTTAAGCCTATCAATTTCTTCTTTTGGAGTAGAAGGATCTGCTACAACCAGTGCATTCTCCAGAGAACCGCCTTTTATCAAACCAGCTTCTTTCAACATTACGATCTCATGAAGGAAACAGAATGTACGGGCAGAAGCGAAATCTTCTTCAAAACTTTCAATTGACGGCATGAAGGTATATTGTGTGCCCAGAGCTTTCTGCTGGTAATCCACCATAAAAGTAATTTTAAGATTATCCGATGGAACAATTACAATATCCACATTATCGGCAGGTGCGGAAAAAGAAATAGGTTTATCAAATTCCAGGTATTCTCTTTCAGCATCTTGTTCTACTATGCCGGCATTTTTTAGAAGCTCCAGGAAAACAATAGCACTTCCATCTGCCACAGGAATCTCAGGTCCATTAACTTCAATGCGGATATTATCAATATTCAATCCTTTGATGGCAGCTAGAAGATGCTCGATAGTTCCTACAACTGCATCTTTAATGCCAATTGTCGTTCCTCTGGAAATATCGACAACATGGTCGATATCAGCAGGAATTTCCGGTTTGCCAGGTAGATCTGTTCTGATGAAAACAATTCCTTCATTTTTTTTTGCAGGTTTGCAAATGATCTCAGAAATTTCTCCGGAATGTAATCCAACCCCTTTGAAACTAACAGTTTTTTTTATAGTTCTTTTGAATTCTATCATTTTCTGTTCCTAGGATTTCTATTATCCCGTTTCATTTTTTTAATTATTTCCGGTAATTTTTTTAGAGAGATGAACATCCTTTTTTGCAGACCGGCATCAATAGCTGGTGTTCCGAAATATTTTGCTTTTTTAGGAATATATTTTGCAACTCCGGATTGCGCTCCTACCATAGCTCCATCATCAATTTTCAGGTGACCAGCAACTCCCACCTGACCGGCAAGATAAACAATATTTCCAATTTCTGTGCTGCCTGCCAATCCTACCTGGGCACATAAAATTGAATTCTCACCAATGGTGCAATTGTGTCCAACTTGCACGAGGTTATCGATTTTAGTGCCTTTCCCAACAATTGTGGAACCAATCGTAGCCCTGTCAATTGCAGAGTTTGCACCGATTTCCACTTCATCTTCAATAATTACATTTCCCACTTGTGGAATTTTATTGTGTTTCCCTTCATAAAAAATATATCCAAATCCGTCTGCTCCGATTACACAACCAGCATGAAGAATAACTTTGTTTTTGATAATACAATCTTCGTAGATGGTTACATTGGGATAAATGTGGCAGTTTGAACCAATCTGAACATTTTGTTGAATCACAGAATTGGCTTCGATTATAGTGTTTCTGCCGATTTTTACAAAGTCCTCAATAACCACATTGCTTCCGATTGCTACATTTTTACTAATTTGAGCAGAATTTGATATTTTTGATGTATTTGATATTTCTCTTTTTTTCTTGGATGAACACAATTCTAACCAATACTTAATTAAAATCATATAAGAAATATACGGTTTTTCGAGAAGCAACAGATTTGTTTCCGGTTTCAGATTTATATCGAAATCTTGCGGTACAAAAATCAAGCCAGCTTTTGAATCCTTCAAATCAGCTAATAATTTGTAATTTTCAAAGAAGCAGACAGAGTTCTCATTTGCTTCTTTTAATTCGGCAACATTGGTTAAGATTGTGTCGTTTTTTAGATGTAGTTTTCCTTGAATTTTGGAAGTAATCTGTTGCGGGCTGAGATGGATGAGAAAAGTTTTCATTTCATTTATTCAACAGCTTTGTCCATTTCTTCGATTATTTCATCTGTAACATCTAAGTTCTGTTTCGCATAACGGATTGCGCCGGAAGCTGCATCTAAAACGATAGAGTAATTATTTTCGATTGCTACTTTCTCGATCACGTTTTTCAGTTTGGTTAAAATCGGTTCTAAAAGTTCTGCATTTTTTTGGATTGCAGTACCGTTTTCACCATAAATTTCCTGGATGAAAGCCTGTCTTTGATTCAATAATTGATTAATTTTTTCTTCAGCTTCAGCTTTTCCCGTTTCGGTCAGGATCATTTTTTTGCTTTCATATTCTGTATTCAATCTTTCCAGCTCAGCTTCCATTTCTTCAAGTTGAACCTGCCAGTTTTCCTGCTCGATTGCAAAAAGCCGCTGCGCCTCTTGAGTGTCTTTACTTTCTTCCAAAACTCTTTCCGTATCAATATAAACGATTTTTTCTGATTCGGCAATGAGCAAAGAGCTCACAATTAGCAGTATCATTAAGATTAAAGATTTTTTCATTTCTATCCTCCAATTTTTTTTCTTATGATTTCAATTTTAACCTTTTCATTTTGAACGATTTTAAAGTCAATATAAAAAATTGAGGTGGTTCATTCAGATGTTTAAGATTCCTTAACAGTCGAGAAAATATGATATAAAAAATTTGAAAACTCCACTCTTTATGGTCATCATAGATTCCTCAAAGAAAAAACCTCTTTTGCAAAGGCTCTATTATGGCTTCCGGCAGCTGCCGGAGATTTGAACCCCCGACCTAGTCGATTAATAATAGAAAAAGCCTTCCAGAGAAGGCTCTATTATGGCTCCTGAAGAGGGATTTGAACCCCCGACCTAGTGGTTAACAGCCACCCGCTCT
>CAYWJN010000061.1:0-16890 GCA_964457455.1 uncultured Candidatus Cloacimonadota bacterium
GATGTGGAGCAAAAGCTCCAACCTTACATTTTTGCCCCTGAGCTGAGCCCGTTATGTCACGACGAAAGGCGCGTGCACGATCGAAGCTGTCGTTCGAAGGTAGACAGGCAGTGGTTGGTGTACTTTGAATGTTCCCTCTCGAATGACTCTGACGTGCCATCGGCTTCTCGCACAAGCGGAGATACGGAATGAACAACAGATTTGATGGATTCTGCGTGCTTACAACTGATGTCATCAGACTGAGGGACTTCTATGCAGCGGTACTGCGAGCAGAAACGGAGGGTGACGAAATCCACTCCTTCGTCCGTTTGGACACCTGCTTTTACGGGTTTGGCTTTTAAGAGGTCAACAACGATAGAAGTCTGTTTTTCAAAATTTGCTTCCTGGTTACGAACATTCTGGAAACCATCACTTCCACCAGCACTAACCCGGACATTCTGTAAAAGATTTCCTTCTTTACTGGTAATAAGACCACCTAATCTTGTTGTTATGAGGTCTTCGCGGATTTCGCTTCCTTCAGAGTTAAGGAAAAATCTTTCCCTGATAACTTCACCATAGCCGATGTTCGTGTTAATTACTTTTTCATGTTTGAGTGGAATACTGTTCAGTTTTTTGGTCAATTCCAGTTTCTCATTGATCGAGATTTTTCGTGGGTCTTCGATTAATTCAGGAAAAAAAGTATCTTTAATTGCATCAGCTTTTGCCAGTTTGATCGGTTTCTCTGTATTTTTAGCAAGAAGTTTTGCGTTTTCTATTGCTGACTTTATAGCATTTTCCGCATCACTCTCTTTTGTAAATGCAACAGATGAAAAACCTTCATTCTTGAGGACTCTCAGTACATATCCATCAGTAGAATTTGAACCTATCCTGGTTAATTCTTTCCCTTTGAAAGTGATAAAAGTGTCCTTTTTGTTCTCATAGCGGATATCGACGTAATCAGCATCTGCTTTGTTTAAGATTTTTCTTAGCTTTTCAAACATATCAACTCCTGCATTTATTAATTTTGACTAATTAAAATTTTATAAAAAATTAATTTGTCAAATTAATTTTTTACGATCCCGCAATAATCTATGATAAGATAGATTATATTGCTTTCGACTATTCTACTTTATAATATTTTTCTTGATAGTATTTTCTTTGAAATTCTATTAATTACTCGAAAGTAGAATAGTCGAAAAGAAAGTATGTGGAAATAAAACGCAGGATATCTCAGTAAATATTGTCTAATAAATTGAGTAAAAAAAACAAGGAGTATTTTAAATGAATAAAAAACAAATAAGCACGTTAATATTATCCTTAATGATTTTATTGCTTTTCGTGAATAACTGTTACAGTGTGAGATTGGAAAGTAAATACAAAGACAGGGAAATAATTATTGATGGTAATGTGGAAGAGTGGAATGAAGCAACACAATATTTCAAAAAGAAAGACATAGTAGTTGGAGTAATGAATGATGGTAAATATCTATATGTTTGTTTTTATCCGACAACTCGTGAACTTTCAAATCAGTTATCAATGCGAGGCTTTACTGTATGGTTTAATAATAAAGGAAAAAAGAGAGAGAATTTCGGCATTAGATTTTTATCCAGAATGAGAGAAATGATGAAAAACAAACAGGGAGACACCCCTGAAGTGCGTCAAAGAGAACCAGAAGGCATGAGTTCCGCAATGATGAAAGAGATAGAAAACAATTTTCCTGAAGAAATTGAAATTATAGGTCCTAAAAAATGTGATACAATTACAATAAAATTGGAAGACCTTGTTGGTTTGAAGATCGGAATGGTTGACGTAAAAGGATATTGCGTATATGAAATAAAAATACCGTATGAACAAAACCAGGTTTATTCAGCGACCATCAATGCGGAACCCGGATCTAAGATCGCAATCGGTTTTAAAACTAATGAAATAGATATGGAAGAAATGCGTCCTCGAACGGGTGACCGACCCAGCGGTGGAATGCCAGGAAGGGGAATGCCCGGAGGCAGACCTGGAGATAACCAAGGTGTACCTCACTCATTAAAAGCCTGGTTTACAATGAAATTAGCTGAAAATCCGTAATAATGAATTAAGAGATTGTATTGTTAAGATCAAAAGATAATATTCGAAAGAAAGCATTAATTTTTTCGATTCTTCTGCACATTCTACTATTTACTTTTCTGCAGAAAGCAAAGGACTTTAATTTTTCTAAATACAAGAATATCATTCATGAAACTGTAGATGATCGACTCGTTTTTGAACTTGTAGAAATACCAGAACAGATTCGAGAGGAAACACCTGAAGAGGAAAGTAATCTGGTATCTGATAAAAATACAAAAGCTGCTGATCTGGTAGAAAATGGACTTCCCGATACGGAAACACCTTTTCAAACAGGAAACGTTGCCTTTCCCGAATATCAGGAACCAAATTATGAGGTTACGGAAAAATCAGGTTCTCAATTGGAAAACCCGACTGATATTTTAAGCGAACTAAAGAAAAATAAAAAATCTTTTTTAGAGACTTTCCAAACGAATAAAGAAATGCAGAAAGTCAAATCCAACGATGCAGAATATAAAAACCTGCTAAGCCAGGTGAAGAACCATGGTGGTATGAGCCTGAACACATATCATTGGGATTTTGCACCATATATGCTTGCCATGAAAAATAAGGTAGAAAATAATATAAATCCGCCTTTTGCTTTTACCAAATTGGGTGCAATAAAAGGAAATATTCTGGTTCGTTTCAAAGTTTTATCAAACGGTAAAGTAACAGATCTGGAAATCATTAAAAGCAATGCACATTATTCACTTGATCAAACCAGCATAAGAGCTATCTGCTTGTCTGATCCATTCTTACCGCTTCCTGAAAATTTCCCTGAAAAGTATTTGGAAATAACCGCATTATTTTCATATATAATAAAAAAATTTTATAAGGAGTAATATGTTCACGGAAATTTGGTCATTCTTGCTAAAAGGCGGCATTTTGATGATACCACTTCTGATATGCAGCATTCTGTCGTTAGCTATTATCGTAGAAAAAATCATAACTTTAAGAAAGAAGAAAGTTATCGTTCCCGAAGTGAAAAGCGTGGTAGAAAATATCTCTTCGGAAGAAGATATTCCACTGGCACTTTCGGTGTGCAACAAACACAATGGTGTACTTTCCAGTTTGATCACACTGGTTTTGAACCACAAAGGAACATCCTATACATTGATGCGGGAAGAACTTTCCGACAGCGGGCGGCAGGAAATCCGCGTGCTGGAAAAAGGACTCGGTATATTGGAAACAATCGCTGCTGTATCACCAATTTTAGGTCTTCTGGGAACAGTGGTCGGTATGATCAAAGTTTTCAGTGTGATCTCGGTTCAGGGTGTTGGAGAAGCATCTGCACTTTCAGGTGGAATTTCAGAAGCACTTATTACTACTGCTGTCGGATTATCGGTTGGTATTCCTGCTTTAATATTCTACAATTATTTTACTAATAAAGCAGAAGAACTGATTTTGGATATCGAGAATATATCCAATAACTTGCTCAAAAAAAGCATCTCGTTTCAGCAAAAGGAAAAGTGATGCACCTGCTGGTAAAAAAGAAACGAAAAGTCACTATCAGCATCACTTCTCTGATCGATGTAGTTCTTTTGCTGCTTATTTTTTTTATGCTCACCACCAGTTTTGTGGAGCAGCCTGGCATGAAACTTGATCTGCCGGAAACCAAAAGTTCTAAAAGTGAAAGAACCGGAGAGTTGGAAATTTTGGTCGCTGCTGATGGCTCCATTTTTATAAATGGCACAGCAACCTTCATAGACGAACTGGAGACCCAGATCAATGAAATTGCCCTGGAGATGGACGATAAAAGCCTGATCCTGAAAGCAGATAAAGCAGTATCTTACGGCACTGTCGTTAAAATAATGGATATCGCTAAAATATGTGGATTGGACAAAATAATCATCGTTTCAAAAAGGGAATAAGAACCGAAAAATTTTGATGTTTTTGTGGGATTATTTCCATAATCCATCTTAAATGATATAAGAAAAAAAGGGGTCATAATGAAAAAAAAATTAATAGTTTCGATATCGATAATAATAATAATAGTAAGTGTTATCGGATTTTTCAGATATAAGCAAAAAGGCAGTTCTGAAGCTGAATTTGAGTTCACAGAAATTAAACGTGGCGACCTGGAAAACCTGGTTTCCTGCACGGGAACATTGGAAACTGTAGGAGCGGTTGAGGTGGGAACCGAGCTTTCGGGTACTGTCAGCAAAGTGTTCGTGGATTTCAATGATAATGTGAAGAAAAACCAGGTACTGGCTATCCTGGATACGACTCAACTGGTTATAAGTTTGCGCAGTGCCAAAGCTGAACTGATCCGGGCAGAAGCTCAGTATGAACTCAGTAAAAAGCAGTATGAAAATAACCTAAAAATATTTAATAAACAGTTTCTTTCCGAACTTGAACTGCAGACTTCCGAAACTTCCATGAAGTCGAATTACGTTAGTCTGCTTTCGGCTCAGGCAAACCGTGATAAAGTAGAACTGAATATAAATAAATATTCCGTCATTCGATCTCCCATCGATGGAAAAGTTATCGACCGCAGCATCGAAGAAGGACAAACCATAGCTGCCAGCCTCTCTGCACCGACTTTGTTCTATATCGCTAAAGATCTTTCACAGATGGAGATCTATGCCTACGTTGATGAAAGTGATATCGGACAGATCTATTCCGGTATGAAGGCTGTGTTTACAGTGGAAGCATATCCAGACGAAACTTTTGAAGGAACAGTTAAACAAATCCGCCTTCAACCGGAGACTATTTCCAATGTTGTTAACTACACCGTTATAGTAAATGCGAATAACAGGGATGATCTACTGCTGCCGGGTATGACAGCCACTATCGATTTTGTGGTAGAACAAAAACTTGATGTGTTGGTGGTTTCAAATGCAGCTCTCAGCTTTAATCCAGATCAATCATTGATAATGAAAATGATGGTGAAGATAAAAGCTGAAATGGATAATACAAACGGAGAACAACCCCTGGGTCTGAACAGGCAAAACGCGGTTGGAGAACAAATGAATAGTCCTGACCTAAATCGTGAAAAAATGATAAACGCACCCAAATTGTGGTATCTCGATGATGAAGGAAATCTGCAAATGGCACTGGTAGAGACAGGTTCCACTGATGGTGTAAATACCGAAATTGTGAAAATGGGAAATTTGAAAGAAGGAATGCAGGTGATTATTAAACAAAAAAATGCTTCTTTTTCCAAATCTTCAGATACATCCGATTCCCGTAGAATGCCGATGATGCGTCCATTCTAGGAGTGAATTGTGATACCTGTAATCGATATGAAAAAAATTGTGAAAAATTATTACATAGGAGATGTGGTGGTACGCGCCCTGCAGGGAGTGGATATAACTATTTCAGAAGGTGAATTTGTGGCGATCATGGGGGCTTCAGGTTCCGGTAAATCAACTTTAATGAACATTATCGGCTGCTTGGATTCCGCTACCAGTGGCAATTATTTATTGGATGGTATGAATGTGAATTCCCTTTCCAAAGATGAATATGCCGACATCCGCAATCAGAAGATTGGCTTTGTGTTTCAGGGATTTAATCTACTACCTCGCACAACTGCTTTGGAAAATGTGGAACTACCGTTATTATACGATAGGAAGGAACGTATCAAGAATCCGCGACAGAAAGCAATCAAAGCTTTGGAATCCGTTGGACTCGGAGATAGATTTGATCACGTTCCCAACCAACTTTCGGGCGGACAGCAGCAGCGTGTGGCAGTTGCCCGGGCACTGGTAAATAATCCTGCTATAATCCTGGCAGACGAACCGACGGGAAATCTCGATTCTAAAACTTCGGTGGATGTCATGTCGGTTTTACAAGAATTGAACAATCAGGGTAAAACGATAATCCTGGTGACGCACGAACATGATCTTGCTGAATTTGCCAAACGTACCATCTTCTTGCGTGACGGACATATCATTCAGGATGAACCTGTGAAAAAAAGACGAAATACAAAAAAAGTTCTGGCAAACTGGAACGAGGAATAAACTATGAAATGGAGCAGAATTCAAAAAATAGCTTTCAAAAGCATTATGAAAAATAAGATGAGAAGCATGCTTACCACATTGGGAATCATCATCGGAGTTTGTTCTGTGATCGTGATGGTGGCTGTTGGTCAGGGTTCTCAAGCCAGGATCGAAGAACAGATAAATTCTCTGGGGACTAACCTTTTGATGGTTCGCCCTGGTGGCAGTAGAATGGGTGGAATTCACCGCGGTGCCGGTAGTTTTAACAAAATGAGACTTTCTGATTGTGATGCTATTCTGGAACAAGCACAACACGTGATGTATGTTTCTCCCGTTATTAGAGCGAACGGACAGATAATCGGTGGCCTAGGCAACTGGAACACAAGTATAAGCGGTGTTTCCACGCAATACCTGGATATCAAAGATTGGGACTTGGAAAGCGGTACGTTCTTCACAGAAAAAGACCTTAAAGCCAAGAAAAAAGTAGCAGTGCTGGGGCAAACAGTGGTTGATGAACTTTTTCCCAATACAGACCCGATCGGTGAAAGGATCAGGATCAGGAATACACCTTTCACCGTGATTGGAGTGCTGGAAGAAAAAGGGCAAAGCGGTATGGGAGAAGATCAGGATGATATAATACTGGCTCCTTCCACTACTGTGCTCTACCGTCTAAAAGGCGGCGATAATATCGACATGATTTACATAAGTGCCAATTCTATGGAAGAAATGGATGCGGCGCAAGAAGAAGTGGAAGAAATAATGCGGGCAGAGCACAAGATCAAAGATGGTGACGATGATGATTTCAATGTTAGCAGTCAGAGCGAGATCACAGAAATGGCTTCCGAGACATCCGAAACACTTACACTGCTTTTGGGTGCGATTGCTGGAGTTTCACTCATTGTGGGTGGTATCGGCATCATGAACATTATGTTGGTTTCTGTAACAGAACGAACGCGCGAGATCGGTATTAGGCTTTCTGTAGGTGCACGCAGCAAAGATGTTCTTACTCAGTTTCTTGCCGAATCCATTACGCTCAGCCTGATTGGTGGAATCATCGGGATTTTGCTGGCGGCAGTAATCTCGTCGTTCATGAATAAATTCACCGAGATCAACACTGTGATAAATCCTACCATTGTTTTGATGGCAGTGCTTTTTGCCGGTGCAGTGGGAATTTTTTTTGGTTATTATCCAGCCCGGAAGGCTGCAAATCTCAATCCGATCGATGCTTTGAGATATGAATAAAAAAATCCTGTGTTTGAAGTACATATAAAATTTTTCTAAATAAAATAATTTTGGATTTGTGGTAACTTATAAAATCCAAATAACAGAAGAGAGGAGGAAATTTGAATAAGATAATTTTAATGTCAGTTCTTGCTACACTCTGTTTCACTTTATACGCTGAAGTTCTAACATTAAATGATTTAAAAGAAATAGCGTTGAAAAACAATCTGGAACTCTTAGCAGTAGAACACGCAAAAAAAATCTTCGAAATTTGAGTTCACAGAAATTAAACGTGGCGATCTGGAAATCCTGCTTCTGGCTTTTCACAATCATGATGATTTTTCGCTTTCATCCCGAAAAGCAACGAGTTAAGATTCTAAATAGATCGGGACGATGTGAAAAAAAATATGATTCAATCGAGATGTTTGAACCAACATTGTAAAAAATACCGAACAGTCTCTTTCTTAAAAAATACCTCAAAATCAAATAAAGAAATTGACAAAATAAACAATGTAGAATTTTCAGGTACTCGAAAGTAGAATATAGGAAAAGAAAATATTTTAAAACGCAGGATTCCTGAATTTTTCTGTCTATATTGTATAGATGAAAAAAATTAAATGGAAAGGAGGTTACTATGAACAAATCGGATCTGGTTGTACTCGGGTTTCTGAACAGAAAATCAATGTATGGATATGAAATCATTCAATGGTTGATAACTCATCATATGGATAAATGGGCTGATATAAAAATGCCATCCGTCTATAAAGCAATGCAGCGACTCCAAAAAAAAGAGCATATTATAGGCAAACAAGTTGTAGAAGGAAATAATCCTCCACGAAAAGTTTATTCAATAACAGAAAAAGGTAAAACATATTTATTGGAATTACAGAATAAATACCTGACAACCTGTTTAGATCCTAAAGATTTCTGGCTGGGAATTTCGTTTATGAATAAGGGTTTCACCAAAGAAAATTTTCTGAGAATATTAGAAGAACGCAAAAAAAAGATGAAAGAATTAGAACAATTTCATAAAAACCATTTAGAAGAACTTAAAACCAGCAACAAATGGCAGAAAATTCCTTTCTTTATAAAAGTCTTAATGAGAAAAGGTGAAAGACACCACGCAGAAGAATTAATATCACTTGAAGAACTAAAAGAAGAAGCCGAAAAATCAGGAAACGAAATCTACTTTATCAATGAGGAAAAATAATGAAAAACATAATTTTGATTATAATTCTTTTTGCACTTTGTTTTTATTTGAATGCTGAAGTTCTAACTTTGAATGAGGCAAAAGAGATAGCACTCAAAAACAATCCTGAACTTCTGGCAGAAGAACACGCAAAAAAATCTGCGAAATATGATTTCTGGAAATCTACCCTCAGTTTGATTCCATCAGTAAATTTGGAAGGAACCTATACAGAGTATAAACCTGGATTAGGAATGGGAGTCGGAACCTATGCAGATGAATCCCGTTCATATGGATACACTATCTCGCAGCCTATTTTCAACGGTGGAAAGATATGGCTTGGTTCCCGCATTCAGAATGATGCTGCAAAAATTGCTGATGTTGTTTATCTCAGTAAAAGGCTCGGAACGATCACAGATGTTGAATCCAAATATTTCGCTGTTCTGGAAAGCCAGGATTTGCTGGAAACCGCTCAAAAAGACCTGCAATCATCGGAAATACAACTGGAGATCGCAAAGGTAAGATATGTAGCCGGAACCCTTTCCAAAGCAGATTATCTTCAACTGCAATCCCAGAAAGCTTCCAAAGAGGTTAGTCTTATCCAGATAGAAAATCTTTATTCAATAAGCAAACTGGCTCTGGCAAATTTCCTGCAGATCTCTCCTGATTATACATTGGAAACAATTTCTTTGGATTCGTATAAAACCTATCTTAATAATATCCAATCTTTAGATCCTGCGCAGGTTAAAGAATTGATTTCAGAAGTGATAGATATCAGCAAAGAGAAAAATCCATCCTTAAAAATGGCAGAACTTTCAAAAGCAATGAATAAAAAATCTGTGCTTATGGCAGGTGGGAACTTTCTTCCTTCGTTGAATCTTTCCTATTCCAAAACCTGGGAAAAATATGATTATCAGGATGATTACGAAGATTCGGAGAGATTAATGCTCATTGCATCCGTTCCTATTTTTCCTATTGCAGATAACGCAGTGGAATTCGTAAAAGCAAAACACAACTACAAAAAATCATATTACGATCATAGATCGGCAGAAGATGGCATCGTACTTGGTTTGAAAAATTCTGTGCTCAATCTTGTTGCTTCTGCAAGATCTGTTTATGCAACAAAAAAAGCCCTGGAATTTGCAGAAGAAACATATCTTCAGATGGAAGAAAGATTCAGGAACAACATCATTACAACAAGCAACCTTCTGGATGCTGAAGTCATGTTAACTTCTTCCAGGAATCAATATACAAAGAGTGTCTATGATCTCTTGCGTGCAAGGTCATCACTTTTGCAATTGATGGGTGTGGAAGATGAAAATATTTTAGAGAAATATATAAAATAAAGTGAGGGAAAAAATGAGAAAGATACAATTCATTTTATTAGCGATGATCATAGCTGTAATTTTGATTTCCTGTTCGAATCGAAGGAAAGGAGAGCTTGGACAAAGGGAAAAACAGGAAAAAGCGATAACAGTTATGGTGCAGGAAATGCAACCTGGTAACCTGGAAAAATATATCAGGGTCACAGGGAAACTGGAAGGTATTATCGATGTGACCATGAGAAGCGAAACAAATGGAAAAGTTCTGGAAATTTTAAAAAAACTGGGAGACTGGGTAAATGCCAGTGAATCGATCGGTAGGATAGATAATTCCGATTATCAGAATCAACTTGATCAGGCAGAAGCAAATCTGATGGCTGCAGAAGCCAATTATGAAACTGCTGAGATCCAGATGAATGTTTCGGAAAAGCTATATGAAGAAAATAAGGTTTCTGAAAGTGAGTATTTACAGGCTAAAAGTTCTCTGAAAGCAGCAGAAGCGTCTTTGAAGGGAGCAGTTGCCGGAGTGGAAAGCGCACGTAAAACCTTTAACAATTCTCAATTCATTGCATCTGTTTCCGGTTATATCTCTGAATTTAACCTGGAGATTGGGGAATATATTTCAGCGGGTTCGGTTGTCGCCAACATCGTGAACATCAAAAAACTGCTCATTAAAACAGGAGTGGGAGAATCGGATGTAAATTACATTAAAAAAGGAAACTCAGTTATCATTGCTTATTACGGTGAAGATTATCCTGCCAGAGTTACCGGAATTGGTATCAAACCTGTAACCGGTGGTCATAATTATCCGGTTGAAATTGAATTGGATAACAAAGATAACAAATTGCTTCCCGGTATGATCGTGGAAGGTCGCATTCATGCAAAAACGTTTGAAAATGTTATTTACACTTCCATAGAAAATCTGCGGGAGCAGTACGATCAATCTTTTGTTTACGTGATTAATGATGAAAACAGGGCAGAATTACACATAGTGGAATTGGGTGAAAAAGTGAACCAGAATATCATCCTGATTTCGGGCATACAGGTTGGTGATAAACTGGTTATCGACGGTATTGATAGCTTGATCGAAGGTTCGCTAGTGGATATGAAAACCGGATTTGCTGATAACGGCAAATAACTGAGCTGGGAGAATAATTATGTCTTTAGCTAAATTTTCAATAGATAATAGTATACTCGTGAACATGATCATGATCATTGTGTTTATATTTGGAATTTACACAATGGCCGATATGCCTAAGGAAGAGATGCCGGCTGTAGAATTCGGAGCTTTTTATGTTTCCGTCAGTTATCGGGGTGTGTCTCCACAGGAAATGGAAAAACTGGTCGTGAAGAAGATCGAGGATGAGATTTCCGATCTGGAAGACGTGGAATATATCAGTTCCACCGCGTCGGAAGGCAGGGCAGTTATCTTTATCAGTATTGACACGAGAGCTGATATCGATGAAGCTTGGAATAATCTAAATACCGAAATGGACAAACTGAATGACCTTCCGGATGATGCCGATGATCCTGTAATCGTTCGCCTGAACATGCGAGAAGTAATCTCAATCTGTACGATTGCTCTGGGTGGAGATTTTTCGGATAATGCCCTTCGGGAACTGGCAGATGACTTCAAAGATGAACTTCTGGATATCGATTACGTTTCCAAAGTAGAAATTGCCGGAACGCGTGAAAGGCAGATCTGGCTGGATACAAATATTCAAAAACTTACCCAATACGGCTTGTCTTTGAGTGACCTTTCTAACGCTATCACCATGCGAAATATGAATACACCCGGTGGTTCCATAAAAATTGGCTATGCCGATCTCCTGATTCGGACAGTCGGTGAATTTGAAAGTATCGATGAGATTTCAAGCTTGGTCGTAGAAATGGATAGCAACGGTCGTGCGATCAGAATCAATGATGTTGCCACTGTGCGCGATACTTTGGAAGAAGCCGAGACGATCGGGAAACTGAACGGTGAAAAAGCTGTAACTCTGGATGTTTATAAAAAAGCAGAGGGTAATATCATCAAAGTGATGAAAGATGTAAGGGCCAAAGCAGAAGAGTTTTCACAACGTATTGATGGGCTTTCAGCGGGAGTGAGAAACGACGGCTCAATCCGGGTGAACAACAGCATTCGAATACTCAGCAATAACGCTATGCTTGGTATACTGCTCGTCTTCATCATTTTGTGTATCTTCGTCGGTTGGAAGAACGCACTTTTTGCAGCCTGGGGAATTCCCTTCAGTTTCCTGCTGACATTCATCTTAATGCGTCAATTCGGCGTGACAATGAATAACCTGAGCCTGTTTGGCTTGATCCTGGTGCTGGGAATGGTCGTGGATGATGCGATCATTGTGCTGGAAAATATTCACCGCTACCGGGAAATGGGATTTGGCCCCAAAGAAGCCGCCATTAAAGGAACCACAGAAATTGCCTGGTCGGTTGTGGCAGCAGTAACTACCACTGTGGCAGCTTTCCTGCCCCTGATGTTTATGGAAGGTGGCATGGGAAAATTCATGTCTGTTTTACCGATTGTAATTTCCATGGCTTTGCTGGCATCACTATTTGAAAGCCTGGTGATCTTACCTTCCCATGTGGCAGAGCTGAGCGGAAGAAAATTGTATAAAAAAGAAGATAAAAAACACCCCCTGCATGACTTGTTGATAAAAAAATATCGTAAAACTGTGAAGAGAGTATTGAAACACAGATTTTTGACGATGCTGGCTTTGATCGGTACTTTCATCCTTTCTGTTATTGTTTTGTTTTCCGGTTTGGTTAAATTTCAGTTCTTCTCTCGAGGAAGACCAAAAACCATCGTGATGAATTTGGAAACACCTACTGGAACCAGCCTGGAAAAAACTGATGAAGTTGTAACTCAGATCGAAAATTTCATCTTGAACATGCTGGAAAAAGCCGATATCGAAGCGGTTATCAGTACAGTAGGCCAGTATTCGGAACATCACAGAAACCAGGTGGAAACGCGTAATGCAGCTGTGAAGATTGATCTGGTGGAATTGGATGATATGAAGTACACTCACGATCAGATCAAAAACAGCATCAGGAAATATGTGGAAAATCTACCGGGACTTTATACATACAGTTTCCAGGATGGCGAACGGGGTGGACCACCGACAGGTGATGATATTGAAATCCGCATCAAAGGTGATGATCTGACGCGATTGGAAGAAATTGGTGAATATATCATTTCGGAAATTGAAAATATTACCGGAACAACCGATCTTGAAACCAGTTTTTCGGAAGGAAAGAAAGAAATTCGCATCATTCCCAAACATGATAAATTAGCATATTACGGCCTCAGCGTGCAATCTATTTCCAACCTGGTGAGATATGCGTCTTATGGCGGCTATATTTCCAAATATCGCGGTCATGGAATGGATGAATACGACGTGGTTTTGCGCTTTCAGGAAAACCAGATAAACGACCTGATGGACCTGGAAAATCTTCCTGTTCGCACCAGAAGCAGCGACCTGATAGCTTTGAAGGAAGTTGCCGATCTGGAGATCGCATCTGGTTACGCACAGGTAGAACATCGTGACAGAAAGAGATTAATCACGATCACCGGTTCTGTGACGACTTATATAGAAGATGGAAATCGAAAATTACGTACCGCGGATGAAGTAACAAATATCCTGCGGGGAAGTACATTGGCCGGAGAAAAGGGAATTCTAGCAAATTTTTCCGAGCGCTTCCCGGGATATCAGATCGAGTATGGAGGACAAGCTGAACAACAGAGTAAAGTCAATAAATCTCTGTATCTGGCATTTGGAGTTGCTATACTGTTGGTCTTCACGATACTGGCTACTCGATTTAAATCTGCTGTGCATCCTCTCATTATAATGGTTACGATCCCGTTCGCTTTTATTGGCGTTGTATTTGGACTTCTTGTAACCCGTTTGCCGTTCTCTATGATGACGATGTTGTCGGTTGTTGCACTCGCGGGAATAGTGGTAAATGATGCTCTGATTCTTGTTGATTTTGTAAATCGTGAAAGGGCAAATGGAGTAGACCGTTGGAATTCGCTCATCAATGCCGGCTCGATCCGTTTGCGTCCTATCCTGATGACAACAATAACCACCATCGGTGGCTTCATGCCGATCATTCTTTCCACTTCCAGCACCACTTCCGACTGGAAACCTATGGCTGTGAGCATCGCATTCGGTCTTGCATTCGCCACAGTTCTTACTTTGTTCGTGATCCCGGTTATTTATTCGCTGATCGATTCCTTGTTCGGTAAGATCGGAATTACACGTTTTAAGACTCACTTGAGTTATGAAGAATGTGTGGATTGTGAAGATTAAAAAAAACTTCCGAATGGTTGGCTTAGTTGAATTGGTTGAATCGGTTGAATTAGGGTTTCAAAACTTCCGAAATTTTCACAAAAAATCATAAAGACTCTGCGTTAAAAAAATCTCACCACAAAGACAAAGACGCTAAGGACGCAAAGGAAAGCAACTACGAAACGCACTAGGCTTCTCCGGCAACTGCTGGATACGCCCGACAAGTCGGAATGGTTGAATTAGTTGAATTAGTTGAACAGGTTGAATTGGTAAAACCTCTGGATTCAAAACAGAATAATATTCAATGCTTACCATCTTCCAGTCTTTCCGTCACTCAGCCAAACTTCTCCTTGACAAAATTTACCAACCTAACGCAAGTTACCCTAATGGAGGTTAGCTTATGAAATTCTATGGAAGAAGTGTAGAGATCAATAAAATAAGAAGTTACTGGAATCAGGTAAAAACAGGAATTTCCAAAATACTGGTAATATCCGGTCGCAGAAGAATCGGGAAGACCAGATTAGCTTTGGAAGCAACTTCAGATTTTCCCCGTCTTTATTTTTTTGTAACCAGAAAGAAAGTGACCGAATTGCTGCGGGATTGGTCGGTCCAGATCAAAGAAGCATTGAGTGATGTATTTTTCGGTGAATTCCGGGATATTGAAAATTTTCTTAATTTCCTGTTCGACTATTCAAAACAGAATCCTCTTAGTGTGATCTTCGATGAGTTTCAAAATTTTTCATATACAAATCCCGAAGTTTATTCGATATTTCAAAAAGTATATGATCTAAAGAAAGATGATTCAGCGCTCCTCTTGATAATAAGTGGTTCTTCCCATTCCTTGATGGAGAGAATCTTCAAGGGAACAAAAGAACCTCTTTTCGGTAGAGCATCCGAAATAATTAATTTATCTTATCTTTCTTTAACAGATCAGGCACAATTTCTTAAAGATCAGGGAATTACTTCGCAAAAAGAAAAGTTATTCTTTTTCGCAATATTCGATGGGGTGCCAAAATATTGGGAAGAGGTTGATTTCTACAAAGATAAATTGTTTTCAAACCGTTTAAAAAAGCTCTTCCTGGAAAAAGAGTGGATATGGGAAGAGGGAGAAAATATTTTGCGAGAAGAGTTCGGTAAGGACTATGTTTCCTATTTTTCAGTGCTTTCTGCCATTGCTAAAGGACGCAGGATATTAAGCGAGATCGAGCAGTTTACAGGTATCAAGGAAGCAAGTGCCTATTTGAAAAAGTTGGAAGATATTTATCGGTTTATCGAACGGAGAATTCCAGTTACCGAAAAAAGCAGGATCGGTTCTCGGAAAGGACGGTATTATCTGCGGGATAACTTTTTTACTTTCTGGTTTGCTTTGGTGGAACCCAGGAGATACCTGAAAGAGATCGGGCAAAAAGAGCAGGCTGTTAAAAGCCTTTTATCAAATCTGGAACAATTCAGCGGAAGAATGCTGGAAAAAATGGCGATCCGTACAATAATCGAAGAGAATCCCTTAAAAATCAGCTTTACCAGAATTGGTAATTATTGGGATAGGAAAGGTGAGGTAGAAGTGGATGTGATAGTTTTAAAAGATGATACAAAGGATGCATATTTATTTGAAGTCAAACGGAATAAACAGAAAATAACTTCATCTGTGATGGAAAAACTGAGAACAAAGGCAGCGAAGATCCCGGAAATTGCACCATATAGGATACATACCGGATCTGTTTATCCCGATAATGGTAATCTCGTGTTCGACCTTCCGAATAGTTGAACTGGTTGAATTAGTCGAATTGGTTGAATTGGGAAAACTTCCCGAATGGTTTTGGGTCTTCTGTTTTTCTTGACTTAAAATACAATAATTAATATTTTCTGCACGGTACAAAACTACTCCAGTTTCGATACTGGGAATTGAATTGTAACAAGATTGAGGTATTTTATGAAGATAAAGATTATTACGATAATTTTTTCTGATGTTTATCTTACAAAATTTGATCTGCCAAAACTTCGAGGTTACTTTTCCCAAAAATTTCCCGAATATTCTGAATTACACAACCATCTTCCCGGAGGGAAATTTTCTTACAAGTTTCCTCAAATACAATATCGGATAATCAATAAACATCCGGCTTTGATCGGCTTTAACAAAGGTATCGATATTCTGAAGAAAATCTTTTTTGAACTCGATGAAATGATAATCGATAATCGCAAATATACGATTAATGAAAAAGAGATTTATTTGAGAGAATACGATTTTGGAGTTGCGGAAGAATTTATTAATTACAAATTTATTTCACCCTGGATGGCTTTAAAAGAAGAGAATTACGAGAAATATAACGGATTGAACAAATTTGAACAACAAGGTTTCTTAAAACATTTACTGCGAGAAAATTTCAAATCTCTTTCCAAAGGCTTTAACTACTGGATAGACAATATTGAAAATGTAAAAGTGGAAGGCTATCTCAAACCCAAACGTGTGAATTTTAAAAATCAAAAAATGCTCTGTTTCACCGGAGAATTCATGACCAACTTCAATATACCTGATAATCTCGGGCTGGGAAAACAGAGTGCACGTGGTTTTGGAGTGGTGAAGCGACAATGCGAAAATTCTCAAACATGATCATTTTGGAGGCGACGTTGGCCAACGTCGCCTTCAAAATGACAACAACACATTTCATGCAAACATTGTTACCATTGGCGACGAAACGCATCGTCGTCTTCGAGGATTGATAGATGATGTTTATAATTTTGATCCTTGACAAAAGCAGAGATGAAAAACATTTTCTGTATTGCGATGATTAAACGAATAAATTACAAAAATTTTTAATGTTAATTTGGAGGTGAAGGATGATAAA
>CAYWJN010000062.1:0-16845 GCA_964457455.1 uncultured Candidatus Cloacimonadota bacterium
TCCGTGAAGGTGGAAGAACAATCGGCGCCGGCGTTGTAAGCGAAATCTTTGAATAGAATGAAATTCTAAACGGAAAAAAATAATGAGAGAAATAATAACATTAGCCTGTGAAGAATGTAAAAGTAGAAATTATACTACGACTAAAAACAGAAGGGTTCATCCGGAAAGAGTTGCTTTTAAAAAATTTTGTCCTAAATGCAAAAAACACACGTCTCATAAACAGACGAGATAGATTTTAAAGGTTAGTAGCTCAATTGGTAGAGCACCGGTCTCCAAAACCGGGGGTTGCGGGTTCAAGTCCTGCCTGACCTGCCATTATTTCTTATGAAAGAGAGAAAATATGTTTAAGAAAATATTTGTTTTTTTCAAGAGTGTAAGGCAAGAAATGTCTTATGTAAGCTGGCCCACAAAAGCAGACTTAAAAGAAGGAACAACTGTGGTTATCATCATGTCTTCGATCGTAGCAATATTTCTATTTTTAGTGGATGCTGCTTTTAACGTTTTAATCAGGACTCTACTGCTTAAAGGTTAAGATATGAAATGGTATGTAGTTCACACGTATGCTCAGCATGAATTCAAAGTAAGAGAGGCAATTTCCAGGGGCATACAAGGAACTGAATTCGAAAAAAATATCGGTAAGATTCTTATTCCTACCCAGAAAACATTTCATATTCGTGAAGGGAAAAGAGTGGAGCGTGAAAAAAAACTTTTCAATAGTTATGTGATTATTGAAGCAGATTTAATTCCGGAAGTTTATACTTTCATAAGAGGATTACCTGGAGTCACGAATTTTTTGGGAACAGGTAAAAAAGCTCTTTCCTTATCTGAGGGTGAAGTAAATAGATTACTGGGAATTACCGAGCGTCATAAAACTGCTCAGAAAGATTACGAATTTATTCCCGGTGATATGGTTAAAATCACAGCCGGACCTTTTAGTGATTTTGAAGGTGTAATCGATAAGCTCAGTGAAGATAAGCAGAAATTGACTATTAATGTAACTGTTTTTGGCAGGATAACTCCTGTGGAAGTAAAATCGGATCAAGTAGAAACGATGTAGTATTGAGGGAAAAAATGGCAAAACCCAAAGATGTCGAACATGTTGTAAAATTACAATTACCTGCTGGTCAGGCAACTCCAGCTCCACCAGTTGGTCCTGCCTTAGGACAAGCAGGAATCAATATTGGTGAATTTTGTAAAGCGTTTAATGATAAAACAAAAGATTCTCCGGGAATGATCTTTCCGGTTGTTATTTATGTTAAGAAAAATAAATCTTATACATTTGAAATAAAAACTCCACCTGCTGCAGTTTTAATTAAAAAAGAGGCAGGATTAGCAAAAGGTTCAGGTGAACCAAACCGCGAAAAAGTCGGCAAAATATCCAAAAAATCAATCAGGAAAATTGCTGAAATAAAGATGAAAGATCTAAATGCTTACTCAATAGAAGCTGCTATGCGTATGATCGAAGGTACTGCAAGAAATATGGGAGTAGAAGTAGAAGACTAATCGATTTTCATTTTGATTATTTCTGTAAAACAAGGGACTTCCATATCTAAAGCAGGAGAAATATAAAAGGAGTATAAATGGGTAGCAAAAGGTACAGAGAAGCTCGTGAGATGGTTAACAAAGAGAAGAGATACGAGCTTAACGAGGCAATTGAACTTCTGAAAAAATTTCCCACTACAAAATTTGATGAAACTGTTGAAGTTCATTTGAATCTCGGTGTTGACCCTCGAAAAGCTGAACAACAAATCAGAAATTCTTTAGTTCTACCTCATGGAAGCGGAAAGAAAGTGAGAGTTCTCGTTTTCGCTGAAGGTGATAAAGCAGATGAAGCTAAAGAAGCAGGAGCTGACTACGTTGGAGTTGATGAGTATGTAGAAAAGATCAAATCCGGCTGGCTTGATTTTGATGTTGTGGTAACTACACCCAACCTAATGGGAAAAATTGGCAGGCTGGGAAGAATCCTGGGTCCGCGAGGTCTAATGCCAAATCCAAAAGTGGGAACAGTTACAATGGACATTAAAAAAGCAGTTAGCGAATCAAAAGGTGGGAAGATAACCTACCGTGTGGACAAATTTGCCAATTTGCATATTATTGGCGGGAAACTGAGCTTTGAAAGTAAAAAGCTCAAAGAGAATATTTTAACCGTCATAAGTGCAATACTTCGCGAAAGACCTGCCACCTTAAAAGGTGTGTTCATCAAAAGTATTGCCCTAACTTCAACAATGGGTCCTGGCATAAAACTGGATATTCCAAGTGTTACCTTAGAAGCGAAGAAGTAGGAGTGAAATATGGTTCAGGCATATAAAATTGATGAAGTAAAAAAAATCAAAGAGAGATTGGATAACGCAAAGGCGATTGTTCTGGTGGATTATAAAGGTGTTAATATTGAAGAAGTGGATGAGCTGCGTAACAGGATGCGTAATGCTAAAGTAGATTATTTCGTTTCTAAAAACACTTTTATCAAAATTGCTCTAAATGAGCTGGGAATTTCAGAACTGGATAATCATCTTGTGGGACCCACAGCAATTGCTGTTGCCATTACCGATGAAGTTGCTCCTGCCCGGGAATTGATAAAATTTAAAGAAGACATTACGAAAGATAAGGATTTTCCAAGTTTTAAAGTAGGTTTGATTTCCGGAGAATTTATGACTGCTGAGCAGTTGGAAAAACTAGCGAAACTTCCTGCCAAAGAAGTTCTTCTTTCCATGGTTCTTCAGGGATTCAATGCTCCGATTGTCGAATTTGTAGGAGTACTGCAAGGAATTTTAAGAAAATTTGTTTTTGCTGTTGATGAAATTGCAAAACAGAAAGCCGAAAAAAAATAAAAAAATATATATCTGATGGAGGATAAGATGGCTGATAAAAAACAACAGGTTATTGATATTATCAAAGAAATGAGCGTGATTGAACTTTCCGAACTGGTGAAAGAACTTGAAGAACTTTTTGGTGTGACTGCTGCTGCTCCGGTTGCTGCTGTTGCTGCTGCTCCTGCTGCTGCTGATGCTGCTGAAGAACAAACTGAATTTGATGTAATTCTTACAGGTGCAGGCGATAAGAAAATTCAGGCGATCAAAGTTGTACGTGCAATTACAAAATTAGGTCTTAAAGAAGCTAAAGAATTAGTTGATAATGCTCCCAGACCAGTGGTTGAAGGAGTATCAAAAGAGGAAGCAGAATCAGTTAAAGTTCAGATCGAAGAATCAGGTGCTAGCGTAGAAATCAAATAATGATTTTTGTTATCAGGCGGAAGTGGGAAAATATGCTCACTTCCGTTCTATCTATTTTTTTTACAACCCTTGCGAAGAATTTCGCTTTTTGCGTAAAAGGAGTTAAGACTTTTGAAAGAATTTAAAAGTTATTCTCGAATAAGAAAAAAAGCAGAAAAAGCCGGTCTTCCAACTGTGCAGGTTCCCAATCTTTTGCAGATGCAGATATCTTCTTATCATCATTTTTTGCAAAAAGATGCTCATCCTCAAAAAAGAGAAAATTATGGACTTCAGGCAATACTTACATCGATTTATCCCCTGGAAGACTCAAAAGGCATTTATCATCTCGATTATATCGATTATGTGGTCTTGAAAGAAAAGTATAATACGGACGAATGCATCGAACGAAACCTTTCTTATCAGGCACCGATTAAAGCAAGAATGAGATTGATAATCTATGATGAAGAACTTCTGAAAGAAACAGGTGAACGAAGAGCAAAAAATACTATTGAACAAGATGTTTTTCTGGGTGAAATTCCATTGATTACAGATGACGGAACATTTGTGATAAATGGAGCTGAGCGTGTTATTATCAGTCAGCTTCATAAATCTCCGGGTGTATTTTTCACGGAAACAAAACATGCCAGCGGTAAAATTTTATATTCATCTAAAGTGATTCCCTATAATGGTTCATGGCTGGAATTTAAGATGGATATCAATGATGCCATGTTTATTTTGATCGATAAACGCAGAAAACTTCCGGTAACTGTTATGTTGCGTGCTGTTGGATTATCTACTAACGAGGATTTGCGAAACCATTTTTATGAAGAAGAAGAAGTACTTGTCAAAAATGCCAAAGGAAGATTTTTTTTCAAAGATGTATTTGATGAAGAAACCGGTGAAGTTGTCTGTGAAGCAGCCTCTGAAATTGATGATGAGATTTTGGAACAACTTAAAGAATCCGGTCTGAAAAAAGTGTCTGTAATTGCTCAAAAGCACGAAATAACTCGAAAAATAATTGAAAATACAATTGCCAAAGATTTGACGACTAACCAGGAAGAAGCAGTTAAAAAAATATACAACCTGATAAGACCCGGTGAAGAACCAACTTATGAAGTAGCACTTGAGCTTTTCAATCGCATGTTTTTCAATGAAAGACGCTATAATCTCGGAGAGGTTGGACGTTATAAGATTAATTTCAGATTAAATTTGGATATTGATCCATCCACTCATATTCTTACAAAACAGGATCTGGTAGCGATTGTGGAAACTTTAATCGCAGTCCATAAAGATGAAGATGTGGTTGATGATATCGACCATCTGGCAAATAGAAGAGTCAGAACTGTGGGTGAACTTTTGCAGGAACAATATAATATCGGTTTATCTCGCGTTGCCAGAACTGTGGTGGAAAGAATGTCTATCGCTAATTCGGATGAAGTTACAATTCACGACCTGATCAACAGTAATGCCTTGATCGCTGTGGTGCAATCGTTTTTCCTCACAGGTCAGCTTTCTCAATTTATGGAACAGACCAATCCGCTTACTGCTGTTACTCACAAGAGAAAACTTTCTGCTCTTGGTCCGGGAGGATTAACCAGGGAAAGAGCAGGATTTGAAGTTCGAGACGTTCATTATTCTCATTACGGCAGAATCTGCCCTGTGGAAACTCCTGAAGGACCAAACATCGGTTTGCAATCTTCTCCTGCTATGTATGCCAGAGTTAATAAGTTTGGTTTTTTGGAAACACCTTATATCAAAATTGAGAACGGCGTCATCACCAAAGATGTTGAATATCTGGATGCAAACGAGGAAGAAGACCATATAATTGCTCAAGCAAATATCAATTATGATGAAAATCTTAAGATAACTGATAAGCTTGTTTTTGCACGCCATCAAGGTGAATTCCTTCAATATCAACCTGAAGAGGTTCAATACATGGATGTTTCACCTCAGCAGATAGTTTCAGCTTCTGCTGCGCTTATTCCTTTTTTGGAACATGACGATGCAAACCGTGCCTTGATGGGCTCAAACATGCAGCGTCAGGCTGTACCGCTTATCAGTCCTGAAGTTCCGCTGATTGGAACTGGTATGGAAAAAACCATTGCAGAAGATAGCGGCGTTGTTGCTGTTGCTCCTTATGATGGGAAAGTTACAAAAATAACCAGTACTTATATTGATATTGAAAGAGAGAATCCGGATGACAGCATTCTTGATATTGGAACTCAAAGTCGTATTTATTTGAAAAAGTTCGCACGCTCAAACCAGGATACCAGCATGAATCAGCGACCAACTGTTAAGAAAGGGGATATTGTTAAGAAAGGTGATATTATCTCTGATGGACCTGCTGTCAATAACGGCAGATTAGCTCTTGGACGAAACATGTTGGTTGCCTTTATGCCTTGGTATGGTTACAATTATGAAGATGCAATCATCTTAAGCGAAAACGTTGCTCGCGATGATATGCTTACTTCTGTGTATATCGAAGAACATGAAGTTCTGGTTCGAAATATGAAGAACGGAAAAGAAGAATTGGCATATGATATTCCCAATGTTCCCACAAAATCTTTGCGGAATTTGGATAAAACCGGAATCATCAGAGTAGGGTCGGTTGTAAAATCTGCAGATATCATCGTTGGCAAGATCACTCCTAAAAATATAGATATTGATCCTTCTCCGGAAGAGAATCTGATGCGAGCACTTTTTGGAGATAGAGCCGGTGATTTCACCAATAGTTCTCTCAAGGCAAAACCAGGCATGGAAGGCGTTGTTATTGATGTAAAAGTTTTTTCCCGGTTAGAAGGAGTGGATGAATTTAGTGAAACAGAAAGAAGAGAGGAAACTCTTGCCCATATGAAACAAGAGCGTTCAGAAAGACAGAAGAAGATTGATGAATATCTCAAAAAACATTTAACAGAAGCTCTTTTAGACGAAGTTGCAAAAAACATTGTCGATTCAAAAACTAATATGTTTTACATCCCAACAGGGAAAAAGATCAACAAAAATAATATTAAGAAAATTAATTTCAACAGGCTGAATTTAGATTATGATTTAGTAGAAAATAGCGAGAAAAATCGTACAATTTATAATGATATCATTCTAAAAGTAAACAAAGCTGAAGAAGAAAATAAGAATATTTTCAAAAAAGTTCAGGAACGCCTGAAGCACGGTGATGAACTTCCGTATGGCGTTCGCAAAATGGTGAAAGTCTATATTGCTAAAAAACGTAAAATTGCTGTTGGTGATAAAATGGCTGGTCGTCATGGTAACAAAGGTGTTATTTCCCGCATCAGCCCTATCGAAGATATGCCGTTTATGGAAAATGGAGAACCTGTTGATATCGTCTTAAATCCATTGGGTGTTCCTTCCAGGATGAATATCGGACAGATAATGGAAACACATCTTGGTTTGGCAGCAAAAATCTTAGGGTATCATATTGAGACACCTGTTTTTGATGGAGCTACCTTAAAAGATATTCAATCCGAAATGAAAAAAGCTAAGTTATCTTCGGATGGAAAACAGGTTCTTTTTGATGGAAAAACCGGTGAATCTTTCAAAGAAAAAGTTACAGTCGGCATTATGTATATGCTTAAATTGAATCATTTGATTGCAGATAAAATGCATTCACGTTCAACAGGACCTTACTCACTTATTACGCAGCAACCTTTAGGCGGAAAAGCTCAGCATGGAGGACAAAGGTTAGGAGAAATGGAGGTTTGGGCTTTAGAAGCGTATGGTGTTTCCCGCCTGCTCGAGGAGATGTTAACCATCAAATCTGATGATGTGGAAGGACGAACAAATGCATTTAAAGCTATTACCAGTGGGCAGAATCTGCCCAAACCAGGTATTCCTGAATCATTTAATGTGTTGGTTAGTGAATTAAAATCTCTTTGCTTTGATATAGAATTCCTTGCAGATAAGGAATCTTAAGAGCTTCTTTATTTTAAGAAGTTTTACGGAGGTAAGTTAGTGATAAGAGAAATCAAGAGAAATAAAAAAGTTGAAAACTACGATAAACTAAAGATAAAAATCGCTTCACCGGATTCTATCAGAGAATGGTCTTATGGAGAAGTAACAAAACCGGATACTCTAAATTATCGAACCCTGAAACCGGAAAAGGGTGGTCTTTTCTGCGAAAGAATTTTCGGACCTGAAAAAGATTATGAATGCAGTTGCGGAAAGTATAAAAAGAAACGCTTCCAAAATACGGTTTGTGACCGCTGCGGTGTGGAAATAACTTCTTCACGTGTGCGTCGTTCCCGAATGGGTCATATAGAACTTTCCGTTCCTGTTAGCCACATCTGGTTTGTGAAAAGCCTACCAAGTGTGGTTGGCACTATTCTGGATATGCCTATTAGAAAATTGGAACGTGTTTTATATTATGAATCATACATAGTTTTAAATCCCGGAGATAGTGATTACGAAAAGAAAGACCTGATTGACGTTGATGAATACTATGAAATCCGGGACAGAGTAGGCGCTGATTTTGTTGCTTTGATGGGAGCGGAAGCAATCAGAATTCTGCTAGAAGAATTGAATTTGGAAGACGAGGCAATGAACCTTCGTACTATCATAAAGATGGAAACTTCAGTTCAGAAAAAGCAGAAAGCCACAAAGAAACTAAAAGTCATCGATGCATTCAGAAAATCTGGGAATAGACCGGAGTGGATGGTTATTGAAGTTCTGCCTGTTTTACCTCCAACTTTGAGACCTCTTGTTCAGTTGGAGGGAGGAAGATTTGCTACAGCAGATTTTAATGAATTGTACAGAAGAGTGATTACCAGGAATAACCGTTTGAGAGGTTTATTGGATATTAGAGCTCCTGAAGTAATTTTGAGAAATGAAAAGAGAATGCTGCAGGAAGCTGTGGATGCTCTTATTGATAATTCCAGGAAATCTCGTCCTGTAAAAGGAAGAGGAAACAGACCTTTAAAAGCTTTGGCTGACCAGCTTAAGGGAAAAACCGGAAGATTCCGTCAGAACCTTCTGGGGAAACGTGTTGATTATTCCGGTCGTTCAGTCATCGTTGTAGGGCCGCAACTAAAATTGCATCAATGCGGATTACCCAAAGAAATGGCAATAGAGCTTTTTAAGCCTTTTATCATTGAAAAACTAGAAAAGATTGGAGAAGCAGAAAAGGCTAAAACAGCAAAAAAACTGATTGAAAAACAAAGACCACAAATCTGGAAAATCTTAGAAGAAGTGATTGAAGATTATCCGGTTTTATTAAATAGAGCTCCTACTTTACATAAACATGGTATTCAGGCGTTTATGCCTGTTCTAACCGAAGGTAAAGCAATAGAATTACATCCGCTTGTGTGTATCCCTTATAATGCAGACTTTGATGGAGACACCATGTCCGTGCATGTACCATTATCCTCGGAAGCCCAAATGGAAGCTCGTGTGCTGATGCTTTCTTCGAGAAATCTGCTCCTTCCTGCCAGTGGAAAATTGGCGATGGCAGCAAGTCAGGATATTGTTTTAGGTAACTATTATTTAACTGTTTTAAAGAAAACCGATCCTCCTGCAGACGACAATATAAGATTTTTCAGCTCTACAGAAGAATTAATTCTGGCTTATGAACGAGATGAATTTATCAGCAATGCCAGAAATCCAAAGAAAACAGAAAAAGATCTGGAAATTCACTCCTGGGTAAAAGTTCTGATAGATGATGAACTTATTACCACAACAGTTGGACGAGTAATTTTTAATCAAATTTTACCTGAAGGAATTCCATTTAAAAATCTCACTTTTACAAAATCTATAATCAATGATCTGTCGATGGAATGTTATGTTAAAGTGGGTCAGCATAGAACTGCTCTATTCCTGGATGATTTGAAAGATATGGGATTTAAATATGCAACTAAAGCGGGCATCACTTTTAGTGCCAGCGATGTGATTGTACCGAAAGATAAAAATAAGATAATTTCTAAAACAACTAAAGAAGTTGATAAAATCATCGAAAGCTATATGAATGGTGAAATTACGGAAACCGAAAGATATAACCGTGTGATTGATAGATGGAAAATGGCAACGGAAAATGTTACTCAAGTACTGATGAAGGAACTTGAAGTTGATCAGAGTGGATTTAATTCTATCAATATGATGTATCTTTCCGGTGCTCGTGGTGGTAAAGACCAGATCAAACAGCTCGGAGCAATTCGTGGTCTTATGGATAAACCTTCCAGAAGTTTATCCGAAGGCATGGCGGAAGTTATTGAAACTCCTATTAAATCTAATTTTAAGGAAGGTTTAACAGTTCTGGAATACTTCATTTCTACTCATGGTGCCAGGAAAGGATTGGCAGACACAGCATTGAAAACTGCCGATGCTGGTTACTTGACCAGGAGATTAGTGGATGTTGCCCAAAATTCGGTTATTATGACTGAAGATTGCGGCACAATCGAAGGTAGTGAAGTTTCAGCTTTGAAAGAGGGATTGGAAGTAGTAGAACCTTTATCTGAGCGTATAGCCGGTCGTACTGCATCCGAAGATATTGTAGATCCGGTTACGGATAAAATTATTGTGGAAGCTGGTATGGAAATATCCGATGAAATGGCATTAACAATTCAAAATCATGGGATTAATACTGTTAAAGTTCGCTTGGTTCTTACCTGTGAAGCAGAAAAAGGAGTTTGTGCAAAATGTTACGGTAGGAATATGGGAACTCACAAGCCTGTTACAATTGGTGAACCGGTCGGAGTGATTGCAGCTCAAAGCATTGGTGAACCGGGAACTCAGCTTACTCTGCGGACTTTCCATATCGGGGGAACAGCCAGCACAATAGTTGATCTGGCAGAAGTTATTGCGAGCGGCGATGGAATTATTAAATTTGAAAAAATGAATACAGTAATAAATCGTGATAAGGAATTGGTCTCAATCAGTCATCTTGGACGCATAATAATTGTTGATGAAAATGATGGTTTAGAATTAGAAAATTATAAAGTGGAATATGCTGCCACAATCTTTGTCAGAGATGGTCAAAAGGTTGTTAAGAATACGAAATTATTCAGTTGGGATCACTATAATAATCCTCTGGTAGCAACAGCCAAAGGTAAACTAAAATTTGAGAATTTTATAAAAGGTACTACCTATAAAGAAGAATTTAACGAATTAACCGGATCACGGGAAATTACCATCATCGAATCAAAAGACAGAAAAGTTCAACCTCAATTCAGAATAGTTGATGAAAAGAAAAAGGAAGCTATTGTTCCGATTCCAACCGGATTGAGTGTTGAAGTTAAAGATGGTATCTACGTTCATCCTGGTGACATTCTGGGAAAATCTTCACGAATTACTGTTAAACAGAGCGATATTACAGGCGGTCTGCCGAGAGTGCAAGACCTTTTTGAAGCACGAGTACCAAAAGAGAAAGCAATTGTATCCGATATTTCCGGTAGAATTTCTATTGGGGATTTAACAAAATCCGGACGTATCATCTATGTGAAAGCAGATGATGAAACAGAGAAAAAATACACAATTCCGCCCGGAAAGAGAATCATTGTTCACCAAGGAGATATTGTAGATAGTGGAGATGCCCTGTCCAGCGGTCCATTAGATCCGCACGATATCTTGAAAGCAAAAGGTATCAAAGCTGCTCAAAATCTCATCGTAAATGAAATTCAGGAAGTTTATAGAAAACAGGGTGTTAAAATTCATGATAAACATATTGGGGTGATTATCCGGCAGATGTTCAAAAAGATAAAAATTAATAATCCCGGACACACAATGTTCTTAGAAGGTGAAATAGTAGATAGAAATCAGGTAATGAAAGAAAACAAACGCGTCGAAGAAGAGGGTGGCGAAGGAGCTACCTTTGAGCAATTACTTCTTGGAATAACAAAAGCTTCATTATTAACCGATAGCTGGCTTTCTGCAGCTTCCTTCCAGGAGACCACAAAAGTTCTCACTCACTCGGCTATCTCCGGAAGGGTAGACGATCTGGAAGGATTAAAAGAAAGTATTATTATCGGGCACAGAATTCCCGTAGGAACAGGAACCAAATTCTTTAATAATGAGGTTAAGAAAGCCATTGAAGAAGGAAAATCCGTTAGTGATATTATTCAGGAATTTGCTCATTCAGAAAAGAAAGAAGCAGTAGAAGACATTCTTGATTTCTAAAAAATAATGGAGGAAAATAGTGCCAACTATTAATCAGTTAGTAAGAAAAGGTAGAAAAAGGATTTTCAAGAAGAAAAAGAATAGAGCTCTTTCTTCTTGTCCGCAAAGAAGAGGTGTATGTACAAGGGTTTATACAACCACTCCCAAGAAACCAAATTCTGCATTACGTAAAGTTGCCAGGGTGAGATTGACCAATGGTTTTGAAATCACAGCATATATTCCAGGCGAAGGTCACAACCTTCAGGAACATAGCATTGTTCTTGTTAGAGGTGGCAGGGTAAAAGACTTACCTGGGGTAAGGTATCATATTGTGCGTGGAGCACTCGATGCTGCCGGTGTAGATAACAGAACCGTAAGTCGTTCTAAATATGGAACTAAAAGACCTAAAAGGTAGGAGTATGTATGGCTAGAAGACGAAAAATTGTTAAAAGAGAAATCTTCCCTGACCCAAAATACAATAGCTTAATTTTGAGTAAATTCATAAATACTGTTATGCATCGCGGCAAAAAGAGTTTAGCAGAAAAGATAGTATATGGAGCTCTTGATATCTTAGGAGAAAAAAATAAAGAGGAAAATCCATTGGATATTTTTCTTCAGGCTTTGGATAATGTGCGACCTCTTATTAAAGTTGTATCACGTCGTGTAGGTGGTTCAAATTACCAGATTCCTACTGAAGTTACACCCAAAAATGCCCAGGCAATGGCGTTTAGATGGCTCATCAGTTTCTCCAGAAAGAGATCGGAAAAAACTATGACAGAACGGCTTGCTGCCGAACTTCTGGCTGCTTACAAAAAAGAGGGAGCAAGCATAAAAAAACGCGAAGATACTCATAAAATGGCAGAAGCAAATAAAGCTTTTGCTCACTTCAGGTTCTAAAAATAAAGTTTAAATCATTATGTCAAATGAGAGCGACTTATCTGCAATTCGAAACATTGGCATAATGGCGCATATTGATGCCGGCAAAACAACAACTACGGAAAGGATGTTGTTTTACACCGGCATCATTCATAGAATGGGTGAAGTTCATGACGGCAATGCTGTGATGGACTGGATGGCTCAGGAAAAAGAGCGCGGAATAACCATTACCTCTGCTGTTACCACTTGTTTCTGGAAAGAAAAACAAATAAATATTATCGATACTCCCGGACACGTAGATTTCACTGCGGAAGTGGAACGCTCCTTGAGAATATTAGATGGAGCTATCGGTATTTTCTGTGCTGTTGGAGGAGTGGAACCTCAATCCGAAACAGTCTGGCATCAGGCAGATAGATACCAGATCCCAAGACTTGCTTTTGTAAATAAGATGGATCGTCCCGGTGCTGATTTTGAGCATGTGGTTGATATGATGCATGACAGGCTGACCGAGAATGCCTTTCCCATTCAACTTCCTATTGGAAAAGAAAGTAATTTTAATGGTGTGATCGATCTCGTTTCAATGAAAGCTTATTACTTTGATCAGGAAACAATAGGTGTGAAATATTATTCGCGAAAAATTCCTGAAGAGTATCTTGAAAAAGCGAACAAATTCAGAGCTGATTTGATAGAACATATTGCGGAATTTGATGATAACCTGATGGAGAAATATCTTAATGATGGAGATATTCACGAAAATGAACTGATTTCTTCTATTCGGGAAGCTACTCTAAATCATCAATTCATTCCCATCCTATGTGGAGCTGCTCTTAAAAATACAGGAATTCAACTCCTCATAAATGCAATTACAAAATTTCTGCCATCACCATTAAATGTCCCTCCTGCTATTGCGATTCATAAAAAGACAGGTGAAGAAAAAGAAATTTATCCGGATAAGGATGAAGCTTTTTCTGCTTTGGCTTACAAAGTCCAGATCGATAAATATGTGGGAAAACTCATCTATATCAGGGTTTATTCAGGTTCCATCAAACGCAGCGGAACTATCTACAATCAAACCAACGAAAAGAAAGAAAGGATTTCTCGAATTCTGCAAATGCATTCCAACAAGAAAAAAGATATTGCTGTTTTGAAAGCCGGTGATATTGCAGCAGTAGTTGGACCAAAATTTGTTCAAACGGGTGATACAATAACTTCCGAGAACAATGATATCCTGTTATCTGCCATCTCTTTTCCGGATTCAGTGATCTCGATTGCCATTGAACCCAAAACCAAAGCTGATCAGGAAGCTCTTTCCGACAGTCTGAAAAAGATGGAGGAAGAAGACCCTACTTTCAATGTGAGTCAAAATAAAGATACGGGACAAACTCTGATTTCCGGTATGGGTGAGCTTCATCTCGAAGTTATTATTGATAGATTGAAACGTGAATATAATGTGCACGCAAACGTGGGCAATCCTCAAGTGGCATACAAAGAAACGATCGAAAACCAAGTTTCTGCTACAGGTGAATTTATCCGGGAACTAAGCGGAAAAGGTCAGTTTGCAGTTGTTGAGCTGAAACTTTCTCCTCTTAAACTGGAACAACTTCCAAAAAGTAAAAAGAATATTTTTGTTAATTCCATTACACCTGAAATCATTCCCAAAGAATTCTGGCATGTTATTGAGGAAAGTGCTCTTAATGCCTGTTTGGATGGACCTCTGATGAGCAGTCCGGTTGAAAGAGTAAAAATTGAATTGGTTAGCGGAAAATTCAATGAAGTAGATTCATCTGAAACCGCATTCAGTGTAGCAACTTCCATTGCAGTTGGAGCAGCATTAAGAAAAGCCAAATCCGTTATTATGGAACCTCTTATGCTTGTTAATGTGATTACTCCAGAAGAATTTATGGGTGATATCATTGGAGATCTGAATTCCAAACGAGGAAAAATAGAGTCGATACGCACTTCACAAAATAAACAGGAAATCGTTGCCCAGGTACCGATGAGCGAGCTTTTCGGTTATGCAACAGGTTTACGCTCAATTTCTCAGGGTAGAGCCATCTACACAATGGAATATAAAAAATACGATAAAGTACCTGTTAATATCCAGGGAAAAATTCTTAAGAGAATTAGAGGATATTAATTCCTGTTTGATTAACTATTTTTTCAATTCGTTTTCTGTTCTTCTATATTTTATGAAAGATTTTATATGAAAAAAAAAACCATTTCTGAAATTTTAAACCAATCAATTGACCAGTTTAAAAAATATAATATTGAAAATCCTCAGCTCAACGCAGAGCATATCATTTCACACGTTTTGGGAATAAATAAATCCGATTTATATTTGAATTCCAGAGATATTTTAGATAATGAAAAATCAGACTTAATAGAACAACTTATCTTAAAAAGGACAAAATACGAACCTTTGCAGTATATTCTTGGAGAAACAGAATTTTACGGATGTAAGATCAAAGTAAATCCTGATGTTCTGATTCCCCGCCCTGAAACGGAATTATTAGTCGAAAAGGTTTTGCAAGAAGATTTCAGCTCAATTCTGGAGCTTGGAACAGGTTCCGGTGCAATTGCTATAGCGTTGGCAAAACAGATGAAAAACATTCTAATCGAAGCAACGGATATTTCCAAAAAGGCTTTGAATACAGCCAGACAAAATGCAGAATTGAATAATGTTTCGATAAATTTTATTCAATCTGATATTTTTGAAAATATTAAAAGCAAATACGATATTATTGTTTCCAATCCACCTTATATTTCCAAAAAGGAATATGACAAGCTTGCATTTGAAATTAAAGATTATGAGCCTGAAATTTCTCTTCTGGCGAAAGATGAAGGTTTGTTTTATTATAAAAAAATTCTGGCAAATGCAAAAGATTGTTTGACGGATAAAGGAAAGATTTATTTTGAAATCGCTTATAATCAAGCTGAAAAGATAAAAGAAATTGCCAAAGAGAACGGCTTTGATGATATCAATATCTTCAAAGATCTGAATAGTTTTGATAGGATTATGAAGATTGGATGCAAATTATCTTTAGAAAAGATTTGAAAATTAGATCATTAGTTTATTTTTTTACTTGGAACTTGTGATATAGTTAAGTTTCAGAACTTAATGTAAACTAAAATTGTTTAGATTGTAAAATGTAAAAGGATAATTATGGACAAATTTATAATTAACGGTGGAAAAAAACTTTCCGGAAAAGTTGAAATAAGCGGAGCTAAAAACGCAATTCTTCCTATTATGACAGCAACTCTGCTGGCAAAAGGAAAGACTGTTCTGCACAATGTTCCGCATTTAAATGACATCAAAATGATGGCACATGTTTTACGCGTTATTGGCGCTCGGGTCGATTATCATGATGGAAGTCTGGAAATCGATACCACCCACGCCGGCTTTTTTGAAGCACCTTATGAACTGGTCAGCAAGATGCGGGCTTCTATTTACGTTTTGGGACCGCTTCTTGCCAGGTTCGGTCAATCCAAAGTCTCTTTTCCCGGAGGTTGTGCTATCGGTACCCGACCCGTGGATCTTCATTTGATGGCAATGGAAAAGCTGGGTGCTGCTATTGATATCGAGCATGGATATATTTTGGCAAAAGCAGGGAAATTGAAAGGAAGTGATATTCACTTTCCTAAAGTAAGTGTTGGTGCCACTGCAAATGCTTTGATGGCATCTGTTCTGGCAAAAGGAGAAACTAATATTTATGGTGCAGCTTCAGAACCGGATATTTCGAGTTTGATAGATTTTCTGAATAAAATGGGTGCAAAAATACAAGGCAGAGGAACAAATCACCTGAAAATAATTGGCGTGAAAAAACTGGAACCTGCTGAAATGACTATGATGCCTGACAGGATCGAAGCCGGCACTTTTTTAATTGCTGCAGCTATTACAAAAAGTGACATTATAATTTCCCAATGCGAACCCTCTCATCTGGATGCTTTGATGGAAAAACTGAGAGCTTCTGGAGCAGATTTCGAGATTCATAATAACGAAATAAAAATAATTTCTCCAAAACATATAAAATCTGTAAATATGACCACAGAACCTTATCCGGGTTATCCCACAGATTTACAGGCTCAATTTATGGCTCTGATGACGCTGGCAGATGGAGAATCTGTGATAACCGAAACGATATTTCCTGATAGGTTTATGCACGTGGCAGAACTTAACCGTTTGGATGCAGATATCAAAGTGGATAAAAATGTGGCAACCGTAAAAGGAGTGAAATCTCTCAGCGGAGCACAGGTAATGGCAACGGATCTGAGAGCGAGTGCAACCCTGGTTCTCGCCGGTCTGGCTGCTCAAGGTCAAACCGAGATTTCAAGGATTTATCATATTGACAGAGGTTATGACAAGATCGAGGAGAAGCTGCGAAAACTGGGAGCGGATATAAAGAGAGTGAAAGAGTGATTGGTGGAATTTGTTGAATTGGTTGAATCAGTTGAATTAGGAAAAGACCTTGCAATTGAATATTGAATATTGAAAATCAACACCAAAACCTGATTTCCTAAAGTAATTTTAACGACGTTATTATCGAGTCTGATGTTGCGACTTGACACCAAAACCTGATTTCCTAAAGTAAAAATCAGCACACAACCAACATCAAAACGTTTGCGAATTAACACAAAAACATAAATACCAAAAGATTCGAAGAGG
>CAYWJN010000063.1:0-2966 GCA_964457455.1 uncultured Candidatus Cloacimonadota bacterium
TGAAAGATATTATGAATATTAAAATGAATGGATACTTTTACTGTTTACCGGTCATTGAAATAACCTTTTCTGCTTGACATCAAACTTACGAATTAATTTTTCAACTTAACATTATAGATTTGATAATTATCTCATTCGGAGAATTATACGGAAACTATAATAAATTACCGGAGGTATAATGATAGAAAAAATTTTAGCAGAGAAAGTGATTGATAAAGCTCTTTCCAATGGTGCTGATTTTGCTGAAATTTTCGTGGAAAACACTTTAAATTCAACAATTATTTTTAATGATAGTAAAACCAAACAGAATATCATTGGGAACGATTTTGGTGCAGGAGTAAGAGTTTTTTACGGAGAGACAGCAATCTATGCTTATACAAATGATTTGAGCGAAAAATCTCTTCTGGCAGCAGCAGATGCTGTGAGCAAAGCTGCCAAAGGAAAATCTAAAATTAAAGCGATCGATCTGACAAAATTAGAATTTGAGAATAAGAATCCTATAGAAATTCCCAATAATACAGTTCCCAAAAAAGATAAAATAGATTTCATCCGTAAAATAAATGAAGCTTCCAGGAATTTCAGTCCGCAGATTTCGCAGGTAGATATCAGGTTTACTGAGAAAATGCAGAATGTATTAATAATTAATAGTGAAGGATTATGGACTGAGGATTCGAGAAATTACTCACGTGTTTATGTTAGTTCCATTGCTTCTTCCGGTATGGAGAAACAGACTGGAACTGAGGGTCCTGGTGGAGCAGCAGGTTATGAATTTTTCAAGCAGCTCGATCCGATTGCTTTAGGTGTGAAAACTGCCAAGATTGCAGTGACAATGCTTAATGCAGATTATGCTCCGGGCGGTAAATTCCCGGTTGTGATTGATAACGGATTTGGTGGTGTGATTTTTCATGAAGCTTGCGGACATGCTTTGGAAACTACATCTGTGGCAAAAGGTGCTTCGGTTTTTGCTGATAAATTGGAAAAACAAGTTGCAGATTCAGTTGTTACAGCAATCGATGACGGCACTATTCCCAATAAGTGGGGTTCGGAAAACATCGATGACGAGGGACTTCCTACCCAGAAAACAGTTTTAATTCACAAAGGAATTTTGAAATCGTTTATGGTAGATAAGATGGGAGCAATAAAAACCGGATATAAACCAACTGGTAGCGGAAGAAGGCAATCCTATAAATTCGCTCCTGCATCGAGGATGAGAAATACGTATCTCGCTGCCGGTAAACACACCATAAATGATTTAATTGCTTCAATAGATTTCGGTATTTATGCCAAAAAAATGGGTGGTGGTTCAGTGATGCCAGGAACCGGAAATTTCAATTTTGCAGTTGGAGAAGGGTATCTTATCAAAAATGGAAAAATTACAGAACCGGTAAGAGGAGCTACTTTGATTGGAAACGGACCTGATGCTCTGAAAAAAATCAGCATGGTCGCTAATAATCTTTCTCTGGCAGAAGGTATGTGCGGTTCTGTGAGTGGCAGTATTCCCACCACAGTTGGTCAACCTGCCATTAAGATCGATGAAATCATTGTTGGTGGAAGAAAGGAGGTTCAGTAATGTACGATAAAGAATTTAAAACCATATTTGAGTATGCAAAAGATAAAACCGATGATATTGAAATTATGCTTGTTGCTGGCAATTCCTTTTCTGTTCGCATAAATGAACAGGAAATCGAATCCTTCAAATATGCAGATTCAAAAGGGATTAGTGTGAGAGTCATCAAAGATGGAAAAGTGGGATACGTTTATACTGAAAAGTTCGATTCCGAAACCTTCCGGATGATTGTGGATGAAGCTGTTGAGAACAGCAGATTTTCCGAAAATGACGAAGTTGTGAGTTTGGAAAATTATCCGGATATCGATGTAAAATTGAATGTTTATTCAAAAGAATTAGATAAAGTAGATGTGGAAGAAAAAATAAAATTCGCCAAGGAAATGGAAAAGCAGGCAAAAGGACTTGATAAAAGGGTTTTCAATGTGCCGTATTCCCTTTATGGTGATGGCAAAAGTTTTCTTAAAATTGCTAACAGCAAAGGTTTGAATAAGGAAGATACTCAGAATTCTGCTTATGGTTTTTGCGTGGTCTTAACACAGGAAGAAGATGATAAACGCTCAGGATTGGATTTTGTTATGGGCAGAGATTTTTCCAAATTTGATGCCAAAAAAATAGCAGAAAAAAGCGTGGAAAAAGCAGTTTCTCTTCTGGGTGGAAAACAAATCGAATCAGGTAAATATCCGGTAGTTTTCAGTTGTGATATGATGGCTACTATGCTTGCCACGTTCTCCGGTATTTTCAGTGCAAAATCCGTTCAGGAAGGCAAGTCGCTCCTCAAGGGAAAACTGGAAGAACAAATTGCCAATGAAAGAGTTACAATTGTAGATGACGCTCTATATCCTGAAGGATTTTCCACTCGCGCTTTTGATAGCGAAGGTTATCCATCGCAAAAAACTGTGTTGATCGAAAAAGGTAAATTGAAGTCATTTTTGCATAATACTCAAACTGCCGGAAAAGATGGTGTGAGATCAACGGGAAATGGTTCAAGGAGTTATAAAGGGAGCTTAAATGTTTCTCCTTCAAATTTCTATCTGGAGCAGGGAAATTTTAAGGAAGAAGATCTATTTAAAAAACATGAAACATGTATCGAGATTGTAGCTCTGCAGGGAATGCATTCCGGGGCAAATTCCATTTCCGGAGATTTTTCTCTTTCTGCTGAAGGTTTCCTTTATCAAGATGGAAAAAGGCTGCATTCGTTAAAACAATTCACGGTTTCCGGAAATATTCTGCAACTTCTGAAAGATGTAGAAATGATTGCTGATAATTTCAAGTTCGATATGGACTCGATCGGTGCTGCTTCTGTTTTGGCAAAAGAGTTGTCTATTAGTGGTTGAGGGGTTCAGAGGTTCAAGGGTTCAAGAGTTTAAAGGTTCAACTGATTACGAAGCTTCCGCTTCGT
>CAYWJN010000063.1:3066-16486 GCA_964457455.1 uncultured Candidatus Cloacimonadota bacterium
CCTCAAAGATTGTTGTCATTCTCAACATCCCTAGCTGTCATTCCCAACTGGATTGGGAATCCTGTTTACTATAATCATGGATTCCCGTTTTCACGGGAATGACAAGAAAGAAAAACATCTTGTATTATTGGATATTTGCCGACTTTTGTCTATTGCATTTTTCACATAACAATTGAATGTTCCTCACAGTATTTGAACCACCTTTAGATATCGGGATTATATGATCATATTCCAATTTCTCTTTTGAGCCACATTCAACGCATTTACCGCGATCTCGTCTCCAAACTGCAAGTTTTACTGAAGAATGTATATGTCTATCAGGTTTATTCTCCACTGAAATATCTTCAGTATCATCAAGTGGTATGAAATCTGATTCTACTAATTCACGAAGCACATCTATCATATATTCAATCTCTACAAGTAAACTATTTTTTATATACCAATGAGTTTTGCTATATCCTATAGATTTTAATTCATCAACAATGTAGTTTTCTTTTACCTGCACTGATGAATCTTCCCAATTCAATAACTTTACTGTCGGTTTTAGCTCATGCCCTAATTGCATTAATATTTTAGGATTGAATACGTTTAGCACTAACTGGTTATTATAAATTATTGAAAACAAAATATGTAGTGATTCATGAATTTCGACTATTGAGGATAAGTTTTTACCAAAAAGCAGGAGTCCTCTCATTATTTTTCTACTTTCAATTAATTCTTTAACATCAGTGTCAATCGATTTTAGTGCCAACCTATATTCTTCTTCGAAATCATCAATTAGAGTCTTATTCTCTTTGTTAATTTCAACTACACTTTCTTCTTGAAAATCCATAATCTTCTCCTCGTTTTTTGTATTCAAACATTATATTGTTATATCTCCACTATTTCAACTACTCCTATTTCAATCTGATTCAATAATTATACTTCATACCTTTTTGCCAGCATCTCTCCAATTTTCATGTATTCTATCTCTTTAAGCTCAATTTTCAAAAGAGCATATCCGGGATCTTCAACCTTGGTCCAAAACATTTTAATGAAATCGATATTATCCATTATTTTTTGTTTTGTCGGAAGATCATCGATGATCATGGCTATTCCAAAACCTCGAATATAACCACTATTCTTCTCGTTTGAAATGCTATAACAGAATTCGACATTATTATTTGCTTTTATCTGGTCTAATTTCGCATCTTTTCCACCTGTTGCAAAAAGAATTCATCTTCAAAATAAATCAAAGTAACAGGTCTTACTGCAGGTTTGTCCTCTTTTGATGTTGCCAGGTAAATTATGTTTTTCTGTTTGAAATAATTGAATATTTCTTTTCTTAATTTTTCATTCATTTTTCTTCTCCTTTTTTTAAAAATTTCTAATATGTTCTGCAGAATGGTAAATAAGAAACCGTTAAAACGGTTAATGCTTTCTTTTGTTTCATTAACCACCAACTTAAGTTGATGGTTAATAATAAGATAGCAACTTTTAGCCGATTCATCAGTTTCCGAATATCAGAAAGATTTACTAACATATTTAAATTTTGACCATTTTAGAATAAACTCAAACTTTCAATTCTCTCAATAATCGATTCAACATCTAATTTATAATATTTGAATAGAACTTCAGATTTACCGGAAACTGCATAATTTTCCACGCCGAATTTATAGAATTTACTTGATAATCCCATTTCCATCATTTTATCTGCAATGCAATTTCCCAAACCAGTATTTACATTATGATCTTCATACGTAAAAATTGTTCCTGTTCTGGCAGCTTCTTTCAAGGCGTTTTCATCTATTTTTGTGGGACAGGAAATATTCCAGACCTGTAGATTGATATTTTCTATGGATAATTTATCGGCAATTTCTATTGCTTTTGGTGTGAGGGTCCCCATCACAAAAAGAGCAGCATCATTTCCTTCTCTGAGTTTATCTGCTTTTCCATAATAAAATTCATAGTTTTCATCAAAGAAAATTTTTCCTGCTTTTGTTTTGATAATTTCCAGTTTTGATCTTCCCATTGAAATCAAATAATTTCCGTATTTTCGAGAAATATATCTGATGATCCTATCAGTTTGATTTGGATCTGCCGGAATGATGATTTTGAAATTATACAGGTTTTTCATCACTCCCACATAATCGATACATTGATGAGTTTTTCCATCTTCACCCACATCGAGTCCAACATGAGTTGTGATCACTTTCAGATTTGTTTTATTAATGTCATTCAGTCGATGCTGATTGAAAGTTTCATCCACACCAAAAACACCGAAATCTGCAAAGAAAACCTGGATTCTGTTTTTGGACATTGCTCCAGCCATAGTTGCTGTGTGGTGCTCCATAATTCCGCATTCATAAAAACTATGAGGAGCAATTTCTGCGAACTTTGTGGTTTTCACACTTCCCAGCAAATCACAGTCAAAAACAGCGATTGGGTTGCGGGTTGCGGGTTGCGGGTTGCGAGTTGCTAAATCTGCAAGTGCGTTTCCCCAAGCAGAGCGGTTATCGGTTTTTTCTTTGTATAAGATTGGTTTTCCGATGTTCAGATCGAAATCTGTATTATCAAAAAAGCTGTTATCCTGAGCGGAGTTTAAGGAGTCGAAATTGTTTCTTAATACATTATATTTTTCCAGGTCATCACTCAAACCAAGCTCTTTTAAAGCAAGTTCCAATTGTTCTTCTGATAAAGTTGAACCATGATATTTAGCCTGGTTTTCCATAAAGGAAACACCTTTTCCCATGATTGTATTTGCCAAAATCAAAGTAGGAGCATCATTTGGTACAGCATCAAAAATTGCATTTTGAATCTCGTTTAAATCGTGTCCGTCAATCTCAATTACATCCCATCCATCAGAAACATAATTTTCAAAAATATTTTGCGGCATTATCTTGTTGATATCACCACAGATTTGAAGCTGATTATAATCGCAAAAAGCAGTGATGTTATTCAAATGATATTTAACTGCAAATCTGCGAGCTTCACTCAGTTGACCTTTTTGCTGTTCACCGTCTCCCATAATCACAAAAAGATTATTCTCAATTTCTTTTTGTTTGCAGGCAAGTGCAAAACCACATCCTGCAGAAAGCCCCTGACCCAGATTTCCGCTTGCCCATTCCACTCCCGGAACATCCGGTTCGATGTGACCTTCAAAAATGCTGCCGGCTAACCTGAATTGAGAAATCGCATCATCAAGATCAAAGAAATCCATCAAACCCAGAGTTGCATAAACTGCCGGAGAAATATGCCCATTACTGATTATTACTCGATCCCGATTTTCCAATTTCGGATTCTTTGGATCAATATTTATAAGATTATAAAGAACAAGTAAGAAATCGATTGAAGACAAAGAACCGCCAGGATGTCCTGATTTCGCCAGAGTCGTCATTTTCAGGATGGCAGTGCGAGCAGAATTTGCTTGAGTTTGGATGTCTTTTAATTCTATTTCAGAAAGCTTTTTTTGCTTAAAATTCATTAATTTACTCCTGCTATTTATTAAAAGTTATGAGCAAAATTCGAAGTTTGAAATTTTCAGTCAAGCCTTTTAGCAAGATTTGAATAAAGACATTACGAATGGTTGATCCGGTAGCTGCCGGACTCTGTAATAGTTGGCATTTTTCACGTGTAACCATTGAAAAAGTCTAATAGAAATAGTTCCCCTATGTGTAAACTTTTGCAAGGTTTTCCGGTTTGTAAAAAAAATAATCTCAAAGCAGAGCAACATATCCTGCAACTGCCGGATGTGAAAATATGTCTCAAAGCAGGAGCTATTAGTTACAAGAGTAACACAAACGTCTCGTTTATGAAAAATAATCTCAAAGCAGAGCTATGAGTTATAAGAGTAACATAAACCCAAGTCAAAAGCCTGACACGGTCTGGTTTGTGACCTTTTATTTTCTCAAAGCGGAGCTATGAGTTACATTACTAAATTGTTTGACAAGCAAATCAAGGGAAAAAGGATTGGTCAAAATTTGTAAGTTTGGTGAGGAAATGTTTGGTCAGATAACTAAGAAATTGTTTGGAGATCGTTTCAGCAGAGAGATGAAAAAGTATCAACCGATTTTGGTTGCGTGTCAGACAATTTATGCAGAATTAGAGAAACTTTCGAATGATGAACTACGCGAAAAAATCCAAAAGGTCAAATCCGAAATTCATACCAACCTTGAACCGGCTGAGACCGAATTGGAAGAGTTGAATCAAAAATATCATTCCGAACCAAATGAAAATAAGAAAAACACTATTGGCAACGAAATTGATAGATTAACCGAAAAGCTTAAAAAAGATACACAAATAGAATTGGATAAGCATCTTCCGGAAGTTTTTGCAATTATCAAAGATACTTGCAGAAGATTGGTCGATTTTTCGTATGAAGTTCGTGGAAGTGAAGCTTTGTGGGAAATGATTCCTTTTGATGTTCAACTGATTGGTGCTATTGCTCTTCATGAAGGAGTAATCACAGAAATGGCAACAGGTGAAGGCAAGACATTAGTAGCCACGATGCCGTTATTCCTGAATGCTTTGTTGAGCAAGGGAGTTCATCTTATTACAGTTAATGATTATCTGGCACAGCGAGATTCAGAATGGATGAGTCCGATATTTGAATTTCATGGTTTGAAAGTTGGTTGCATTACCACAGGTATGATACCTGAAGATAGGCAAGCTGCCTACAATTGTGATGTAACTTATGGTACAAACAGCGAGTTTGGGTTTGATTATCTGCGTGATAATATGGCAACTTCTCATGACAATCTTGTGCAGAGAAAACATCAATATGCTATTGTCGATGAAGTGGACAGCGTTTTAATCGACGAGGCAAGAACACCTTTGATTATCAGCGGTCCAGTGGCAGAAAGCAAGAATTTTTATAAAGAATTAAGACCAACGATTTTGCAACTTGTGAATAATCAGAATGTGATGGTAAAACGCTTTATTGCGGAGATTAAACAGCATCTTAAAAATGAAGAATATGATCCTGAAATAGTTGGGAAACTCCTGCTTTTAGTTAGAAGAGCAGCGCCAAAAAATAAGTCTTTCATGAAATTTATGAAAGAAGGTGATCTCAAAAAACTGGTAAATGATCATGAAAGTTTATACATTCGCGAGAAGAAACTTCATCTTCTCGAAGCAGAATTATTTTATGTTGTGGAAGAAAGACAAAACAGTGTGGAATTGACTGAAAAAGGAACTGATCTTGTTTCTAAAAAAGAACCTGACCTTTTCATATTGGAACAGCTCGATGATCTGCTGGAACCTGTTGATAATAATGAGAAATTATCGTTTGAAAAAAAGGCAAAACAAAAAGAAGAAATCACCAATAAATTTTTCGATAAAAATGAGAAGATCCATAATATTAAACAGCTTCTGAAAAGTTATGCACTTTTTGATAAAGATGTAGATTATGTGGTTGCAGACAATAAAGTAATGATTGTAGATCAGTTTACCGGACGTATGATGCCCGGAAGAAGATTCAGTGATGGATTACATCAGGCATTGGAAGCAAAAGAAAACGTGGAAATCGAGGAAGCAACCCAAACTTTTGCCACTGTCACACTTCAAAATTATTTCAGGATGTATGATAAATTAGCAGGAATGACAGGTACTGCAATCACAGAAGAAGCTGAATTTCTAGAGATTTACAATTTGCCGGTTATTGTTATTCCTACCAATCTTCCCATTTCCAGGATTGACCACAATGATGTTATCTATCTTACAAAAAATGAGAAGTATAGAGCTATTATAGACGAAATCGAATATTGGCACGAGCAGAAAAAACCTGTTTTGGTAGGCACAATTACTGTGGAAGTTTCTGAAACTTTAAGTCGGCTTTTGCGTAGAAGGAATATCAAACATAATGTTTTGAATGCAAAATATCACGAGCAGGAAGCAGAGATCATTAAGTTTGCAGGTCACCCAGTATCTGTTACGATTGCCACGAATATGGCAGGCAGGGGAACTGATATAAAATTGGGTCAAACTGTAGTTACCAAAGAGAAGGTTGAATATTTAAACCTGGAAAAGAAACTTTCGGGAAAATATCCTTTTGGTCGTCCTTTGGATGGTTTGCATATGATTGGCACCGAACGTCATGAAAGCAGAAGAATCGATAGACAGTTGCGAGGAAGAAGCGGAAGGCAGGGAGATCCGGGAACTTCCAGGTTTTATCTGTCTTTGGAAGATGATTTGATGCGATTGTTCGGTTCAGATAAGATAGCTCCGATGATGATAAAAATGGGACTTACCGAAGGTGAAGCAATTACTCATCCCTGGATGACAAAAGCCGTGGAAAAAGCACAAAAAAGAGTAGAAGCTTACAACTTTGAGATTCGTAAACAACTTCTGAAATACGACGAAGTAATGAACCAGCAAAGGGAAGTGATTTATAAATACCGCCGAAATGTTCTAAAAGGATATGATCTCAAATTCGAGATTATTGAAATGATCAAAGATGCAGTTGCAGACCAGGTTGAAGAGATAATCGGTGAAGAGGAATACCAGGAAAACTGGCAATTGGATAAGATTGTTTTCTGGATGAAGTCAAATCTTAATGTGCTTGTAAAAGATGAAGAACTCTTCAGCGAAAGAATGACGCTCGATACATTAATTTTGAATGCTCAGGATTTAGTTCTGGCAGCATATCAGAGGAGAGAAGACGAACTTACAACCGAACAGCTCCGAGAAATTGAAAGAAGGGTTCTATTGAATGTGGTTGATGAATTATGGCGGGATCATCTTCATGAGATGGATTTGCTCAAAGAAGGAATCGGCTTTAGAGCCTACGCTCAAAAAGATCCGTTGATTGAATACAAAAAAGAATCTTTCTATTTGTTCCAGGATCTGGTTTCCAAAATTAATAAAAATGTTACCCAAAAAGTATTCACAGTTTATTTGATAACTCCGGATAATTTAGATGATTATCTGCGAATGGCTCAACTGCGGCATGCAGAAACTTCTGCTTTTCAGAAACCACAGAATGCTCCTCCTCAAGGTCCTCCTCCAAAAGAAATGCCAAAAATTAAACCAAGAGTGGTTGACAAGAAAATCGGTAGAAATGATCCGTGCCCATGCGGAAGCGGTAAAAAATATAAAAAATGTTGCGGGAAAATAACTGTAAATTAATATTTGTTCAGAAAAAGTAAGATTTCTATGGAACTGCAACCTTGCGAATGGTCTTGACCTTCGCAATGGTTGAATGTATTTATCGGTTGTTCTCAACTCAACAACTTCGTCTTTTGAGTTAAGTCCAACCTTTATAAATTTAATATAAATAGGAAGGAATAGAATATGTCGAAACCAAGATTTGATGATCTTCTGGAAGTTGTACTTTCAAAGAAACCATCAAAGGAAAAATTGAAAAAACTCGGAATGCCCCAGGAAGAATTGGATCGGTTTTTGGATTCTCTGCTTTATGCTACAGAAACCAAAGCCTATAATCGCATCCTTTCTGAAGATGAAAAAAGAGTGTTAACTCCAGCGGCATTCGGTTACCTTGTTCATCTTCTAAAAATAAAATCTATCGATCGTGAGCTTTTTGAAAATATTATTTCACTTTCACTTCAATTAAATGTATTTCTACGAAAAAAAATTGATAAACCGATGATGGATGATATTGTTAATTACCTGATTTTTTCTGGTCAGGGAGAGATTTCCGTGAGGGATCTAATCGGAAATTTCTTTATTCATGAAACAGATTTTGATTTTGAAGAAGATATCCATTAGGATTAAATATTATGAGTAAGAATCTAATCATTGTTGAATCACCGGCAAAAGCAAGAACCATCGGAAAATTTCTGGATAATAAATTTATTATTAAAGCTTCAATGGGACACATTCGAGATCTTCCTAAGAAAGAAATTGGTGTGGATATCCAGGATAATTTTAAAGCAAAATATGTAATTGATCCGGGTAAAAAGAAAATAGTTCAAGAATTAAAAAAATCTGTAAAAGATGCTGATAGTGTTTATTTAGCTTCAGACCACGATAGGGAAGGAGAAGCGATTGCCTGGCATTTGACCCAGGTTTTGCAAAAAGAACTGGAAAACAAATCTATTCACCGGGTTATTTTTAATGAGATTACCAGAAATGCTATTCGGAATGCAATTAAAAATCCTGTCTCGATCGATCAGAATAAAGTAGATTCACAACAGGCGCGAAGAATTCTCGATAGGATTGTCGGGTATAATATCAGTCCAATTCTGTGGAAAATAATAACCAAGAATTTGAGTGCCGGTAGAGTTCAATCTGTTGCTCTCAGGTTAATTTGTGAACGCGAACAAGAGATTAATAAATTTGTTCCAAAAGAATTTTGGAATATTGAAGTTTTATTAAAAAAAGATGATTTGCCTTCTTTTAAAGCAATATTGCAAAAATGGGAAAACAAAAAAATCGAGATTTCAACGAAAGAGCAATCAGATAAAATTCTGCAGGAAATTGAAGGAAATGATTTTACGATTGCAAAGATTCAACAAACATCCAGGAAAATCCAACCATCTCCTCCATACATCACCAGTACTCTTCAGCAGGATGCAGCTCGCATTCTGAATTTTACTCCGAAAAGAACCATGCAAATAGCTCAACAGCTTTATGAAGGGATAAATCTTTCCGGTGAGACAACCGGTCTGATCACATATATGAGAACAGATTCTTTGAGAGTTGCAAATGAAGCTCTGGGAAGTTGCAGAAACCTGGTTTCAGAAAGATTCGGAGCTCAGAAACTTAATCCTAAAACAAGGATTTATAAAAATAAAAGTTCAGCTCAAGATGCACACGAAGCGATTCGTCCTACAAGTGCATTTCGAACACCGGAAAGTATTCAAGCATTTTTAACTAAAGAACAATTAAAATTGTATACTTTGATCTGGCAGAAATTTGTAGCAACCCAGATGATTCCGGTTTTGCTGAAGTCAAAGATTTTAGATATTGAATCTGGAAAAGCTATGTTCTCTGCAACTGGAAATACAATCGAAGAAAAAGGTTTTATGGAAGTCTTTCCGCATATCAAAGTAATTCTTGGCGAAAACATCGATGCTCATTATATTAAAGACGATTTGCTGGAAGCGGAGAAAATCGAAGGAATCCAACGTTTTACCAAACCTCCTGCTCGCTTTACTGAAGCTTCATTAATCAAAGAATTGGAATCTAAAGGTATTGGCAGACCATCCACTTATGCAGCGATCACAAGCACGATTTTATTTCGGAAATATGTGATTTTATCTAAAAAGAAATTTTTCACAACTGAACTCGGTATGACTGTGAATAAATTTTTAGTATCAAATTTTGATGATTTTTTCAATGTATCCTTCACAGCAAAAATGGAAAATAGTTTAGATGAAATAGAATACGGCAAACTTGAATGGCACCAGCTTTTACAGGAATATTATAAATCTATGAATTTGCTGTTGGACAAAGTAAACATCGGTCAGTCCAAAAAAGATATGGTTGAAGAAACTGATATTATTTGTGAGAAGTGCGGAACTAAAATGGCAATAAAGTGGGGAAGAAGCGGACAGTTCTTAGCTTGTACAAATTTCCCTAATTGTAGAAATATTAAGAACTTCAAACGAGATGAAAAAGGTGAAATCAAAATAATCGAGCCGGAAAAAATCAATGAAAAATGTCCCCAATGCGGAGCTGATTTAGTTCAGAAGAGTGGACGTTTTGGCAAGTTCATTGCCTGCTCAAATTATCCAAAATGTAAATTCTCAAAACCTCTTACACTTGGCATAAAATGTCCGGAATGCGGCAGCGGAGAAATAACAGAAAAGAAGAGCAAAAAAGGCAAAGTTTTTTATTCCTGCACGAATTATCCGGAATGCAAATACATAACAAATAAAAAGCCAATCGATATGAAGTGCCCGAAATGCGATTATTATTTCCTGGAAGAAAGATATTCTAAGGAAAATGGAAAATTTAAAAAATGCCCTAAATGCGGAGAAGATCTCTTTTAATGCAATTTTACGATAGTTTTGGCAACAGTCTGCAAAATATCTTTTCTCATAAAATGCGTTCATTTCTTACACTTCTGGGAATTATTATTGGAGTGTTTGCTGTTGTAACCATGTTTTCCACAGTTTATGGATTGAAGAACCTGATAAATGATAATATGGAAAAAATGGGTTGGAACAATTCTTTGATAATTTATCCGGATACGGATGGTAATTCCAGTACAACTCATCGTTCACGCCATCGCAGAAGATTTATGTATATTCATCGAGGAGCCAAACCTTTGACCTTCTCTGATTATCAATTGTTAAAAAAAGAGATTGAGCACAAATATATTTACGGTATGATCGAAGATTATAAGAGTTTTATAAAAAATAAAACAAAGCAGAATGTTCAGATTAGAGGAACAGGCATTGATTTCTTCAAATCGAAAACTTATTCATTATTAGCAGGCAGGTATTTCAGCAAATATGAAGAAGATAAAGCAAAGAAGGTTTGTATTGTAGGTTATCTTTTTGCAGATAAATATTTTGCTGATGAAAAACCACTGGGAGAATTCATTACAGTTGGAGATAACAGGTTTGAGATTGTTGGTATTTTAGCTGAAGACGAATTGAATAAAGAAGGAATGGATTTCAATTCCTGGCAGAGAAAAAGGGATTTACGTGCTGTTTATGTTCCGCTTCGAACTGCATCCTGCTACTTCAGAAATGGTGAAGCTGTAGATTATATTTATCTTCAGTCCAAAAACGATGAAGCATATCCTCCTATGAAAACAAAAGTTCGGCAGACTATGTTGGCACAACATAAAATGGCTCATGATTTTGCTTTTAATGATATTGGTGCATTTCTTTTAACGATTACAAAAGAGATCAATGAAATGATGAAGAAGTGGAATATCACTCTTTCTGCGATTGCTTCCATCTCTTTGATTGTGGGCGGAATCGGGCTATTCAGCACACTGCTTATTTCAATAAATGAGAGGATGGTGGAAATTGGAATCCGTAAAAGCATCGGTGCGACGGAAACAGATATTTTTCTGCATTTCCTGCTGGAAGCTGTTATCTTAGCTTTGTTGGGTGCGTTAATAGGGATTTTTATTTCAACGTTTTTAGTAAAATTGATTTCAATAGCCTTGAAGTTCAGTTTTCCTGTTCCGATCGAAGGTATTTTGTTAGGACTGGGATTTTCTATTCTTATTGGAATTTTTTCCGGATTGTATCCGGCAATAAAAGCTTCTAAAATCGATCCGATTAAAGCAATTTATTATTCGGAATAATCTTTTTCAGACTCGACTTGAAAGGAATGAAATGGCGTCGAGTTGAGAATGAAAAACAACTTAACCTTGAAAATGGCTTCTTTCAGAGGAATTGCTTCAAGTTAGCCTTTTCAAGGTTTCTTGCGAAGGTTGAAAATACAGATTACCAGTGTAACCATTGAAAAAGTTCAGCGAGAAGAAAATCCTTGTAAACTTTTTCAGGATTTCTTCTTCAATATCTAAACAATAATCTTCAATCCTTTTTTCAAGATTTCTCTTTCTACTCCGTAATTTATCCTTATCCAGTTTTTTCCATTAGAACCAAATGCTGTCCCCGGGATTACGATAACACCTTTTTCTAACAATCCTCTTGAAAGTTTCCGGTCATCAATCCCAAAATTTAAAAAAAAATATGGAGAAGACGCAATTTTCAAAGTCTTGTATTCTATGTGATTTTCATCAAAATATTTTATCAGAAATTCATAATTTCTTTTCAATTTTATTCTGATTTCATCAGCTGATTTCATACATTCTTCAGAAAGAGCTTTTATTGCAGCTTTCTGAGATAAAAAGGGTGCACAAGTACAGATGTATTGATGGGCTGTAATAATTTTTTCAATCAAATCTTTTTGATGAGAAGCAACCCAACCAAGTCTCCAGCCGGTCATACAATGAGATTTTGAAACTCCGGAAATTACAATTACATTTTCTGTTAATTCTAAGAAAGAAGGTGTTTTCTCATTCAGGAATAATTCGCGATAAATTTCATCAACGATTATGAGAATGTTATGTTTATGGCAGGTTTCCAGAATAAATTTTATTTCATCTTTAGAGAAAATAATTCCCAGCGGATTGGAGGGATTATTCAATAAAACAGCTTTTGTTTTCTGGGAAATTCCATCCAAAAATGATTTTTTATCGAGCTTAAAATTTTGCTGAGGATTGAGATCAAAATAAACAGGGATCCCATTTAACATCTCAATAATTGAGCTGTAAGCAAGAAAACAGGGATTCGCCAGAAGCACTTCATCTTCAGGATTTAAAATACAGGAAAGGGTAGCATAAATTGCTTCTTCCGCTCCACAGGTTACACATACATTTTCAGCAGGAATTGTATTTTGATAATAATTTGCAATTGCTTCTCTAAGTTCGTAAATTCCAGCATTTGGAGTGTAACGAATATTTCCATCGTCCAGAATTTCTTTAGCATAATCACATACAATTTTTGGCGTTGGAAATTGAATTTCTCCTAAACCAAGATTAATAGAGTTTTTTGGAGCTGAATCAAATATTTGTCTGATTAATGATTTTTTTATATTTTTCATTCTTTTAGTTCAAATTTCAAAGTTTTCAATTATCTCAACGCTTCCTCAAGCGTTATGGAGATTTCGCTCTTTTCATCACGATATTTGATGATGATCGGACAATAAACAGAAAAATAAGGATTGGATTTCAAAGGACGAGAACCTGAAACAACAACTGCTCTCTTTGGTATTTCAACAGCTTTTGTATCTCCTTTTGGTAAAAAGCATTTATTAACAGAATCGTAAACCGGAGTTCCAGCAGTAATTATTACTCCCGGAGCAATGATCGCTTTTGATTGTACAATAACACCTTCATAAATTCCGCAATTTCCTCCAATGAAAACATCGTCTTCGATGATAACAGGATTTGCACCAATTGGTTCTAGAACGCCTCCGAGTTGCGAAGCAGCACTAAGGTGAACATTCTTTCCAACCTGAGCACAGCTTCCCACAAGAGCATGAGAATCGATCATTGTTCCGTCATCTACATAAGCTCCCACATTCACATACATAGGTGGCATCATAACTACGTTCTTACCAATGAATACTCCATCACGAACCGAAGAACCACCTGGAACAATGCGAACATTTATTTTTGTGGAAAGGTCTTGAATCGGGAAAGTATCTTTGTCCAGAAATGAATCCATTTTCACGATTTTTCCCATCCTGAAACCAATGAGGATTCCTTTTTTTACCCAGGTATTTACGAGCCACGTTCCTTCAATCTTTTCAGCAGCCCGGATTTTACCTTTGTTCAGCTCTTGTTTAAATTCTTCAAAGACGTTCCGTTCTTCAATTTTGAATTTATCTTTTTTCCATAATTTTAAGATTCCTTTTTCAAGATTCATTGAGTCTCCTTTTTATATTTTGTCTATGTCTCATTCCTAAGTTGCACTTGGGAATGCAATTGTATAAAAGTTCCACTTTGATT
>CAYWJN010000064.1:0-16172 GCA_964457455.1 uncultured Candidatus Cloacimonadota bacterium
GTATTTCTTTGATTTCAGAAATGGTTAATTCGCGTGCTAAAATGATTCTTTTCGCACCAAGATTTTGCCAGAATTCTGCCGATCTCCAGGAAGTTACATTTGCTTGAGTACTTATATGAATGGGTATTTCAGGAGCATGTTTTTTGGATAACAAGAAGATTCCCGGGTCAGAAATGATTATCGCGTCGATTTTGATTTTCTGCAGAAATTCCAAATAGCTTGGTAGGTCTTCAAGGTCGGAATTATGAGCAAAGATATTAACTGCTACATAAATCTTCTTATGAAAAGAGTGACAGAACTCAGTTGCTTGTTTTAGCTCTTTTTCGGAAAGGTTATCGCTTTGAGCTCTTAAACTGAAATTTTTTCCAGCAGTATAAACCGCATCAGCACCATAATGAATTGCATATCGCAATTTCTTAAAATTGCCTGCTGGAGCGAGTAATTCCATTATTGACTCATTATTCTTAAAAGCTCTGCATTATTTTTTGTACTTGTCATCTTGGAGATAACCATTTCAATACCATCGATAGGACTCCTTCCTTTGAGGAATTTCCTGAGCACGAACATTCGATTAACTTCTTCTTTTGATAGCAATAATTCTTCTTTACGAGTTCCGGATTTTACCAGGTCAATTGCTGGGAAGATTCTCAGATCACTAATATTTCTATCAAGAACAAGTTCCATATTTCCAGTACCTTTAAATTCTTCAAAAATAACTTGATCCATCCTGCTTCCAGTATCAACAAGTGCAGTGGCAATGATAGTTAAGCTGCCCTTTTCCAGAGTGTTTCTGGCAGAACCAAAAAATTTCTTTGGTTTATGAAGAGAATTGGAGTCGATACCTCCGGAAAGAATTTTCCCGCTAGCAGGTGCAACCATGTTGTAAGCTCTTGCAAGTCGTGTGATACTATCGAGCATAATCACAACATCCTGACCAAGCTCAACCATTCTTCTGGCTCTTTCAATAGTCATCTGAGCAACTTGAATGTGATTTCGTGGTGTTTCATCAAAAGTTGAACTTAATACTTCTGAGTTACGAGGAATTAATATACGCTTCATTTCAGTTACTTCTTCCGGACGTTCATCCACTAATAAAACCATCAAATATACTTCAGGATGATTTGTGAGAATTGCATTTGAAATATTCTGCAGCAAAACAGTTTTACCGGTTCTGGGTGCAGCTACGATTAAGCCTCTTTGCCCTTTTCCGATGGGTGTAAAGAGATTAATAATTCGCGTTGACATGTTTTTGGGGTCTGTTTCCAGGTTCAACCTTTCTTCTGGAAAATATGGGGTTAATTTACTAAAATATCGTATCTCCCGAATGAATAATGGAGATTCATAATTGACGGAACTCACCCGGATCAGAGCGAAATATTTTTCCTCTTCTTTTGGTGCTCGTGCAGGTCCGGAAATGATATGACCTTTTTTTAACCCGAATTTCTTGATTTGTGAACTGGAAACATAAATATCATTTCTACCGGGAGTGAAGTCATTTTCTTTGAACCGAAGAAAACCATATCCATCATCCACAATTTCTAAACATCCACTTACAAATGCTAAACCTTCCTGATTGGCTTGAACTTCAAAAATCTTATGAATCAGCTCATTCTTCTTTAAATTTTTGATATCAGGAATTTCCAGTTCTTTAGCCATCTTGGTCAGTTTAGTCATATTCAAACTAAACAGGTCATTCTTATCGTTATTTTCCATTTTTTTTCTCCTATTTTATTGTCATAATTTCAATTGATTTTTTCATTAAAAAAATGCTGGAAGTAAAATCGTCAGAAGCATTTCTAATGTCAAGAAATTTTACAAAACAGGGGACTTGAAATTTTGAGAAGATTTAGCCACCCCAGTTAGCCAACGGGGCAGGCGAAGGACACGAAGGAACACTAAGAAAAATAACAAATGACAAATTTCTAATTTCTAATAAAATTTCAAATGACTAAAAATCAAAAAATGAATCCTAAAAAATCTTACATGATACATTGAGAAATTCTGAAAAATGTTTCGTAAGCGAGAAACCGTTCTGGATATTAAACGAGTGATCAGAGCAAATTATTATTTGAATAAAGATAGTAAAAACATTTGACTTTAAAACTATAATTTTTTTTAAATCTCAATTAAGAAAATTTGATTTTATCTATTCTTTTTAAACAAGAATACGATTATGATAAAAGGATTAAAATGATATTAGCAGAAAAGAAGAGATATTTTCCTAACGGATTGCCCTTTCTTCAAGCACAAATTCTACAGCAAATTTATCAGGATATAAGTAAAAACAATCATACTAAAATAAATGTAATCTCTGAAATTTCCGATTATCCAACCCAAAGTAAAATCCTGAATAGTGCTATCCAATCTCTGATCAAGAAAAAATTCATTATCGGTTCTGTGAATGAAGGATTTTCTGTTCCAAAAGAAAGGCTATTATTTTATCAAAAAATCTTAAAAAAGTTTGATTCTAATAAAAAAAATTATTCATCAAAAATAATCGATTTTATCCATAATAAAAACATTCAACTGGAATTATTTTTAGAAACGAAAAGTATCAGCGAACTTAACAGATATGGTGTAATTCACAAATGGTACGATTATCTTGAAGATTTTTCATATTCTTTGATCGAGGAAAAAATAAAGGAATATTATTTAACAAAAAACTCACTCGTTGTCGATCCTTTCTGTGGAAGCGGAACGACAATGGTAACAGCAAATATGTTTCACCTGAACGCCGTCGGTTTTGACGCAAATCCTTTAATGACTTTTGTTTCCAAAGTAAAAACAAATTGGGAAATCAATCTTCCAAAATTGAGCATTACAATCGAAAAAGTAGGAAATGAATTCTTAAACAGGGTTGAGACTTTAAAGGAAAATTCCTATCAAACCGGCTTTCTAAAAAGAATGCCGAGAAAGGAATTGAACCAATGGTTAAGTCCGAGATTACAACAGGAAGTTTCATTATTAAAAGATATAATCACCAAAATAAAGAATAAAAATATGCGAGAACTTTTTTTATTAGCAATGTCAAAATCCTGTTTTGATGCTTCTTATGTTTCTCTTTGCCCGGGAACTACTTTTTATCCGTTTAGAGAAAAGGAAGAATTTTGGGATTTATTCACCAAGAAAATCATTCAAATATTCAAGGATTTAAAATCAATACAAATCCATAACCATTACGGTAAAACTAAACTAATAACAGATACTTGTTTAAATGCTCAAAATCATTTAACAAAAAATTCCATCGATTTTGCCATAACTTCTCCACCTTATCCAAATGATCTTGAATACACAAGACAAACCAGGTTGGAGTTGTATCTTCTTGATTTTGTGCAAAATATGAATGATATCCAAAAAATTAAAAGAAGAATGGCAAAAGGGAGCACGAAATTGATTTTTAAGGAAAGTAATTCAGAAATTTTTATCAACAAATTTGATACTGTCATAAATATTTCTTCTCAAATCTACGAACAAACAAAAGATAAAAGCTGGGGTTTCGATTATCCGAGAATGGTCAGAGAATATTTTGGTGATATGTATTTATGTATGCAGAAATTCTTTCCTTTGATGAAGTTTAATTCACATTTTCTGCTCGTTGTCGGCGATCAAACTATCAAAGGTGTTTTCATTCCGGTTTGTGATATTTTGATCGAGTTAGCAGAAAATATCGGTTATAAAAACTGTAGAAAGGAGTCTTTCAGGATTCGACGAAGTACGGGTCACAATATACCTTTACCGGAAGATATTGTCATTCTTGAAAAATAGAATTATGGGAAATATTCAGTTAGAAGCATTTGGTGAATTATTTGAAAGTCAGGAAGCAAAAGATAGATTTATCCAAAAAAACTACCGATGTCCTTTTGATAAAAGAATCGAAAAATGTGATAAACCAAATCGAGATTCGTTAAAATATGGAAATTGCAGTGCTAAAGTTGGAGATAATAAACGGATAATTTGTCCTCGCAGATTTTATGAAAGCAATTATAAAATATTAAAAGATATCAAAGATTTTATTTGGAAAAATGGTGATACGATAGATTGTTATGATGAACTTGGGATAAATAAAAAAACTTCTGACGGAGATTCATTTCATTTCGGTAATTTGGATTGGATTTTAGTAAATAGAACTAACACAAATAATTTTTGCGGGATTGAAATCCAAACAGATTCAACAACCGGAACCGGACAATTTAAAACCGGAATCGAAAATTTATTAAAAGATGAATTAAAAGACAATTACAGATTTGGTTTAAATACACTTGCTTCTTTTAAAGGTTTTTTACCACAATTCATTTTTAAAGGACAATTGTTTGATGATTGGAAACAACCTTATTGTGCAGTTATGCAAGATGAATTATGGGAAAAATTTGTAAAAAAATTCCGTATTCGTTTTAAGGAAATAACTACATTCACCACTGAAACCTTTCTTTTTTTTGTTTATGATCTTGTTTTCGATCAGACTTTAAACAATTATAAAATTGGAAATCCCAAGATTTATGCAACGAGATGGATTGACTTACTTTTTTCATTTTCAGTTGAAAGCGACTTATTACTTGATCTGAACGACATTAAAACAAGAATTGAAAACAAAATAAATCGGAATAATCCAATTGTAACATTTTAGTAATTACCAAAAAACTAATTCAAATAAGATGTAAATAAGACCGTTGCGGAGGTTTCGTAAACTCAACCATCCGCAATGTCATTCTTTATCGGTGAAAATCCGTGAGCAAAATGGATGAAAAAATTAGTGGAACTTAGTGTCCTTCGTGGCAAAAAAAAGATGAGGTAAAGAAATGAAAAAAATAATATTAACATTCATTCTGATGCTGATGATATCGGCACTTTCTGCAATTACTCTGGAAGAAAGTATTCAAATCGCACGAGAGAATAATAAAGAACTGCTGGCTGAAAAAAGCGGATTCGAATCAGCAGAATGGGCAAAGAAAAATGCTTTTACCAACTTACTGCCCAAAGCGTCTTTCAATTCCACCTTGGTTCGCATCGATAATGAAACATATCATCAAGCAAATGCACCGATACAGATTCCCGGGGTTGGAATGGAGTTTCCGGCGATGTTTCCGGTTTATAAAACAACTTACACCAACAACGTCACGATTCAGCAACCTGTCTTCAATGGGGGAAAAGTGATACTGGGCTATCAGTTGGCTGGATTGGCAAAAAAGCAGTCAGAACTTGCCGTGCAAAATAAGAAGAAAGACCTGACTTATGCAGTTGCATCCACATATTTCGGAATTCTTAAATTGCAAGACCTGCGAACACTTTCCCAAAAAAGTTTGGAATCAACTCTTTCTCACCTGGAAAAGGTGCAGAAAAATTATAATGTGGGAACATCTAAAAAATCTGATGTTCTGCAATGGCAGGTTAAACAAAAAAATGATGAAACTTCTATTTCTGAAATTGAGAACAGCATTGACGAGCTTTACAGCTTCTGGCAAATACTGCTGGGAACAGAGAAAGAAGCTCTGGAGCCTTCCGGGATAGGCATGACAAAATACGATTCTGAAACGTTGCAATATGCTGCCATGGAAAAAAATGAACTGCAAAGAGCTGCTGAAGAATTCTTAGCAGAAGTAGAAAAAACCAGTCCCTTCATTCAAACTTTGGAGCTGGCTAAGAAGATGATGGAAAAGAATTATTATATGGCAAAAGGTGAATTCCTGCCATCTTTGAATTTGCTATTTTCTTACCAGTTCGAAAGCGATGATGAATTTGATTTTTACGGAGAAGACAATTGGAATCTGGTGGCTGCGATTTCTGTTCCCATTTTTACAAGCGGAACAAATTATTCCAACCTGAAAAAAGCAAAATACGATCTTAAGAAAACACAATATGAAACTGAATCTACTCGGGAAAACTACCTAGTTGCTGCTAAAAATGTTTTCCACAAACTGGTTACCAAAGCCAGAACTGTGGAAGATAACAAAACAGCATTGGAATTTGCTAGAGAAAACCACAAGATAATTAATGAACTTTACACTCAGGGGATGGTGACTAACAGCGAACTTCTGGATGCTGAGACAATGCTCTTCGGAAGCGAGATGAACCTGGTGGCATCCTACTACGATTATATTCTTTTAAAATATGAAATAAAAAAATACACGGAATAATAGGAGGATAAAATGCTGAAAAAATTAATAATATTGGCTGCTGTACTTGCTATCATGCTGGCGGGTTGCCAAAAGAAAACGGAACAGGAAGAAGTTAAAGAAGAATTTACAGGTGCCAGAGAAGTAAAGATTGCTACAGCCAGAATGGGTGATATTTCCAGCTATATTGAATTCAGTGGAAAAATTGAAGCAGAAAAAACAGTTAACATCGCACCGTCAATGTCCGGAAAAATTGATAAACTGATAGTGGATGTTGGAAGCGTAGTTAGGAAGGGTGACCTTTTGGCAAAACTGGATGATACACAAATGAAACAAGCTAAAACTCAATATATCAATATGGAGAAGAATTACAAAAGAATGCAGGAACTACAGAAAACCGGAGCTATTGATGGAGCTACTTTCGATGAAGTGGAAACCGGTTACAAAGTAGCAAAATCATCCTACGAATTCATGCTGGAAAACACCGAGATAAGAGCTCCTATCAATGGTGTAATTACCGTGATCTTTAAAAAAGAAAGTGAACATTATGATGCCCTGATGGACCCGATGCTGCTGAGGATGATGAATCTGGATGAGATCAAAGCAAAAATACAGGTCTCCGATGTTGATATAAATAATATCAAGAAAGGACAGAAAGTTATACTGAAGGTAAACAGTTCCGATGAAGAATTTACCGGCAGGATATCGTTCATATCTCCCGAAGCGGATATGATGTCTGGAACTTTCAACGTAGAAATTGCTGTAAAGAATAGAGATAATATCCTAAAACACAACCAATTCGCTCGCATTAAGGTTCTCACGAAAACATCTGAAAATACAATAATTGTTCCACAGCAAGCCATTCTTGATGCAAATCACATTTTTATTATAGAAAATGACAAGGCAGTTAAAAAATATGTAACACTGGGCTTGGAAAACGAATACGAGATTGAAATCAAAGAAGGACTGCAAGATGGGGAAACAGTAATTATCCGCGGTAATATTGGCCTCTCCGAAGGGGATAAGGTTGAAGTGAGCCAGTAGGAAAAGAAAATGATAAATTACAAATTTCTAATTACAAAACCTTGCGGAGTCCGGCAGCTGCCGGATCAACCATCCGCAAGGTCATTCTTTATCTGTGTAAATCCGTGAGCTAAAAAAAAGGATTAAAAAAATGAAATTAGCAGAATTTTCAGTAAATAAACGAGTAACAATATTTATTATAACAGTACTCATTATAATTATGGGCGGGATATCATTCTTCAGGTTGGGTCTGGAAATATTCCCGGATATGGATTACCCGGTCATTTCGATCGTGACTCCCTATTATGGGGCTTCTCCGCAGGATATCGAAGAGACAATAACAGAAACGATCGAGACGGCAATTGCTTCTGTAAAAAATATAAAAACTATCAAATCGGAAAGCCTGGAGAATGCTTCCCTGATAATGGTTGAATTTAACTGGGGAACTAACCTGGATTTTGCAGCACAAGACCTGCGGGACGTGATCGATCAGATAACAGATTATCTTCCTGATGATGTATCAAGACCGCTTGTGATGAAATTCAACTTGTCGCAGATGCCGATATTGATGTATGGTGTAACCGGTGCGGAAAATACTTACGAACTCCGTAAAGTTCTGGAAGATGAAATTTCCACCAAACTCAAGCACCTGAAAGGTGTAGGTACTGTGATGATCTATGGTGGTGATGAACTGGAAAAACAGATCATTGTGGATAAAGAAAAGATCGAACAATATAATATTTCCATCGATGATATTGTGCAGATAGTGGCAGCAGGTAACCTGAATATGTCTGCCGGACACATCCAGAAAAGAAAAGACGAATTCCTGCTGAGAACAATAGCTCAATATAAATCTATTGAAGAGATAAATAATTTACCAATAAAGCTTACTAACACCGGAAAAACAATTTATCTGAAAGACGTAGCTTCGGTGCAGGATGGCTTTAAAGAAAGACGCAATAGATTTAGAACTAATAAAATTCCCACAGCTATGATCATTGTTGCTAAAGAGTCTGGAGCAAACACTCTCACAGTAACCGATCGTGTAAAAAAAGAGGTCTTTCTTATCGAAGAAGAATTTAAAGATGACCTTGAATTCTACATGGTGATGGATATGGGACTTCCAATATCCAAAATTACTTCCGGAGCCGTATCCAACCTGATAGTTGGTGGTATCCTGGCTATTGCTATCATGTTCATGTTTCTTCGTAACTGGCGACCGACCCTGGCAATTTCATTGGCGATTCCAATTTCAGTTGTAGCCACTTTCATTCCTATATACCTGGCTAATTTCACACTGAACATAATGACGCTGGGAGGTCTTGCATTGGGTGTGGGAATGCTGGTGGATAATTCCATTGTGGTTATAGAAAATATCTATCGTCACCTGGAAATGGGAAAAACCAAATTCCAGGCTGCTAAGGTTGGTGCAAGTGAAGTTGCAATGGCTATCACAGCTTCCACATTCACTACTATCGCCGTGTTCTTCCCTATGATCTTTGCCGAAGGAATGACAGGTATCCTGGTTCGTGGACTTGCACTTACAGTAGCATTTTCTTTGGCTGCGTCACTCTTTGTTTCGCTCACCATTGTACCGGTAATCGCATCGATTCTTTTCAGTAAAGCAAAAGATAGACCGCAAGTTGATAAATCAGAAGCTTTTTTCGAAGGAATTAAAAACAGGTACAAGAAAATTCTTATCTGGGGATTGGCTCATAAAACCAAGACGATTGTAATAGTAGGAGTGCTTTTTCTTCTTACTCTTCTTATTCCGATTTTAGGTGTAATCGGAACGGAATTCATGCCTGAACGCGATATTCCATTTATGGTACTGAATGTGAAAATGCCCACAGGAACTCCTCTAGATGAATCCGATGCTGTTATAAAGCAGATCGAAGACGTCTTCCTTGAAACAGAAGGAGTTATGAATGTAATGGTAATGGTGGGTCCGATGAGTGATGCGCAGGCATTAGCTGATCCAACTAATCCACAGGAAGTGAACGAATCACAGGTATTCGTAAGGTTACATGAACAATCTAACCGCGACCTAAACTACAAAGAGATTCAGGAACAGGTTCGCAGTAAACTTCCAAAGGTAGAAGGTGCAGAATTCAACTTTATGTCCAGCGAAGAAATGATGGGTGGAGGACAAGCCAAACCAATTGAGGTTAGTATTTATGGAAAAGACCTTGATAAATTGAAAGAAATTTCCCTGTTGATAGAAAGCCGCATGAACAAAGTGGAACATGTTACGGATGTTGTTAACAGTATGAAGCAAGGGAAGCCCGAATATCATATCATAATTGATAAAGATAAAGCTTTCAAGTATGGACTAACAGCCACACAGATCGCTTCTGCTATTAAAACATCTTCCCTGGGAACGCTTTGTGGAATCTTCCGAAAAAGTGGGGAAGAGATAGATATCACAGTACGCCTGGAAGAAGAAAAACGCAACAGCTTTGAAGATATAATGCATTTTTCCATTATCTCCCCAATGGGATTTTCTGTTCCTTTAAACCAGATAGCCCACCTGGAACTGGCTGAAGGACCACGCAAAATAACTCACGAAAAACAGAGCAGAAAAGTTCTGATCTCTGCAGGTGTGACCGGTACGAATGATATGGGTGGAACAGTGAAAAATATCCAGGAAGCCGTTGCTGATATCGAGGATAATCTTCCTTCAGGCTATTATTTGGATTTTGGAGGAGCTTACGAAGATATGCAGGAAGCATTTGTAACTCTGGGACTGGCACTTCTGCTGGCTATTATTCTGGTCTATAGTGTAATGGCATCTCAATTTGAATCGCTGCGGCAACCGTTTATAGTGATGTTCACCATGCCGCTGGCAGTTATCGGAGTTATGCTGATATTAGGCATTACAGGAACAACCCTTTCCGTAGTTAGTTTTGTGGGAGGGATAATTTTGGCTGGTATCGTGGTAAATAACGGTATCGTGCTTATCGACCATATTAATCAATTGCGGATGAGTGGAATGGTGAAATATGAAGCTATCCTGCAGGGTGGTATGGACAGGTTACGACCGGTTCTGATAACTGCCATTACTACAATTGGCGGGATGCTGCCTATGGCTATCAGCAGCGGTGAAGGTTCCGAACTGAAATCTCCCATGGCGCTAACTGTTATCGGTGGTCTTATCAGCGCTACTTTCCTTACATTAATCGTTATTCCTTTAATTTATAGTGTTGTTGCTAAGAAGAAGAAGAGAAGAGAAGAGTAATAAAAGCACAGACACTCCTGTCTGTGTAAAAAATATAGCTGCTCGTTCAGGATTCATTTTTCAATCCTCATATTGCTGAAGCAGAACTTCAATCTCTACAGGCAGGTTTGTAGTGTACATAAAATATCGGTTATCTGTAATATATTCAGTAAAAAACGATTTAGGTTTATGATGCCTGGGAATTAAAACACTGGCAGCCGACCCAATTACTCCTGCTGCAGTACCGGTGAGGAAGAGAATAATTGCAGAAAGAGTTCGATAAAAAGAACCTTCCGATGTCTCGGATTTAATGCTTAATTGACCTGCTGCCAATGCAGAACCAGCAACCAAACCTATCATTATCGGAAGAATGCTCAATTTATTTTTTGTTTGAATATATTTTATATCATTATATGAAATATATTCGGCATATTCATCGAGTAATTCAGATTTATAAAACATGTTACTATTCCAAGCGATCAGCCCTTTCTTGCCGCAACAGAGTATCTGTATTGTTCTTTTGGAGCCATCTTTCAATTTTATTCTCACGGATTCATTAAGGTTTTTCGCATGGAGACCTGTAAGAAATGTAATTATGATTAAAATGCAGATAATTTTCTTCATCATATCGGTTTTATCTCTTGAATTAATTTCTGGATGATTTTCGTGTCGAGATGGTTTTTCAATAGGCATTTTTGCTTCAATTTTCTTTTAGATTGATATAAATCCTTTGTTTTGACAAAATCAATATTGTTGGGAATATTAGACCATAAATTTAATATGATGGTCAGACCAGATCCAAAGATCAGATTAAAAAAACCATTGAACATTAAAATGGCATAAATATCTTCATCACCGAAATTCAATAAAGTAATTACACTTCCAGCTATCAAAGAACTTGTGAAACCTGGAATGGCACTTTCACCAAAATTTTTTGGTATCTTTAGTATAACTTTTGCCAACTGAGATATCCGAAATGCATGCACATTACGAATGGTATCATTTTTCAGGATTTCTTTATTGAAATCTTCGAAGCCTGTCCATACGTAAAGAAGTGAATCACTACAATATAGAAGTTCACATTTGAATGCTTGTCCTTCTTGCTGTTGAACAATAACCTGTTTTGCAGATAATGAAGTGAATGTGCAAAACAAACTAATTATCAAAATTATTCGAACTTTTTCCATGCTTTACCTTTCTTCGACAATTCTAGTGAAGTAAAATAAATTAGTATTCACAATGTCAATATATTTGATTTTTTGGTTTAAGACGGATGAATAATATTTTTTCAAAACCAAATAAATTATTTTTGAATGAGAATCTCCTGAGGTGAATATGAAAAGCTTCTGAGAATGCCATGATAATTTAGCGTTTATTAGCGGGAAGATTTTCGAGCTCAATTTTCGGCTCAACTCACTTCATCCCCAACTTCTCATCTTTATCTATTAGTTGGATTGCTTCAGTTAACCTACGCATTTTAGTTTCTTTTTTTTGGAGCTATCTATCCAACCGACATAATTGCGTTTATGAGAAGGGGTTAGTTTCTCGAAATTACTTTTAGCTTTAGGATGTTTGTCGATCTCTGTTTGAATATAATCGGGAATGATCAGTTTCTTTGGTTTGGAATCTAATTTTTTTGAAAATAATTCTTTTGGAAATTTCTTCAATCCGGCTTCTGTAACTTTTTTCTCTACTGCCAGTTTTCTCATCCGTTCGATGTTGGAGTTTGACCAGTTTTCATAATTGGTGCGGGGAGTGAACTTACGTGCATATTTTTCATCATCTATTCGTTTAATGATGCTGTCTATCCAACCCCAGCAGAGTGCTTCCTGCACGGATTCTTCATAAATAAGAGTTGGTTTGCCAGTATGTTTTTTGAAGTAAATTAACCAAATCTCTTTTTGAGTAGAATGATTTTCCTCCAACCACTTACACCATTCTTTGCGATTAGTAAAACAGAGAGTATTTTTTTTGTCCATATTAAAGCCTTTTCAAATTAAACTCGACTCGGGTTTTTCAAACCCGAGTCGAGTTCGTGAAAACCTATCCCCATTTCTTTTTCAATTCTTCAAGTAATTCTATATATTTGTTATTAATTACATCTACCTTTTTCATCATTTCATCCAGGTCTTTTACTACCAGCATATCTTCCAGCCAGGTTATGGTCTCTTGTGGAAAATCGCGAAAAGTATAACGCAGACCAAAATCAGATTTGGGTGGTCTGTATTTCAAATTCCAGAGTAAAGCCATGCGGTTAAGAAGCTGGTTATATATCACAAATGCATCAACTTTATTTTTCCTGTGGATCTGTTTCTTTACATCCATAACCAATATCCAAAATGAATCTGAAATAAGTTTATAAAAGCGTTTGCCTTTTTTTATAACTTCTTCTTCAGAAGTGGGAGTGGGATCAAATAAATCCTTTTTATCAAACCAGATAATTGAGTTTCCATGACGATCCGATTCCATGAACCTGTTACCAGCAGAAAGTTTCTCGATGAGAATATCCACATAGAAAAGATAGGGAGTGTTCTTCAACAAATAATAACATTGAGAATGTCCATGCCAGCTTGGCTCGGGTGTTCTGAATTTGTTTTCTATTCCATAATTATCTTCAAAGTATTTATCAAGCTGTTTAAATAAGTTTTCCACTTCATCATCAGCACACACCACACCCAGATCCAGATCGGAATATTCATCCAGGCAGCCTATTGCTGCAGAACCACCTTCCCAAACCGTGTAAATAGAACAGTTTAGTTTTAATAAATCTTTAAGCTTTTCTATGAATTCTTTTCTGAAATCCTGCATGTTTTCTCCTTTATAATTTCTTATAATATCTTATCAAAGTAGATAAAAAAAGCAGAAAAAGTGTCAAATGGAAAATTCAGAAATCATATTAAACTGATGAGAAAAGCAGAAAAATATCAAAATAGTCTATAAATTATTGGATGATGAAATTTCATAAAAAACTTGCAAAAATATTATAATTATAAAAAATGGAATGTAAGAATAATCAAGTAAAAAAATAAGGTAGATTTAGGAGGATAATATGCCAATTATTACAGTAGAAGGTCCACCTATAAAAGATATAGACAGAAAAAGGAAATTTGTGCAGAAACTCACAGACGCTACGTATGAAATGTATGGAATCGATAAAGAACATATTATTGTGCTTATTCGCGAAAATAAACCGGAAAATGTGAGTGCTGGTGGAAAACTGATTTTGGACAGGATGAAGAAATAACCACTTCGTTAAAAGTGTAGAATTCTATTATGAATGCGAAAACTTTTTTTGCCAATAATGACAGGATTTTAAAAACGATGAATGGTCACATCATCAAGGAAGGCTGAAAAAACTGAAATCCATAAAAAAATATTTTGAAAAAAGAGTAAAACAACAGGAACAACGAAAGAGAATAAGCTGAATTTTTTCACTCCTTTCGATGCTGTTTTGCTTCGGAAGGAGTTTTTTCTTCTTTCAAAAGGAGACATAATTTTATGAGTAATTTGTTTTTCAAATTAATTGCCTTTGTAGTTATTCTACTCACAGGTTTGATGGGTGGTTTTTTTTCTATAAAGCTGTCTGCTTCATCAAAAAGAGAAAAGATATTTTCCCTGGGAAATGCATTTGCCGGAGGTATTTTCTTAGGAGCTGGTCTTATCCACATGCTTCCGGATGCTCAGGAAGGTTTTGATAGCTTTTTAGCAGATGTAGATTTTCCCTGGGTTTCTCTTATTTGTGCATTAGGTTTCTTGTTGGTTCTGTTTATAGAAAAAGTACTTTTTACCAGTCACGATGCGATTGCAGAAGCAGAGGGAAAACAACAAGGAAAACTTTTATATCCGTATATTCTCACCCTTGTGCTTTCCGTTCATTCCATAATTGCAGGCATTGCCCTGGGAACCGAAGGAAAGATAATGAAAGGCATGATAATCCTGATAGCTGTTTTAGCACATAAGGGTTCAGCAGCTTTTGCTCTGGGAGTAAGTCTTATGCGTGCAGAAATTCTCAAATCCAAAGTAAAGAGAATTATTACTTTATTCTGTTTTACCACTCCGCTTGGTCTTATTATTGGTTCGTTATTCATTATCTTGATGACAGGTAATACCGAGCTTGTAGTAACCAGCATTTTCGATGCTTTAGCAGCCGGAACATTCCTCTATGTTGCCATCTTAGATATTTTAAATGAAGAATTTAAAGTTGTAAAAGACAGGTTTATAAAATTTGTTCTGGTTTTGCTTGGATTGGGTTTGATGGCATTATTAGCAATCTGGGTATGATTGTTCTTTAGCTAACCTTACGAAGGTTATGAAGGTTGAAAAGGAATTTTAGCCTTTAAAAGGTTTTATATTTTAGCAAAAGAGAACAAAAACAAAAAGGAATATCAATGAATACAATCTGTAAAATTCTTGAGTATTTACAGTTCCGTTTGTTATCAATGCCTTGAAATAGTTTTGAAATAGAATAGGTTTAGAAAATGTTCTCAAAAGCAATTGTTCGTTTGCCATGTAAAAATATAATAAACGGTTTATCATCATCCAATCTTGGTAAGCCAGATTATGAAAAAGTTCTTTTACAACACTTAAGTTATGTAAAGGCTTTGGAACAATGCGGACTCGAAGTAACAATCCTGGATGCGGATGATAACTTTCCGGATTCGACATTTGTTGAAGATACTGCTTTATTAACTTCAGAATTTGCTATTATCACAAATCCGGGAGCTCTTTCTCGGAGAGGAGAAAAAAAAGAAATCAGCAAAGTTCTGAAAAGATTTTACTCAAATATTGAATTCATCAAAGATCCTGGAAATGTCGATGCCGGTGATATTATGATGGTGGGTACGCATTTTTATATTGGACTTTCCAAACGCACCAATTCTGAAGGAGCTAAGCAAGTTATGATGATTTTAGAAAAATTTGGATTGACTGGCTCCGTTGTCTCTATAAAAAATATTTTACACCTGAAATCAGGATTATCTTATTTAGAAAATAATAATTTAGTAGCTATAAATGAATTAATCAATAAATTTCAGTTTGCACAATTTAATATTATTAAGGTTGATGCTGATGAGGATTATGCAGCAAACTGTGTTTGGATCAATGGCAAAGTTTTAATCGCTCAAGGATTTCCGAAATTGAAAAGAACAATTGAATCATTCAATTACAAAACACTAGAAGTTGATGTTTCTGAGTTTAGAAAATTGGATGGAGGTCTGAGTTGCTTATCTTTGAGGTTTTAAGCAACTTCATCAAATAATTTCTACCAGCACATTGAAAAGAAATGATTCATTCATAAATCGTAATTCCGAATTCTTAATTATATTTCTGTCCCCTTTTGTATACAATTTCTTCCTCAAGTTACTAATTTGAAAATGTTAAATATCACGCTTTTACAAAATATAATTGTACTTTTCGACACTTCTTCTCTACTTCTCTATCAGCTATGTTACTCACTCAACTACCCAGCTAATTTAATCAATTCCATAATCAACAAAATCCAAACCGTGAAAATTTTTGACAAATATTTAATTAGAAGCTGTTAAGGAAAATGAAAAGATATTTAGAATTTGCTAAAGATCAGCTCTATTCGAGCTATTGAAATTTTTAATTTGATTCTCTAACTGATATACAAATGGAAATCCATGTGAAATTTTTAATAACTACTGGTTATGTGCATAATAAAAGTGAGCAGCTACGATTTTAGAAGACATCAAAATTATCCTTATATTTTTTGTTAATTTTAAAATCGATTTTAGTTATTAATTTCGGTCTAATGGTCGAAAATTGGTTGCTATTTTGACAAAATTTCACCGATTATTTTC
>CAYWJN010000065.1:0-6379 GCA_964457455.1 uncultured Candidatus Cloacimonadota bacterium
TATCCACTTAAGTGATTCAGCCTTGTTTAAGGTCATAGAATTGGAAAAGAACTCCTTTACTTTCTTACATAAAATCCAATGAACATAATACTCGTCACCTTCTTTCTGTAGTTTTCGTTCTGCATCAGGATTTTGATCTAAAAACCATTGATAGAATAAATCATCAAATAATCTACCACCCAAATACATATCACCCCAAGCTTTGCAGACATCAAGATGTTGCATATACGTAAAATCACAAGTTCCACCTCCAAAATCTACAACCAAAATTCCACCTTGGGTTTGCCTTGCTGATAAATCTTTATTCCATAAATGGTAAATTAATGCACCAACCGGTTCAGGTAAAAGTTTTACTTTTCCGTAACCAGATTCTTTTGCAATACTTGTCAGAGTTTTTTTGTATTCTTCACTTGCTTGAGCAGGAACACCCATCATTACTTGATGCTTATCTGGATTAAAATCAATCCTCTTTGCTTGAAGTTGAGTTACAATTGATTCTAAAAAGTCAGTAGCATATTGTTTTGCTTCTGAATCAATTATGATGTCGGGTTTAAAATGAGTTCGGAGTTTATAAGATTTTTTCTCTTTATTTGATGATTCACCCCATTCTTGCTCGGCAATTGTTCCAATCAGATTTGATTTATTTGGTCTATACATTATCGTTGATGAAATACTACCAACTTGATCATTTCCGAAATCGATTGTTCTTGTTTTGTGACCATCAGACTCTGTTAAGAATTTGCAAAAATATGAATTTGAAGTTCCAAAATCTATTCCAATTACTTGTTTACTATCAACTGACATTATCTCCTCCTAATTTTTCGTGCAATGCCTTTTTTAATTACAGTGCCATCTTTAATAATGGCTTTCTTTTCAATATATACTTTATCACCTTCTTCAATTGCACCAAATGCATTATATGTTTTTTCAGAATCATCACTCCATTCAAATTCGTCTGGTTTAATTAATTTGTCAGAAATAAATACCGGTTCACCTTCAATCCCTTCAATTCCTAAATTCTTTGCAGTAACTATCATCTCACTTGCAACATCTACCAAATACTCTTTTGGACTTTGATGAATCTTATAAATGCATTCAATCAGGTCATTCATACTTTTGTCGCTTTGATTTTCATCTTTTGAAGGTTGTCGAAGCCAATTCTGTATAAATTCTAATGAACCTGTTAACCATAGATAAATTGAATTATCTACAATTTTTCTGTAATCTTCTTGGTCAAAAATAACTTTTCGTTTTGCGAGTACTAAGATTATTAATATCATAAAATATGAAAATATTCTTTTAAGGAAAGGAGAAAAACCTTTGTTTTTCCCTTTAAGAGATCTCCATAGACCACCCAAACCACTTGCTGCCTTTGCTGTAAAAAATATATCTGCAACAGTAATCAATCCCAAGCCAATTAGAAAGGCAGATTTAATTTTTCTATTTTTAGAAATATAACAATGGAAAAAAATTATTAAACCAGCTCCTAAAGGACCACCAATGATCATACCTAATCGTGAAGCATCAGCTTTATTCATTATTAAAAGAAAAAATAAAGGTAATAGATAGCCACCCAATATGGTGCCAATTAAAGCAGTTAAAGCAGCTCTCCAATTTATGAGTTCAGTTGTCTTTGCTGGTTCTGGGATTGTTAAAGGGTGTTTTTCTAACCATTTATAAAAATCTAATTTCAATAAATCAATAGAGATTTTACTTTTTGAATTAACATCATCTTGTAAATCAACTGAAAGAGTATTTATAACTTCTTCGTTACATAATCCTTCAGTTAAAGAGATTTCTACTTTATCCTTTGCTAATACTAATTGTTCTTTAGCCGGATATTGAGTTTCTTTGAGATTGCTCATATAAATTGCAGTAAAATTGTTTGTTAATTTTTCTTGAATTAAAATTGGTTTTTCTTCTTTTGTTTTGTTTAATTTTTTCTTCTTTTTTAGAAATTTCATCAATACTCCTCCTAACTTTTAATTTGTAAAACTTATACAGTGCAGAACTCCACCAAATTTTGCTAACTCATCACAATTTATTATTATCACATCAAAACCAAGATCAGTTAGCATCTTTTTATTAATTTCATTATATTCATTATCATCTGCTTTTTCGAATTTATAAAATGGCAAAATTATTGTATTATTTAATCTAAGAAAATTAATGTATATTCCTTTTGCACTCTGAATGTTCTTAATCTCATTTTTTCCAATTGGATTTTCTTGAATTCGAGTTGGCTTGAAATTATTATAGGTTAATATTTTTTTAATTTGAGAAACATATTCGTTGTCTTTTGTAAAATCTATTTCGTCAGGATATTCGCTTAAAAGGATTTTCTTTTCATCTAAAAAAGCTAAATATCCATCAGAATGTGCAATTTCATCACCTTTTAAAACTGGAATAAAAATTGGGTCGATATTAAGATTTTCTTTAATGATTTCTTCAATTTGTTTTTCTGAAAATTTGTTTTGATTATCTTTAATTATTCTTTCAATTATAAAACCGACTTCACCATTTGTTGCTAAATTTCCACCATCCCAGATTAGTGGGATGTTAATTATTTTTTTGTTTAAAATAGAGTTTAATGTATTCATACTTTTGTTAATTAAATTAGCTGTTTTACTATAACTATATTTTGGTTTGAAAATTGGTTTAACAATTTCATCTTCAAAATTAAAACCTGCAAAATCTCTCAACCAAATAGAGTTCAATTCATTATTTACGACATATTTAAGGTTTGCTCTTAAATCCTTTATCTTTTCCCCGATTAGAGTTGTTTTTACAAAAATGATTAATTCAATTTCTTTAGGAATTAGTTTAATTAATTTGTTATAAAAATCGGTTAATTCATTATAATTGCAGTCATCTTCTTTGATACCTTCGGGATAAATTAAATAAAGCTCTGTAATTTCAGAAAAATCAGTTTGAATCATACTTTGCTCCTTGCTTCTTTTTTGCATTGCAGTTAGAATAATACTAAAAGCAATTATTATCAATAAACCCAAAATAAAATACTTCATCTACATTTCACTCTTTTTCTAAGTTACTTACCCATAACATACGTACCCGCATCTAATACTTCATGGCGTATAACCGCCACTATAGTTACCATTTTTTATGGCGTGATAACCACAAATTTTAGGTTACTCTACAACTTAGCCAAGTTCTTCATCAATATGAAATGTATCAAGATGTTTTTTTAATAAAATACTGCTCCTTCATTATCGAATGAGCAGCATTATGAATTCTAATACCTTTTCAGCTCACCAATCACTTGTTCCACTGCATGCAGGATTTTGCGGGTCTTCACTGTTTCCATCATATTATTGTGGTCTGTGTAAAGTGTGCGGTCCACATCGAGATGTTCCACCACTTCTCTTACAGCATCATGAGCGACTTGAGTTCCAATTCCAAATTTGAAATCTCTGAAATCCAAAGCTTGAGCAGCAGCAATGAATTCAATTCCCAAAATGCCGTAGGCATTATCGATGATCTGCCTGGTTTTCAGGGCAGTATTCATTCCCATACTCACAAAATCTTCCTGGTCTGCAGCAGCCGGGATAGATTGAATCGAAGCTGGAGTAGAAAGAATTCGCTGCTCCACGATCATCATATCTGCAGTGTACTGGCTGAGCATATGACCCGAATACATACCTGCCCCTTTGGTTAAAAATGCCGGTAAACCAACACTGAGAGCAGGATTCAAAAGACGATTCAGACGGCGTTCGGAAATCACGCAGACCATTGTGATAACTGCACCGAGCATATCTAAAGGCACACTGATAGGAGAACCCTGGAAATTTGCTCCTGTAATTACAACTTCTTCATCCGGAAGAAAAATGGGATTATCCCCCACTCCGTTAAGTTCAATTTCCAATTGACTTCTCGTCCATCTAAGCTGGTCGCGAGCAGCTCCGATAACCTGCGGTGAAGACCTCATGCTGTATGCATCCTGAACTTTTACTTTCATTCCTTTCAGCAGGTCTGAGCCTGCGAGCATTTTCTGGATATTTTCCGCAGAAGTAACAGCTCCCTGAAATCCACGCAATTTATGAAGCCGCACATCATAAGGTTTGAGATTTGCCATCAAAGCTTCTAAAGTCATGGCACAGGCGATTTCTGCCTGTTTCAAAAATCTTTCAGCTTCATAAATCTGAATTGCAGCCATTCCTGCTGTCAGATTGCTGCCATTAATGCAGGCAAGTCCATCTCTTGCTTTCAGACCCGGAACGGGAATTCCTGCCTGATCCAATGCAGTTTTTCCAGGCAGACATTTACCTTTATAAAAAGCTTCACCTTCTCCCATCATGAGCAAAGCAATCTGGCTCATGGGAGCAAGATCACCGCAAGCACCCACGCTTCCCTTCTCACACACCACAGGAGTAACTCCTTTATTCAACATTTCAACCAGAGTTTGAGTGATATCTGGTCTGCAGGCAGAATGACCATTTGCATGAACATTGGCTCGCGATAACATTGCAGCACGAACGTGTTCAATGGGACACGGCTTGCCAATTCCTGCTGAATGGTTATAAATAAGATATTTCTGGAATTGCTTTATCTGCTCTTCGGTTAATACGATTTCAGAAAATTCACCAATACCGGTATTTACACCGTACATGATCTCTTTTTGTTCGATCTTCTTTTCGATGAAAGCTCTGCATTTTTTTATTCGTGCTAAAGCATCCGGATGTAATTCTACCTTTTCATTTCTAACAGCAACATTATAAACATCTTCGATGGTTAGATTTTTTCCAGTGATAATAACAGCCATTTTTATCTCCTAATTTGTTTTTTATAAAGTATTTTGTAAAATAAAATATTTTTATCAGAACTGTCACACTGAGCGTATAGGAAGTGTTAACTTACATTGTTTTGTATCCTTCGACTTCGCTCAGGATGACAAAAACATCCAATTATGCAGACCTCTTATATCTTAAAATTGATATCTGCAAAATAAGCCGGGATTCAAATCTTTATCAAAACCAACTTTAACTTCTAATCTTTTCAGTTTGGAACTTATTCTCATGGAGTGTATTGCACTGAAGATATGATTGGCAATAATCGCTCCGGTAAATACTTGTACATAATCGGAATATTGCAGAATTCTTTTTCTCAGAACTCCGTATTGTTTCTTTTTATCTTTATTATCCCAATTCCAATAATATTCATCAGAATAGATATTGTTCTGAATATATTCCTCGCGAGCAACCGGGTCTTCGATTTTTTCTGCTTCAGCCAGGATATGAGCATTGTAGCCACCGGCTTCATAACCTGAACTTGTATATTTTTTCAGATGACCAAAATAGGATTCATCATAATTTCGGGATGGATCGATATGAGCATATTTTATGGCGTATTTGAAGGAAGCTGTTTCTTTAAAATCGGATTCCTCCAAATAATAGTATTTGGCAGACCATAATATTATTTCAGCAGCAATGAGAGCATAACCGGATTTATGACCTACGGAAAGTTCTCCCCAGCCCGGGAATATCGCAGATTTCAGCATATTTGTGGCAGGGCTAATATTTTTTGCTGAAAGAGTACAAAAAAAAGTTAACACTAAAATCAGTAAGAAAATGCTGCGTTTAGAATTTATATTCATATCCAATTTTTAATCCTTTATTTTCCCAAACCGGGGCAACAGTTAATTTGCCGTAATATTTATTTTGTTTATTATATTTTTTGGCAGAAATCGCACTATCCAGAACACTTACCAACCTATTTAAAATTAAACCTGCCACAGCAAAATTAGCACAAATTTCCAGGTCTTGTTTTTGCCGACGCAGTTTTTTAAATTTAGACCAGTTTTTTCCGGTTTCCCAATCCCAGCCTTCATCTTCAGGAATTAGATGCAAATTCAAATATTCTTGGTAAGCTTCCTCATCATGATAATAAATAAGAAAATAATTTCTCGCTGCCAGGATGATTCTCGCATTATATTCTTCACTGCTGATATAATCTTGAGCATCTTGATATAAATCATCCGAACTGTTTTCTGGAATACCGGCATTGGCAAAGGCAAATTGTTCATAAGAATCTATTTTCCATTCAGTTTCAGATTTGAACCTGAAATAAGAAAATAAAATGGCAAATTCCGCTCCCAAGAAAAATCCGGCTTTTGTAGGATTCTTTGTGTAGATTTCTCCCAAACCTGGAAGAATGGCAGAATACAACATTGCTTTTCTTGCTGATAATTGCTGGCTGAAAAGATTGAACGAAATGATCAGCAAGAAAAATAAAAGGAGTATCTTTTTCATTTATTAGAACCTTTTACTGATAATGAGAGCAGGAGAAATATTGTTTTGCACCATTACAGGCATCAGTTTGATTTTCAGAGAATTATCGGAAATATATTCCCTATTATATTTTT
>CAYWJN010000065.1:6479-16020 GCA_964457455.1 uncultured Candidatus Cloacimonadota bacterium
CCGATTTCTATCACCGGAAAAATGTAGGTAGTGATGCTTTTACGATTTGCGTAAAATTGCCCGGCACCCGGAAAAATTCCAGAAAACAGCATTGCTTTCCTGGCATTTTTTTTTTCATAATTCACAGCAATAATATCGTTTCTAATTTCCTGAGCTGCCATAGAGATAAAAATAATCATAACGACCAGAATGGATAAAATTTTCTTATTCATAATTGACTCCTTTATTTCTCGATTGCTATCGGGATTTTTTTCATTTCATGCCCGGATTTCACAATGCCAAAATATACTCCTGATGAAATTTTGGAAGAATTCCAGATAATATCCTGCACATCGTTTGGACTTTTCTCAACAGAGACTTTTTGGATAATATTCCCGGCAATGTCAAATATTTTTAATTTAATCTCGTGTTTTGCATTTAAAACTCGAATTCGCACTTCTCCTTTTTTGCTTGGATTGGGAAATGCAAAAGCAGTTAGTTTGTTGTCATCAGCAGGTTGATAATCAATCTCTCCTTGAAAAAGAGAGAATTTATTATTCCTGAATCCATTCCAGATAAGAGGATTTTCCGAAATATTTTCCAGATAAGATGCGAACAAATTTGATTCTTTATCACAAAAAATGAAATATAATTTTTCAGAGGATTCATCCCAGAAGAAGTAATTATTCAAATTTGATTTATCCCAGAAAATTGAATAGAATGGATCAATCTTACCTTCTGAATTTATAGCAAGATAACCCTGGTTCTCCTCTTCAAAAAGTAGAAACTGTTCTCCATATAATGCGATAATTCTCGGAAAAGTTCCGGGTTTTATAATTTTATCTTCCAAATACGCTGGAAATCCGTGAGCTAAAGTTCCATCCAATGTAATGGCAAAGATACGATTTTCAGCACCGAAAACCAGGTAAACCTGACCATCATCCAGAAAATCTCCGATGGCAAGTTGAGTTGGATGTTCCGAAGTGTACGGATACAAATTGAAAATCTTTTCAGCAGAACCATCTTGAACTTTAAAAATTTCACCATTTTTACCCTGAATGAAAGTTGCGTTATATTCCGGAAGAAGATTATCCTGATAACAAACAGGAGAATAATCGTTGTCATAATCTGAGAAATAGATAATTTCAAGTTCGTCAGGATTTAAGGGATTTATAAGATAGATATTTCCTGCTGAAGCTGCTACGATTTTATTTCCATTATATGCCAATTTTGCATTTGGGATTGGAAGCGAATTTTGATCAATAAATAAATTATTTACTGTTGGAACAATAAGAATGTCTGATTCATCAATAAAGAGAGGAGCATCTACTATTTCAGAAGAGAATATATCGGGATTTGTGGGGTTTTCCGGTGTAAGAAAACTGAGAGTATTTTCTGAGACGAATAAATATTCATCATTTCCATCTTGATAATAATCAACAGGTAAAATCGGTTGAGTAACCTCCGAACTATATTGAATTGTTATCCCAAAATGATTTTTCACAGAATCTTCTATAATCGAGAAAAATTCTACTCCATTATCCGAATAAACCGGAAAAGTTGGTAAATCATCTGAAATCCCGAATTGTCCGATTGCAAAAAGCGAATCGAATTCTACGATCTTTTTTGTATCATCAAAAAACTGAGTTCCAAATTTGAAAGACATCGTTCTTTCTGCAAATGGCTGAATATCATAACTGCTGATATTATAGATGGAGAAAAAGGAGGGATTACCATCATTTGTAAATAATGGCGGATGGGTTGTGGCAGAGATGGAATCATTAAATGTTGCTGCACCTGAATTGCCAACCTCCCACTGAACGAAAAGACCATTTTCATCTAAAACCGGTTTGTATTTATAGAATGGTTCGTATGCAGTTCCGCGCCAGTACATTGAATATGGATTCCCAATATCATCGATGTTGTCTGCTTCGATAATTTTTACAGCTCTGCGTGAGCGACTGATGTTAACGGAATTATTTTCAAAATTATTATTCTCATAAAGAATTTTTTCATCAATATGCCAGATGACAATTCCACCGCCAAGAGAACGATAATTGGTAGATTCCCAACCGGGCAACAGATAATCATATTCATAAGTTGGCTCATCTGAACTTCCTAAATAGGTAGGATATAAAACCACACGCTGATCTAAATCGGTCTTAATAGCAGCTCCACCATCACCATCAGGATCTATCTGACGATTCTCCAACAAAAGATATTCATCTTCATTTAAAGGAATCTTGATAAAATGTAGATTGTCTGAATATAAATTTAGTTTTTTCTCAGCTGGTTGAATTTCAATATCTTCATTAAAATTCAGCTCGGAAATATCTTTAAGAATATCATTTTCTCTAAAATAATCTTCCCAAACCAAAACACGCGTCCAGGCTCCGGGTAAACTTGGAAAAATTCCTTCCAGAAAGAAAGCTTCATCACTATTTTCTTCAGGTAATAGCCCGACCAGACTGGAGCCGCCACTATCCATAATATCCCAATAACCAACTGCCGGACTGAAATTTCTGGTATTATAGAGATCCACGAAACCCAGTGAATGCCCGAATTCATGAGCCATTACAGCATTTATCACACCATAATTGTAAATCTGAGTATAAGAACCATTCGTGTAAATTTCATCAATGTCCTGAGTTATCATTTCCGGCACATTACTGGCATGGTCGATTATGACTTCAGTACCGCTTGAACCATCAGTTACATAAACTTCTTTCCCATCTCCCACTCGAATAAAAAATGAAGGTATATCCGAAGGTGTATCACCGAAAATATCGTGTTGCCAATCCGAGCCGGCGTGTATGAACATAAAGTGTTCATACTGGCTGAAATCAATATTTTCATCTTCATCTGCGATGGTAAAACAATCCGTGAAATATTCTTCAAAACGGGACATCATCAAATCATCAGATGCTCCCTTCGGATGGTAATATGCCATTTCATTGGGAAGTGTATAAGCTGTAAAAATACTGTCTCTTTCCGGAGCAGGAAAGATATCATATTTGAGTTCAAATGCTTCTAAACTGGCAGCGAGATAATAATACCTGAGCGCTTCTAGATGTGCTGTGAAATATTCATAGTCATGAGGAGGTCTACCAAGAGAAATATCATATCCGGCAGGATCTTGAATAAATTTCCCATTTCCTGTAGTTTGAGGATCGTCAGGTTCTTCCTGTGGAAAATCTATTAATAAAACCAGCAGTTTTTCAAAATTTTCTGACCTTTTCGTGGAAACAGTCTGCTTTTTATTGGCAGAAAGAAAATTCTCAAGAGAATGGATTTTCCTTTCATTTTTCTTTTCAGGTTGGATCTTCAGCAGGTGTATCTTTTCGCCAAAACAAATTTGCGGAATCAGCAATCCTGAGATCACTAAAGCCGTTAAAATAAGCTTTTTCATTTATAAACAGCTTAATATTCGAGTTTAGCAGAAAAAGTTTTATTATAATCCGTCATACCGCCGCCTGGCTGAAAAGCAAAATCAAATGAGACTTTATACTTTTTCTTGAATGTATGATGGATACCACCTCCAAAAGAAGCACCGATTATATCGCCGGAATAATCCCTGATGTAGCCGGCTCTTAAGGACAGTAAATCCAGGTAAACATATTCAGCACCGAAATTAACAATCGGATAATCACCACCCCAGGCTGTGAAGATACGTTCATAAAAAGCTTCATCTGTATCTGTGGCTAAAACTTTACTCATATCTGCATTTACTGTAAATTTATTAAATTGGGATTCCAGGGCTCTATAAGAAAAACCCATTCTCCAGTTTAAGGGAAGTTGATCGGATTGGGATTCATCCATATAAGTAATATTCGGTCCGATATTATGAAGATTCCAACCGATATCGAGTCCGCGAATAAGCAAGTCTTTGCGTTTGAATCCTATATCAAATGCATAAGACATTCCCTGACCTTTTGTTTCGTCAGATGCTCCCTGACCAGGTCCCAGATCGCTGTAGATAAATTTGAAAGTAAGCCCAACTCCTGTTTTCTCATCTAATTGGTAACCATAACTAACTGCAGGAGCAATTTCCCAACTCATAAAAGTTCCCTGAAAATTGCCGTCTTCATCAATTTCATCTTGTTTACCGTAAGTAATAAAGGTTATGTTAGCACCCAAATTTCCTGTATCTTCAAAATACTGATTCCAGGCAATATACTCGATATACATATCATTTATGCCAGGTACATCACCAAACCAGTTTGAATGCATCCAGGCAAACTGAGTTTTCCGATTGAAAGCCATAGCTCCGGGATTCCAATATCCGGCATAAGCATCATCAACCTGAGCAACATAAGCAGCGCCCATAGCTCCTGCACGAGAACTGGGTTCTATCAACAGGAAAATCAAGGCAGATTGAGAAACTGCTAAAACCGATGCAGGTACTAATATGGCTGCTATAAGTGCCATCAAAATATATTTTCTTTTCATTTTTTCTTCCTCCAGAATAATTTAGTAAAAAGAGAGCTCTCTATTAGTAAATCTAACAATATGAATAAATCCCTCCAAATTTTATTTAGTGGTGCCGAAGGCCGGACTCGAACCGGCACGGACAAAAGTCCGGAGGATTTTGAGTCCACTGCGTCTACCAATTTCACCACTTCGGCACTGGGCGAGTATGAAAAAAATTGCAGTTTTTGGTGTCAAGAATTTTTTGGACTAAAAAACCTTCAATCCGGCAACTGCCGGATTGAAGGTTTAAGTTATCGAATTTTCAAGGTATTAATACATTCCACCCATTCCGCCACCGGGCATTCCACCTGGGGGCATTCCTGGCATTGGTTGTTCTGGTTCTTTGATGTCAGTTACAACGCATTCGGTTGTGAGGAATAAACCGGCAATACTGGTTGCATTTTGAATTGCGCTTCGAATTACTTTTGCAGGATCAATCACACCTGTTTTGAACAAGTTCCCAAATTTACGCGAAGAAGCATTGAACCCATAATGAATATCTTTTGAATTCTTAATTTTTTCCACAACAATTGCACCTTCTTCCCCAGCATTAGCAGCAATCTGATAAGTAGGAATGGATAACGCTTGTTTCAAAATATCAGCACCAACTTTTTCTTCATGAGAAGTAATTTTCATTTCATTGATAGCTCTAGAAGCATAGATAAGAGTAACTCCACCGCCGGTTACGATTCCTTCTTCTATTGCAGCACGAGTAGCATGAAGAGCATCATCAACACGAGCCTTCTTTTCCTTCATTTCAGTTTCCGTAGCTGCACCGATTTTGATCACAGCCACACCGCTGCTGAGTTTTGCCAGTCTTTCCTGAAGTTTTTCTTTATCATAATCGGAAGTAGTATCATCAGCTTGATTCCTGATTTGTTTGATACGAGCATCGAGATCTTTTTTCTCACCCAATCCTTCTCGAATGGTAGTATTTTCTTTATCGATGATAACCTTCTTAGCAGAACCCAAATCTGTAAGTTTTGTTGATTCCAGTTTTCTGCCCAGATCTTCGGAAATTACAGTTCCACCAGTCAAAATTGCGATATCTTCCATCATAGCTTTTCTGCGATCACCAAATCCGGGAGCTTTTACAGCAGCCACAATTAATGTACCGCGCAATTTATTAACAACAAGAGTAGCGAGAGCTTCACCTTCAATATCTTCAGCAATAATCAATAAAGGTTTTCCGGTTTGAGCTACTTCCTGAAGGATGGGCAACAGATCTTTCATAACACTGATTTTCTTATCGAACAAAAGAATATGAGGATCTTCAAATTCGGTAATCATTTTGTCCGCATCTGTAACAAAATAAGGAGAAAGATAGCCGCGATCGAATTGCATACCCTCTACTTGATCGAGTGTAGTATCGATGGACTTTGCTTCTTCCACATTGATGATACCTTCATTGCCAACTGCTTCCATTGCTTTGGCAATAAGCTTACCAATTTCCATATCATTGTTAGCAGAAATAGATGCGATTTGTGATATTTCATTAGAATCTTTAACTTTTTTGCTGAATTCCGCTATCTTCTTAACCACAACTTTTGAAGCTTTCTCTAAACCACGTTTGAGATACATTGGGTTTACGCCTGCAGTAACGTGTTTTAATCCTTCTTCAATGATCGATTGTGTGAGAATTGTAGCAGTTGTTGTTCCGTCCCCAGCTATATCATGTGTTTTTTCTGCTACTTCTTTCACAAGTTGAGCACCCATATTTTCAAATGGTTCTTCCAACTCGATTTCTTTTGCTACAGTTACACCATCTTTTGTAATAGTTGGTGAACCGAATTTTTTGTCTAATACTACATTGCGTCCCCTTGGACCCAAAGTAACCTTTACTGCATCAGCCAGCTTATCAACACCGATTTTAAGCGTTGTTCTTGAATCGTGGCTGAATTTCATTTGTTTTGCCATTTTTCCTAAACCTCCTATCTTTTTATTAATTATTAGCAATCACTTCTGATGAGTGCTAAAGTTAATATGGCCGTTTTTTTGTCAAACAAAAATATTTTAAAAAAAAATGATTGCCTAAATATCATTGGAAAAACGATTATCGACCAGATTTTTTATAAAATTTTATACGGAGGAAACCATGAAAAAGATTATTTTTATTACTTTTTTTGTTTTGATTGCTACTATTTTATTCACCCATCCAAAATTCCACAAAAACGAAAATGTTGTTTTTCCAGGTTATGAAGAAACCAGGGCAGATTCGGCTCATGGATTTGATGTCCAACATTATGATCTTTCTATTGATATTGACGATGCTAATCAATATATTGAAGGAACAGTAATTGCCACAGTTTTAGCGGAAGAGCCATTAACGGAAATTCAGTATGAACTGGAATCTTTAAATGTTGATGAAGTTTTAGTAAATGGAACTCCAGCGAGTTACACTCATAATGCCGGTGTGATAACGATTGATTTGGGAACAATCAATCCGGATGAAGAATTTATTACAACTGTAACTTATTCGGGAAATCCTGTTTGGATTGGTCTGGGTATGTATTTCAGTTCCAATTATGTTTTTACGATTTCAGATCCGAATGCTTCCCGCTACTGGTGGCCCTGTTATGACCATCCGTGGGATAAAGCTTTGGTAGATTTGACTATTACCTGTCGGGATGATTGGGATGTGGCTTCCAATGGAATTAGGACTGATATTGTTAATCATGGAAATGACACACGAACTCATTTTTGGGAAGGCTCTAATCCGATGACAACTTTCCTGGCTTCGATTGTTGCCAGAAATTACGTGGAATTAAATGATTCATTTCAGGGTGTGCCAATCCAGAATTTTGTTCCTCCTTCAATGGTTACAGCAGCAACTGAAGATTTTTCCAACCTGCCTTTTATGATGGAAGTATTTTCCGATCTTTATGGGTTTTATCCTTTTGAAAAATATGGAAATGCAGTTACGAGTTTTCTCACATACGCTGCCATGGAACATCAAACAATGACAACCATGACAACCGGTTGGATAACCGGAAATCATTATTATGAAACAGGAATTGCTCATGAATTGGCTCACTCCTGGTTTGGGAATTGTCTCACTCCCTTAACCTGGGCAGATGTCTGGCTGTCAGAAGGTTTTGCAGTTTATTCGGAAGCACTTTATATGGAACAATGGCAAGGATTTGAAGCAATGGTCAATTATATGATAGTCAGCATTCAGAATTATTATAAAAACTGGGCTGGAAGTCAGAGTTACATTGTTTATGATCCTCCTCCGGGTGCATATTTCACTCCTGCTACTTACGAAAAACCTGCATCCGTTCTTCATATGCTGCGGTTAATGACTGGAAATGAAGTTTTCTTTGATATACTTCAAACATATTTTTTGGAATATTATAACGGGAATGTAATAACAACAGATTTTCGGGAAATTTGTGAGCAGGTTAGCGGTTTGGACCTGGAGCAATTTTTCCAGCAATGGATTTTTGAACCGGGAATTCCCTCTTTTGAATATACATATTTTGTGAAGGATTATAATACTAATCCTGAAATCTTAATTTGTGTGAAAACCACTTCTAATACAACAACAGATTTTTATCAACCTGTACCATTCCATATTAACTATCGAACACGTACCGACTCCATTATCGTTGACTCTGCTCCAGATGTTCCAGCAGAAACGATAGTTGGTCCTCTTCCTCCAGAATTTGAAGAAGTCGAATTTGACCCTAATAGCTGGATACTTTCAAGAGGTGATACTTTTAAATTTATGGAAATTACCGGTGTTTATTCTGCGGATAACATAGTAGTGATTTATTGGAATGAATTATGGGAAGATTTTGAAGTGGATGGTTACAATTTGTATAGAAGCGAATCATATTACGGACCTTATGAAATCATAAACTCTGAATTGATTACTGAAAATTCTTTTCTGGATGATACGGTTACGAATGGAACAACATATTTTTATAAAGTAAATGCTGTTAAATATGTTGATTATGAATCTCCATTTTCATACATTGTGGAAGCCATACCTATGAATTTTCCGCTTGACCAGGGAATTCTCGTGATCGATGAGACAAAAGATGGTCCCGGCATACCCGGAAATCCTACAGATGAAATGGTGGATGAATTTTATCAGGATGTGATAAACTGTGAATTTACGAGTTATGATTATGCTGACGAAGGTGTTCCCTCTCTGGATGTAATAAAAAACTATTCCACAATAGTCTGGCATGATGATGATCTTTCTGAGAATTTTATCGGTGATAATATCAATAATCTCGGATGTTACCTGATCAGTGGTGGGAATCTTATTATTTCAGGTTGGAAAACAGTTACGGAAATCCCGGACTTTTTTATTAGTGATTTTCTGGATTGTTCTCAGACAGAACTTGTTTCTGCTTTTGAATGTATTTCTGTTTTTTCAGATGATTATTCAGGTTTAGACGTAAATCTTGATAAATTGCCTTCAGCTTTTAATGCTCTGCCTTACATAAGCATTTTCCCGGACGCTGAAAATGATATCTACTTTTATGGTGGTCTTGCCGGCAGTCAGTATGAAGGGGAAATAACAGCCATTAAATCTCAATTATATGGTACTTTTGTGCTGCTTGGTTTTCCGCTTTATTATTTTTATGAAGATGGAGTAACAGGATTTTTTGATCAGCTTCTGGATGAAATCGGAGAAACAGGTTTGGAAAATGTCGAATTACAAATTTCAAATCTCAAATTATCAAACTATCCTAATCCATTCAATCCATCCACAACTATTTCTTTCAATTTAACCACAGAGAACACGGAGAGCACGGAGTTGATAATCTATAATCTCAAAGGTCAGAAAGTGAGAACTTTCACAAATCTCCAAATCAACAAATCTTCAAATCAACAAATTGTATGGAACGGAACAGATGATAACAACCAACCTGTTGGAAGTGGGATTTATTTTTATAAATTATTGATTAATGGTAAATCTCAAGCAAGCAGGAAGATGATTTTATTGAAATAATTTGATTTGGAGTCGGCGAGTCCCTCGCCGTTGTGGAGTCGGTGAGTCCCTCGCCGTTTTGGAATCGGTGAGTCCCTCACCGAGAAATAATAAAGCCGACGGAGTCGGCTACTCCAAAAGGAAATA
>CAYWJN010000066.1:0-15077 GCA_964457455.1 uncultured Candidatus Cloacimonadota bacterium
TCCGTGAAGGTGGAAGAACAATCGGCGCCGGCGTTGTAAGCGAAATCTTTGAATAATCCCGGAGGAGAAGTGGCAAAAAAAAGTATGGAAAACAGAATAAGAATCAAACTGAAAGCTTACGATTTTCGTTTGTTAGATAAATCTGTCGCAGAAATTATTAAGAACACCAGAAATACAGGCGCCAAAATCGTGGGACCAGTTCCTTTGCCAACAGAGAGAACATTTTATACAGTGCTCAAATCTCCTCATGTAGATAAAAAAGCACAAGAGCAATTTGAAATGCTGATTCACAAAAGACTGGTGGATATTATTAATCCCACTCCTCAAACAACCGGAGCATTGAAAAAGCTAAGTTTGCCTGCTGGTGTACATGTGGAAATCAAGGCATAAAGGAGCTTGAGATGATTGGATTAATCGGAAAAAAAATAGGAATGACTCAAGTTTTTGATAAGGATGGGAAACTCATACCTGTAACTGTTATTAAAGCTGGACCTTGCAGAGTTATCCATCGAAAATTCAAAGAAAAGCACGGTTATGATTCAGTACAATTAGGCTTTGAAGAAGCAGATGATAAGAAACTGAATAAACCCAAATTGGGACATCTTAAAAAACATAATAGTTCAGGTTATAGATATCTACGGGAATTCCGTTTGAGAGTATATAAAGATATTGAAGAAAGTGAAGTTTTTGATGTGAGCATGTTTGTGGAAAACGAGATGCTGAAAGTTACAGGAAATTCCAAAGGTAAAGGCTTTAACGGTGTTATGAAAAGACACGGATTTCACGGTTTCAAAGCAACTCACGGCGTTCATGAATCTTACAGAGGACCTGGTTCTATCGGTCAATGTGCTACTCCAGCTCGAGTTTTTAAAGGAACTAAACTTCCGGGTCATATGGGTGCACACAGAACAACCATCATAAATATGAAAGTAGTAAAAGTAGATGTAGAAAAAAATCTGGTTATGTTAAAAGGTTCTGTTCCGGGTCATAGAAATTCTCTTGTACTTCTCAGGAAAGAATTGTAAAGGGAGATGGAAATGATGAAAGCAATTAAATATTCAAGCACAGGTGAAGAACTCGGAGAAATTAATCTTCCTAAAAAACTTTTCGCAGTAGAAACAAAAAATTCCAAAGCTCTATTATATGAAGTCATAAAAATGTATCTGGCAAACCAGCGTCAAGGCAACGCCTGCGTGCAAACCCGTGCTGAAGCGCAAGGTAGCGGGCGCAAGTTGTTCCGACAAAAAGGAACCGGTAATGCACGTCCGGGTAATCTTCGAACACCTTTAAGAGTTGGTGGTGGTCGTGCTTTTGGTCCTAAACCAAAAGACTGGTATAAGAAAATTCCTAAGAAGAAAAAACGCCTTGCACTTAAACTTGCTCTTTCCGAAAGAGCAAAAGAAAACCAGATTGTAATATTAGAATCATTAAATTTCAACAAACCAAATACAAAACTCGCTAAAGAACTGATTTCCAAGATCGCACCTGAAAAAAGTAAAAACTTACTGCTAATAGACGGCAATAATCATGCTATCATAAAATCTTTCAGCAACCTTCAAAACGTGGAGATGGATAAAGCAGACAGCATTTTTGCTTATGAAATCCTCAAATGCAATAATCTTATCATCACAGAAGATGCACTCAAAAAAATTGAGGAGGTATTTGCCAAATGAAATATCCCAGACAAATAATTATCTCTCCTATGATGACAGAAAAAACCACCTCTTTGCAACATCAAAATAATTGTTATACATTTAAAGTAAGTTTAAATGCTAATAAAATTGAAATCCAAAAAGCGGTAGAAAGAATCTTTGATGTAACCGTGGAAAGTGTAAACACTATCAAGCAGCGCGGTAAAGTGAAGAGAATGGGAAGATATTCGGGAAAAAGAGCAGATTGGAAAAAAGCAATCGTGAAACTTAAAGCTGGAAATACAATTTCAGATTTTGAGGTATAATATTATGGGAATTAAAAAATATAGACCTGTTACTCCTACGATGAGATTTAAAACCGGTTATACTTTTGAGGAAATCACCAAAAGTCGTCCGGAAAAATCCCTGATAAAACCGCTTCCTAAAAAAGCAGGAAGAAACAATCAAGGTCGTATTACCTGTCGTCATCGTGGTGGTGGGCATAAAAGACATTACAGAATTATCGATTTCAAGAGAAATAAGTATGATATCCCTGCTAAAGTAGCTGCCATCGAATATGATCCGAATCGAAGCGCTCGTATTGCTTTGCTGTATTATGCTGATGGTGAAAAACGATATATTCTTGCACCTCTCGGATTGAAAGTCGGTGATAGCGTGATGTCCGGTAAAAAAGCTGAAATCAAAGTTGGAAATGCTCTTCCCCTGGAAAAAATGCCTTTGGGTGCTACTATTCATAATATTGAATTCAAACCGGGAAGAGGCGGACAACTTGCCAGAAGTGCCGGTTCTTACGGACAATTAATTGCTAAAGAAGGTAGTTATGTTCATGTGCGAATGCCTTCAAGTGACGTTCATATCTTAAGAAGTGAATGTTTTGCCACAATCGGTCAGGTTGGAAACGTGGAGCATAATTCCATAGTAATTGGCAAAGCCGGACGCAAAAGATGGATGGGAATTCGTCCTACAGTGCGTGGAGTTGCCATGAATCCTGTGGACCATCCAATGGGTGGAGGTGAAGCAAAAACCTCTGGAGGTGGTCATCCGGTTTCTCCCTGGGGAGTTTTAGCAAAAGGCGGCAAAACCCGCAAGAAACGTAAATATTCAAATAGATATATCATCAAATCCAAAAAGAAAAGGAAGTAGGTAGGATTATGGCTCGTTCTATAAAAAAAGGACCTTTTGTTGATGAGCATTTACTGAAGAAAGTTCAGAAGCTAAATGCTGAAAACAAAAAACAGGTAATCAAAACCTGGTCGCGAAGATCAACCATTTTACCGGAATTTGTGGAACATACTTTTGCAGTTCATAATGGGCGTAAATTCGTGCCGATCTATATTTCAGAAAATATGGTGGGTCATAAATTAGGTGAATTTTCTCCTACCAGAACTTATCGTGGACATAAGGTTAAGAAATAAATTTCAAAATTTTACAAGGGAGCTAAAACATATGGAAGCAATAGCCAGAGTTCGGAATTTAAGAGGCTCAGCAAGAAAGGCAAGATTGATACTGGATTTGATCCGGGGAAAATCTGTGCCGGAAGCTCAAAACATATTGCTTTTCTCAAAGAAAAGAGTTGCAGTAAAGGTAGCAAAACTTCTCAACTCTGCAATCGCCAATGCTACTGTTAAAGAAGGTAAAGCAGATATTGATAGTATGATCGTTAGTAAAGTTTTTGCGGATGATGGACCAATAATGAAAAGACATCGACCGAGAGCTCAAGGCAGAGCCACAATCATCAGAAGAAGAACGTGCCATATAACTCTTGAAATTATGGATAAAAGGATAGGGGGATAGTTTGGGACAAAAAGTTAATCCTGTCAGTTACAGACTTGGTGTAAATAAACAGAATGATTCAATCTGGTTTGCAACAGGTGAAGATTATATTACAAATTTTCATGAAGATTTAAAGATTAAAAAATATATCAAAAACCGATTAGATAGTGCTATGATATCAAAAGTCAAGATAGAACGAAAAACAAAATCTATCACTCTCGATATTCACACTGCCAGACCAGGTCAGGTTATTGGCAAGAAAGGTAGTGAAATTGAAAAATTGAGAAATGAATTATCGGTTTTAGTAAATAAAAATAGAACTTCTACTCTAAACGTTTTTGTAAATGTTCAGGATATAAAACTTCCCTGGATAGATGCAAGTTTGATTGGTGAAGAAATCGGCAGACAATTAAAACGAAGAATTTCCTTCCGAAGAGCAATGAAATTTGCGATCCGAAACGCTATGAGAAATGGTGCCCAGGGCATCAAAATTCAATGTGCCGGCAGATTGGGTGGTGCAGAAATGGCTCGTACGGAAAGATACCAGGAAGGAAGAACTCCTCTTCATACTTTGCGAGCTGATATTGATTATAAATTAACGGAAGTTACAACCACTTATGGAATAATCGGAATTAAAGTCTGGGTTTATAAAGGCGATATTTTGAAATAAGGAGAATCATAAATGTTAGCCCCCAAAAAGGTAAAATATAGAAAAAAGCAAAAAGGACGTCGTCGCGGTCTGGCTTATCGTGGAAGTACTTTAAATTTTGGTGATTATGGAATTATTGCCTTAAATGCAGCCTGGATTACAAGCCGTCAGATAGAATCTGCTCGTGTGGCAATCAGTCGCGAAATGAAAAGATCCGGAAAACTGTGGATAAGAATTTTCCCGGATAAGCCAATAACAAAAAAACCTGCTGAAACTCGTATGGGCAAAGGTAAAGGTGCTCCTGAATATTGGGTTGCAGTGGTCAAACCCGGAAGAATCATGTTTGAATTTGAAGGCGTGGATCTGGCAACAGCAAAAGAAGCTGCTCGTCTTGCCGGACATAAGCTGCCTATTAAAACCAAAATTGTTATCAGAGAAGGAATTGAATCATGAAAATGTTTGAGCTACGCGAATTAACTAATGATGAACTTCAACAAAAATTGGAAGACCTCAGAGAAGAAATTTTTAACCTGAGATTCCAACATGCTTCCAATAGGTTGGAAAATCCCATGAAAATAAAAGTTGCTAAAAAGAATATTGCTCAGATAAAAACCTTGTTAACCGAAAGAGAGAATGATTCTGAAATAAGAGGAAATGATGACAAGTAGAAAAGTTACAAAAAGCGGCGTGGTAGTTAGCGATAAGATGGATAAAACCATTGTAGTCAAAGTTGAGCGCCAGTTTAAACATCCGCTTTACAAAAAGATAGTCAGAAGACATAAAAAATTCCAGGCACACGATGAGAATAACGAATGCGAAATTGGTGATTTCGTGCTGATTCAGGAAAGTAAACCAATAAGTCGTCATAAAAAATGGATTCTAAATAAAATCATAGAAAAGTCAAAATAAGGAGTCTGAAATGATTCAAGCTCAGACAATAATGAATATTGCAGATAATTCCGGTGCCAAAAAAGCGATGTGCATCAAAGTCCTTGGCGGCTCAAAGCGGAAATATGCCAGCCTGGGAGATGTGATCGTCGTAGCCATCAAAGCTGCAGCTCCTAACGGAAAAGTAAGGAAAGGCACGGTAGAAAGGGCTGTGATTGTCCGCACTCACAAAGAAGTGAGAAGGAAAGATGGAACTTATGTTCGGTTCGATGACAATGCAGCAGTTATTATAGATGAAAAAGGAGAACCGATTGCTACGCGTATTTTCGGTCCGGTTGCCCGCGAACTGAGGGAAAAGCATTATACAAAGATAATTTCGCTGGCTCCAGAAGTTCTTTAGGAGTATATATGATAAAAAGAAATAAACTTAATAAATCCAATGATAAAAAAATGAGAATTAAAAAGGGCGATACAGTCGTTGTTATCGGCGGTAAATATAAAGGCGTAAAAGGTAAAGTCTTGAAATCCTTTCCAAAAACCAATAGGGTAATTGTGGAAAAAGTGAATTTCATAAAAAAACACACCCGTCCTACCCAACAGAATCAGCAAGGTGGAATAGTGGAAAAAGAATCTCCAATTCATGTTTCCAATGTTAAACTTTATAGTGACAAGTTAGGAGAAGTAACACGTGCAGTTTTCACGAAAGCAGGAGACAAACGAATTCGCGTGTGCAAGAAATCCGGAGATGAAATTTAAGAGGAACTGAAAATGACTCATTTGAAAGATAAATATAAAAAAGAGACAATTCCAGCTTTGATGAAGCACTTTGATTATAAGAATGTGAACATGGTTCCCAGGGTGGAAAAAATTTCTGTGAATATGGGCGTGGGAATTGCCACACAAAACAAAGCTGTTTTAGATAATGCAGTTAAAGATATGACTCAGATTACAGGCAGGAAACCCATCATCACAAAAGCTAAAAAATCTATTTCAAATTTTAAATTACGCCAGGGAATGCCAATCGGCTGTAAAGTTACATTACGCGGCGAAATCATGTATGAATTCTTAGATAGATTGATCTCAATCGTTATTCCCAGAATTCGTGACTTCAGAGGTATTTCTGCAAAATCCTTTGACGGACGCGGGAATTATACCTTTGGCATCAAAGAACAAACTGTTTTCCCGGAAATAGAGTATGATAAAATAGATGCGATCAGAGGAATGGACATCACGGTCGTGACCACTGCTGATAGTGATGAAGAAGGAAAAGAACTTCTTAGTTCGCTCGGTATGCCATTCAGGAAAAATTAAGAGGAGAGATTTTGGCAAAAAAATCGTGGATTGAAAAGCAAAAGACACCCCAAAAATTCTCATCCAGAGAATATTCTCGTTGTAAGATTTGTGGACGTTCCAGAGCATATATGCGAGATTTTGGTCTTTGTCGAATCTGTTTCAGAAAACTTGCTTCCGAAGGTCAGATTCCCGGTGTGAAAAAGGCAAGTTGGTAAAAAAAGGAACACGGATGACACGGATATTACGGATTTTCACGGATAAGAATTTAACACCGAAAACACTGAATATTTTTAGAATTAATATCCAATATCCAACAAGGAATTTCCAATGATGAAGGGAAAAAGTCAGTGTTAAGTCTGTGTAAGTCTGTGGCAAAAAATAATATAAAAATCAGAGTCAATAAGCGTTAAAATAATAATGGAGAAAAAATGAGTGCAACAGATCCAATTGCTGATGCAATAACAAAAATTCGTAATGCCTATACTGCTAATCATAAGATTGTGGCAGTAAATCATAGCAATCTTACTGAAGCAATTGTAAAAATTCTGGCAGAAGAGAATTTTATAAATAGTTACGAATTGATTGAAAGAGATCCCAAGAAAAAACATTATAGAAAAAAGATATTTATAAATCTCCGTTACACAAACAGCGGAGAACCTGTAATGAAAAATATCAAAAGGATAAGTAAACCCGGGCTTCGCATCTATGTTAATTCCAAAAATATCCCCTCGGTTTACAACAATACAGGTTGTGCCATTTTATCCACGAACCGCGGCGTAATGGTCGATAGAGATGCTCGCAAAGATAAGATTGGCGGCGAGTATATCTGCAAGGTCTGGTAGGAGGAATCTGTGAGTAGAATTGGTAAAACTCCTATAAAAATACTAAGCGGTGTGAAGGCAACTATCAGTAATCAGAAAATTACAGTAGTTGGAAACAAAGGAACACTGGATTATATTATAAATTCCGGAATCGAAGTGAAAGAAACTGACGGACAATTGATCGTAACCAGGAGAGATGATTCCAGAGAACAAAAATCTCTTCACGGGCTTACCAGAGCTTTGATAAACAATATGATAATTGGAGTAAAAGAAGGTTATGAGCGAGTTCTGCAAGTTATCGGAACCGGATACTCTGCTGAAGTTATCGGACCTTGGGTAAAATTGAATGTAGGATTCTCTCATGGAATACTTCTGGAAATTCCCGAAGGAATACAGGTCGAAGCAAAAACCATCCCACGTAGAGAACAAGGCAAACTGGGAGTTCAGGCTGTAATTACAGTGAAAGGAATTCATAAAGAAGATGTTGGTAAATTTGCTGCTGAGATCCGAAGATGTCGTCCTCCAGCTCCGAATTTCAAAGGAAAAGGAATTCGCTGGGAAGGTGAACATGTGCGCATTGTTTCCAAATCCGGAACTGAGTAGAATTTATGAGGTAAAAATGAATAGAAAGTCAATAACGTTCAAAAAAAACTTAGCACGCAAAAGAAGAATTAAATCAATAAAGAAGAAAATCTTTGGAACTTCGGAACGTCCGAGATTAGTTGTATTCCGCAGTTTAAAGAACATCAGTGCTCAGATCATCGATGATGATGCAAATAAAACACTGGTTTCTTTGTCCACGATATCTAAAGATATAGAAATTGATAAATCCAAAAAGAAAACTAAGCAAAGCTTTGAAATAGGATTAAAACTGGGAGAGCTTGCTTTGAAAAAAGGAATTACTCAGGTTTGTTTTGATCGCAGCGGATATTTGTATCATGGAAGAGTTAAAGCTCTTGCAGATGGCGCCAGAAAAGCCGGCGTAAAATTTTAAGGGAGAGCCTTTTGGAAAGAAGAAAGAATAATCCTCGAAATGAATCTCAATTTGAAGTGGAAAAGATTATCGATACAAACCGTGTGGCAAAAGTTGTGAAAGGCGGCAGAAACTTCAGCTTCAATGCAACTGTTGTTGTAGGAAATAAACAAGGACGCGTGGGAGTGGGCATTGGCAAAGCAAATGAAATCGTGGATGCGATTCGTAAAGCCAAAGAAAAAGCTGCAAAAAACATGTTCACAGTTCCCATTGTAAAAGGTACTATCCCTCATGAAATTATCGGTCGTTTCAGTGCCAGTAAAATTATGCTAAAACCAGCATCTCCGGGTACAGGAGTTATTGCCGGTGGACCTGCTCGAGCCATATTAGAAGCTGTGGGAGTGGAAAATATTCTCACCAAATCCCTGGGCTCAAATACAGCAGCCAATGTGGTGAAAGCAACTGTTAACGGACTGAAAGAACTTCGTACTATTGGAGATATTGCCAGACTGCGCAATTTAACTATTTCTGAATTGACCGGTCGTGAAGAACTTCCTACTGAAACTGAAACTCAGGAGGAAATAGATGAAACTTAAGGTAACTCAAATCAGAAGCACGATCGGACGAAAAGAAGACCAGAAAAGAACTATTCTTGCTCTTGGTTTAAATAAAATAAACAGAACAAAAATTCATGATGATAATGCTGTAATTCGTGGTATGATCAATAAAGTTTCTCATCTCATCAAAGTAGAAAAAATTGAAGAAAAAAGGAAACCAAAAAAAGCTGTACCCAAAAAAGTAGAAACTAAGCCCGAAGAAAAGAAAACAAAAATCGAAGCAGAAAAAAAAGAAGTTAAAAAAACTGCGAAACCAAAAGTAGTAAAACCAAAAGCAAAAAAAACAGAAGCCAAAAAGACAGAAATAAAAAAAGCTGCACCAAAGCCGGTAAAAGTTGCTGAAACTAAAAAAAAAGTAACAAAGAAAAAACCGGCAAAACCAAAAGCTGAAAAGAAATAGGAGTTTGTTATGAAACTTCATAATATCGAGCATCCGAAAACAAAAAAATATAAAAAGAGATTGGGAAAAGGTCATGGGACCGGTTTTGGAAAAACATCCGGCAAAGGTCACAAAGGCCAAAAATCACGTTCCGGCGGAAATATTCCTGCCTGGTTTGAAGGTGGTCAGATGCCTTTGCAACGACGATTGCCCAAAAGAGGTTTCACGAACATCTTCAAAAAGCAGTTTAGAATTGTTAATTTAGATAAATTACAAAATCTCAGCGGATCTATATTCGATATAAAGAAATTAGAAAAATTGAATTTGATAAGAAAAGCAAGAGCCAATGAAAAAGCACCTGTGAAAATTTTAGCGAAGAATACTGAAAATTTTAACAAAAAAATAACCGTAAAAGCAAATGCTTTCTCTAAAACTGCCAAAGAAATAATCGAAAAATTTGGTGGTGTTGCGGAGGTAATTTAGAGTGTTACAAAGTATCAGTAATATCTTCAAAATACCGGATTTAAAGAAAAAAATCCTGATTACAGCCATGATACTCGTTATCTACAGGCTGGGAAGTTTTATTCCTGTTCCGGGAATTAATGCTGCTGTTCTGAAAGAATTTCTGGCAGGAGCCGGAGGTGCTGGAAACCTATTTGGAATGTTCGATTTATTTGTGGGTGGCAACTTTGGAAGGGCTTCGGTTTTTGCACTCGGTATCATGCCATACATCACTACATCAATCGTTATCCAGCTTCTGGGTGGTGTATTACCTTTCTTTGAAAGATTGAAGAAAGAAGGTGCTGAAGGTCAGAAGAAAATAAACCAATACACCAGATATGGAACAGTTGCTGTGGCAGCTTTTCAGGCAATCGGTTTTAGTGTTTTCCTTCTTAACCTTGACGGAGCTAGTGGACCTGCAGTTCCTCATCCGGGATTTCTATTTCTTTTCACAAGCGTTGTAACAATGGTTACCGGTGTTATTTTTATCATGTGGCTGGGTGAACAGATTACAGAACATGGCATTGGAAATGGTATTTCCCTGATTATTTTTGCAGGAATTATTGCCCGTTATCCAAACGGTTTCATAAATATGTTCCAGATGGTCAGAGCAGGTGCAATGACTATTTTCATGGCAGTTCTTGTTTTATTGGTAATGGTTGCTGTAACTGCTTCTGTTGTTCTGGTTACTGAAGGTATTCGAAAGATACCGGTTCAATATGCCAAAAGAATTATCGGAAGAAAAGTTTATGGCGGACAAAGTACTCATATCCCGCTAAAAGTAAATACAGCCGGTGTTATTCCCATCATTTTTGCTCAATCCATTCTCATGTTTCCACGCACGATTGCTACCTTTTTCAAAGATAGCGAGACAATGAACATGATCGTTCAGTGGTTATCACCCGGAGCTTTTCTTTATACTTTACTTTATGTCGGTCTTATAATTTTCTTTGCTTACTTTTATACTGCCATGGTTTTGAACCCTGTGGAAATGGCAGAAAATATGAAAAAATATGGTGGATTTATTCCCGGTAGAAAACCCGGTAAGAAAACATCAGATTATATTAATAATGTTCTGCTGCGCATCACTTTGCCCGGTGCTGCTTTCTTTGCTTTTATAGCAGTATTGCCGGAATTCATGCAAAAGTGGTCTAACCTGCCATTCTATTTTGGTGGAACAGGACTTATAATTATCGTTGGTGTTGCCCTGGATACTCTTCAGCAAATCGAATCTCATCTGGTAATGAGACATTACGAAGGATTTATGAAGAGAGGAAAACTACGGGGACGACGAGGTTAATTTTTGTAAAGTACATAGAGTGTAAATAAGAAGCAATATGATCTACATAAAAAATGAATCTGAAATAGTTAGAATGCGGGAAGCCAATCGTATCGTAAGCTTATTGCTTCGTAAGATGAAAGATTTTATCAAACCTGGTATAAGTACATTTGAACTTGATAAAATCGCTGAGGATTTCATCTTATCCCAGGGAGCAAAACCGGCTTTTAAGGGTTATTCAAGTTCCGGTTTACCTCCATATCCGGCTGCAATTTGCACCTCGGTAAATTCCTGTATTGTGCATGGTATTCCTTCCAAAAAAGTCATCCTAAAAAAAGGTGATATTATTGGGATCGATGTGGGCACATATAAAGATGGATTTTTCGGAGATGGTGCTTGCACATATCGAGTTGGAAAAGTTTCCAGGGATATTGAACGTCTTCTCAGCGTCACCAGGGAAGCACTTGACAGAGCAATTTATCAGGCAAGGGATGACGCTCGAGTCGGTGATATTTCTTATGCCATCGGTTCTTACGTGAAACAGCAGGGATTTTTTATCGCAGATCAGTTAACCGGACACGGCATTGGTAAACAAATGCATGAAGAACCAATTGTCTTTAATAATGGTGTGAAAAACAAGGGTCCGCGTTTGAGAAAAGGAATGACTCTGGCAATTGAGCCAATGGTGAATATCGGTACGAATCGAGTAAGAGAAGTTGGTTGGGAATTTTTTGTGAAAGATAATTCTTTATCTGCTCATTATGAGAAAACTATCTTAATAACAGATAAAGAAGCAGAGATTTTAAGCGAATATGAGGCTTAAATTATGGCAAAAGAAGGAGTTATAGAAGTTGAAGGCATTGTGAGGGAAGCAATGCCAAATACTACTTTCAAAGTAGAATTGGAAAACGGGCATCAAATTCTTGCTCATAGTTCCGGTAAGATGAGAATGCATTATATCAGAATTTTACCGGGTGATAAAGTGAAAGTGGAATTATCTCCATACGATTTGAACAGGGGTAGAATTACCTACCGCTATAAATAGAGGAAAAAATGAAAGTAAGAGCATCAGTGAAAAAGATTTGTAAGGATTGTAAAATAATAAAAAGACACGGAGTTATCCGGGTTATTTGTAAAGCAAATCCTAAACATAAACAAAGACAAGGTTAAACTGATTGTCTATGTTTAAGAAATTATTATAAAAAAAAGTATCTTTAAGGAGGATATAACTTGGCTCATTTAGCAGGCATTGAATTACCAAAAGATAAAAGAGTTGTGATTGGACTTACTTATATTTTCGGTATTGGAAGATCCATCTCTTCAAAGATTTTAAAAAAAGCAAAAATCGATGAAAATAAAAAAGTGAAAGACCTTACAATAGAAGAAGAAAAAACTCTGAGAGAGATAATCCAGGATGAAATAATTGTGGAAGGTGAGCTTAGAACTCAGGTAGCAATGGACATCAAACGTCTTATGGAAACAGGTTGTTACAGAGGATTACGACACAAAAAAGGATTCCCTGTAAGAGGACAACGAACTCATACTAATGCACGCACCAGGCGCGGCAGACGCAGAACTTCCGGCGTAATAAAGAGGTAACTGATGGCAATAAAGAAAACAACAGCAAAAAGAACAAAGAAAAAACGAGTTCGACTCACTTATAATGAAGGTGTTGCACATATTCACTCCAGCTTTAATAATACGATCGTGACTCTTTCCGACAAAGCCGGCAATGTGTTAACCTGGTCAAGCGGCGGAAAAATCGGTTATAAACACGCAAAAAAGAGTACTCCTTTTGCTGCTCAGCTCGCTGCTGCAGAAGTAGCAAAAGCTTCTCTGGAAATGGGTATTAACAAAGTTCAAGTAATTGTAACCGGACCTGGTGGCGGTAGAGAATCTGCAATCAGATCATTAGATTCAAATGGTTTGGAAGTGACAATGATCAAAGACACTACTCCAATTCCGCACAATGGCTGCAAACCAAGAAAAACCAGAAGGATATAGGAACTTATTATGGCAAGATATACTGGCCCCTCTTGTAAATTATGTAGAAGGGAAGGCACAAAGCTTTTTTTAAAAGGTTCACGCTGTAACTCGGATAAATGCGCCTTTGAAAAAAGAGCTTATATTCCCGGTGAACATGGAAATGCAAAAGGTTTTAGAAGAAGATTAAGTGATTATGGTATCCATCTAAGAGAAAAACAAAAGGTAAGACGTATTTATGGAATTTTGGAAAAACAATTCGGGAAATATTTTAAAATGGCTGCCAAAAAATCTGGAATTACCGGTGAAAACCTTCTCCAGTTTTTAGAATGCCGCCTGGATAATATTATCTATCGGATGGGATTTGCTCCTTCCAGGAAATCTGCTCGTCAAATCGTACGACACGGTCATATCCTGGTTAATGGGCGCAAAGTAAATATTCCTTCCTTTTTAGTTCGCTCGGAAGATGAAATTTCTATTAAAGAAAAAAGCAGAGGAATAACGTTGATTCAGGAAGCGATGGAAGCTTCCACTGAAGTTTCTAACTATGAATGGTTCGAAGTAGATAAAGACCAGTTCATGGGTAAGATTCTCAGCATTCCAACCCGCATACAAATCCCTCTGGATGTTGATGAACGTCTTATTGTTGAATATTATTCTAAGTAGAAAAGGAGTTAATTTATGAATTTCCTTGAACCTATACAATTGCCCGAAAAAGTTCAAGCTGATCAAAAAACTTATAGTCCGACTTTCGGTAAATTCGAGATTGGACCTTTGGAACCCGGTTTTGGCACAACCATTGGAAATACTCTGAGAAGAGTTCTGCTCTCGTCTGTTCAGGGTGCTGCCATCAGATTTGTGAAAATTGAAGGTTTACATCATGAATTTACTCCTATTGCAGGTTCCAATGCAGATTTTATCGACTTGATTTTAAGACTGAAAAAACTGGTAATAAAATCTGAATCTATTGAAGAAGAAAAACTCATTCTGGAACATAAAGGAATCGGACCTGTTACAGCCAGCGAAATAGCAGGAAGTGCTAATGTTGAAATCATAAATGATGACCTGGTTTTGTTGGAAATGACAGAAGATATCGATTTCAGGATGGAACTCTGGACTGGAATTGGCAGAGGATATTGCCCTTCGGAAAATCATGATGCGGAAGATAAACCTGTGGGCGTGATCCCGATAGATTCCATTTATTCTCCGGTTACAAAAGTTAACTTTTATGTGGACCGTCAAAGAGTTGGTGAAACAATAGATTTCGATAAATTAATCATTGAAATTACCACAGATGGTAGCATGAATCCAAAAGATGCTCTTTATCTTTCTGCGATGATTCTGAGAGATTTGTATGCTAAGATGGTTCTTTTTGAAAAAGAACCGGAATACATCGAAGAAATAGAGATAAATCCTGAACTGGAAAGATTGGAAAAAATCCTTTTTACAAATGTAAATGAATTGGAACTTTCCGTGAGATGCAGCAATTGTCTTTCAGCAGCCAAGATTGATACAATCGGGGAACTGATAGAAAAAAGCGAAAACGAAATGCTCAAATACCGCAACTTCGGGAAAAAATCTTTGGAAGAGATTAATATATTGCTGGCAAAATACAATTTATCCCTCGGTACTGATGTGAAAGGATTAATCGAAGAAATCCAAAATACAAAAAGCAAGATAACTACCAAAAAGAAAGGTTAAGATTATGCGACATAAAGTTAAAGGCAGAAAACTCGGAAAAGAAGCTGACCATCGTAAGCTAATGTTGAAAAACCTGGTTTGTTCTTTAGTGGAACACGGCAGAATAAATACAACTGTGGCAAAAGCAAAAGAAATCAGAGGTGTTGCGGAAAGAGTGATAACTTATGGCAAAAAAGGTGGAGTTCATCACAGAAGACTGGCTTTCAAGGTTCTAAAAAACAGAACTCTCGTTAAAAAAGTATTTGATGAAATCGCTCCCAAATATGCAAGCGTGGAAGGTGGTTATACTCGCGTTCTCAAAAACGGATTTCGCAAAGGTGACTGTGCTCCCATGGCTATTATCGAATTCGTGGAAGGTAAAGTTACAAAAACCAAAAAAGAAGATATTAAAACCGAAGAAATCGCGAAATAATTAAGAATTATAAATTTAGAATTAAGCAGGCTGCCAAATATGGTTGCCTGTTTTTTTTATTTGGAACTTTGTAGGGACAGTTCATCGAACTGTCCAAAAAATTGGCTTAATAGTCAAAAATTGGTTGCTAAAATAGCATCTAATATACGATGTGTT
>CAYWJN010000067.1:0-14952 GCA_964457455.1 uncultured Candidatus Cloacimonadota bacterium
CGATTGTTGGTAATGATGCAATAATAATCATATTTACCGAACAAATCTTTTTCTTTTTCTACTCGTTTGACTGCTACTCTGTGAAACAATTCTGAATCTGAAGGCAAATATTCAAAGGAACTATAATCATTTATCCATTGATCTTCAGGAATTGTCCGGGATTCTTCAAAAAAGACATCAAATTTCTTCAAGGTTATGGAATATTTCCAACCCTCATCTTCAATACGCTTGATCTCCATTATAATTTTTGGAAGCTCCTTCAAAATGTTTTCCGTAAACTTCCAACTCCGAACTATCCATAAAACAAAGAACTCGAACTACAGGTTTCCGCCCTTTATAAACTTTATTCAAAATGGATAAAAGCGTTTTCCTGTTTATATTTCGAAATTTCTCTATTGCTTTGTGGAATTCCTTTAGTAAAACCAAAAATCTTTTGAAAAACTTTATCCTTCTGAAAACGCATAACATCATCAATTACTGTTCCGCCTGTTACTAAATTTGCCATCAAAGTAGAGAAATAATCGAATTCACGATATTTTTTATTTCTGCTCTTCATTCCGAAATCATTCCCTAATTTTTCAAAGACTGAAAATGACTTCACCGCCTGCCGAAATATCTTGAAACCTGAGAAAGTAGTTATTTTTAGATTCGGGTCGATTTTGTAGTTGACTTTAAAATCAATATTATCTTTTTTCATTTTGCAAACCTTTTGGGTTATTTTTTTAATCTTTTATGTGTCTCTTTTAAAAATACTTGAAAGGTTTGCAACTCTTTTATGGAATTAGTAGGGACAAAATAATTTCATTTGACTTTAATTTTGTCTTTTCTCAGTTTCGTTAAAGAATTTTAATCTTGAAACATTGGAATAGATCTGATGAAAAAAATAGTTAAAGTGTCATTACATCTTATACTTGCCGGGATTGTTTCGGTCATCTCTTTTATTGGCTTCAAGAAAGCTGTGGAAACTTTGAATGAGAAGCAGATAATTTGAGATAAAATAAAAAACCGAACAAGAATCATTTCCTGTCCGGTTCACTATTTTTCACCAATTAAGCAGTTTACAAACTCGCAAATGGATTATCTTCATCAACATATGTTTTCTTGACTTTTTGCTTTTTATATTTGTGCCAATCGTCTTTTGCTTCCACAGCAGATTCAGGCATATTGGTAGGTTCCAGAGAAATACGACGAGAATCTTTATCTATCTTTACAACCCGAACTTTGAATTCCTCACCAATATTTGTTTTATCAAATTTTTTACCTACTATCTTCAATTTTGAACTTGGCACAAGCCCTGTAACCCCTTCTCTGATTTTGATGAAAGTACCAAAGGAAGCTACGTTTTCAATGACTCCGTTAAACACATCATCTTCAGAAAGTATATCCTGAATATTGTCCCAGGGATCAGGTTGAAGTGCTTTTAATGAAAGTGATATTTTCCTGTTATCAGGATTTATTTTCAGAATTTGAGCTTCTACAAATTCACCTTCTGTTACTACTTCTGAAGGATTGTTGATACGTCTTCCACGAGCCAATTCCGAGATTGGAATGAGTCCTTCCACACCAGGTTTTATTTCTACAAAAGAACCGAATGGTAAGTTGCGAAGAATGCGGCAATTAACAATATCACCTTCTTTCAATTCCTTGAGTGCAGCATCTAAAGGATTTTCCTGCAATGCTTTTAATGAAAGAGAAATTTTCTCACCCTGAATTTTTATTATTTTCGCTTCAACCTCATCACCAATATTCATAACTTCAGAAGGAGAATCTATTCTTACCCAGGAAAATTGAGAAATATGCAAAAGTGCTTCAATTCCACCTAAATCGACAAAAGCACCAAAATTTGTCAGGCGTGTAACCTTTCCACGAACATTTATCCCAACTTCCAATTTCTCCAGAGTTTCTTTTTTCAATTTGTCTCTTTCTTCGTCTAAGATAACTCTTCGAGAAACAACTATATTCCTTCCTTTTTCCTCGAATTTAATAATTCGGAAATCAATAGATTCACCTATAAACTGCTTCGGATCAACCACCAATTTAATATCGATATGTGAGATAGGGCAAAAAGCCTTTACTCCTGAAATATCAATGAGATAGCCGCCTTTTGTTAAGGATTTCACTTTGCCGTTTACCGGAACTTTCTCCTCGAATGCATCCCGAAGAACCTCAATATTTGCTGAAATCAAACTCTTGGAAATCAGAGTTTCTGTATCTGAATATTTTACTACAAAACCCTTTAAAATATCTCCAATCTTACAGCGCAGTTTACCGTTTTTATCGAAATAATCCTGTTTTTCTGCATAAGCATCACGTTTTCCACCCAGAGAAACAAAAATATACGAATCAGTAATGTTTATTATTTCACCTTCGACTTTATCGCCAACAGCGAGTTCTTTGATATTTACCAGAGATTCTTCTAACAATTTATCAAAATCCGAATCTATTTCCGAAACCGGTTTTGCTTCAACTTCGTTTGTTGCAACCTGAATTTCTTCTTTATCCTCAGATGTCTCTAATTGCTTTTCCTGAATATCTTCTGTTTTTTCCATATCTTCTCCCCCAACAAATTCGAGCGTCAAAAAGATTTCACAATTTAGTTTGTCCAGATATTTTTGCTCTTAAAAGGATATATCTTTTTATTCCATATTAAATTAACAAAAAAACATATAAAGAACTTGACTTATAACGCCATCATATCAGAAAAGTCTCAGATGAGATAAAGGATGGATGATGATAGATGATTTTGTGACCTCGAAGTTATCAAAACTATTCAATATTATTTCTAATGAAATACGAATTAAAATAATTTATACTTTGATGGAAAATGATTCTTTAACTGTAACCGAACTCTCAGAAAAAATAGGCGTTCCTCAAAATACTTTATCTGCCCATTTGAAAATACTTCACGAAGGAGCCTATCTTTTAAAGGAACAGAAATGGAGAAATGTTCACTATTCAATTAAGGAACCAAAACTCAAAGAAATTTTAGAGATAGGCTCCTTGATATTATACAACAAATGGGAAGGCAATTGGGAAAAAATTGCTGATGCAAAAAAGAAAATTGAAAACATAAATAGTAAACAGGGAGCATAAGAATGGAGAAAATCATACCACGATGGGAATGGAGAACTTTTGGAGACAATCTTTCCAAAGGTGAAAAAAACATTAAAAAATATGGAAATGCTCGTCATAGAAAAAGTTCTGAAATCTATATCTTATCGAAGAACAGTAATGATAATACAAAGATCAGAGATGAATTGATGGATATCAAATCACCAATAAGAATAAATGAAAAGAACGGTTTGGAACAGTGGACAGTTCTGGCAAAATCTGCTTTTCCGATCCATATTAATGACCTTGCACTTGTTTATAAAGCATTTGGAATAAAGCTGCCGTATCTTGATAAAGATGAATATTCATACAAAGAATATATGGAAGAATTAATCGGAAATAATCCTGATCTGAAGAAGATAAATGTAGAGAAAAACAGACACGGCTTTCTGATCGATGATGCAATCGTGGAAATTGCTGAAGTAAAATTCAACGAGTTTGAAACCAAAACTATTGCTGTTGAACACGCTGACTTCGGAATAGTTCTCAAAACTGTAAAAAAAATCGGTTTAGCTGAATACGAAAATATTAATTATATCAAAGCAATGAAACGGACTTTTGGGCTTAAATATTAAATAATTTGGTTTGTTTATAGGGATGTAAAAATGGATAAATATGCAATATTAGATATTGGGACAAACTCGATCAAATTTTTTCTATTCTCAATTGAAAATGGGAAATCAACAACAATAATAGATACAAATAATATTTCCAGATTGGGAGAAGGATTGCTGAAAACAGGAATTATCTCAGATGAAGCGATGAAACGCAATATTGATGCTCTAAAAGAATTTGTGGACATTGCTGCTAAACACGAAGTAGATGAAATTATTGCAGTCGGCACAATGTGTTTGCGAACTGCAAAGAACAGCAATGTATTCCAAAAAAAAGTAAAAGATGAATTGGGACTTACAATTACAGTAATTCAAGGAGAAGAAGAAGCAAGATTGTCATATCTGGCAGTTTTATCTACAATTGGAAACACAGATAAAAACGTTGTTGTTTTCGATACAGGTGGTGGCAGCACGGAATTTATATTTGGGAAAGGAACTAATCTTAATAATCGTATCAGCCTGAATCTGGGTGCAGTTCATCCCACCGAACAATTCTTAATTTCCGATCCTGTAAAAGATGAAGAACTAAAGAAAATGCAAGATCATATGATGATTTTTTTTAGCGAAAATATCTCAGATAAAAATGCAGATTACCTGATCGGGATTGGTGGAACCGTAACCAGTATGGGAGCAGTTATGCATAAAATGGTTAAATACGATCCTAAAATAATTCAAGGTTCTCAAATGTCTTTAGATGAAGTAAAAAGACAAATCAATTTATATAAAAATAAAACTATCGAAGGGCGAAAACAAATTCCGGGGCTTCAGCCTAAGAGAGCAGATGTGATATTAGCAGGAGCGGGAATAATTAATACTATCATGGAAATTTTCAAGATTGATTCTTTTACTATCAGTGATCGTGGTCTGCGTCACGGTTTGATGTTTGATAAATATTTGAAATAGCAAATTTGGGAGTCAGTTCATGCAAAAAAGAGTAATCTTATTAGTTTTTTTTCTGCTTACTGCATTTTCGATTTTTGGTTCAGAAAATCAAAACACATTAAAATTGGAAAAAACACCTGACATTCTAAATTATTCGCTAATTAATGTAGTTGGTAAAAAAATTGAACAACCATTATCAGTAATTGTAAAAGGTCAAAATAATATACCCGTTGCAAATGTAGCTGTTAAATTTAATTTAATAACAAAGCCATCCGGTGCAAAGGATTATGCTTTTGAAAACGAAGTGGTATATACAGATAACAATGGAATAGCTGAAACCCATTTTATTTTAGGTTCAAAAAAGGGAGTTTATAAATGCTCTGCCAGAATCCAAAATGATTTAAATGAAAATGATATTGTGTATTTCAAATTAACTGCACGTGATTCGAGATGGATATTCTTTTTGATAACTGGAGTTCTCGGTGGTTTAGGACTCTTTTTATTCGGAATGAACATGATGAGTGATGGGATGAAAAAAGCTGCTGGTAATAAGATGCGTAATATTCTTTCATCTCTCACAAAAAATAGAGTCATCGCTTTGACCGTGGGAGCATTAGTCACGATGATCATCCAGAGCAGCAGTGCAACAACAGTGATGCTGGTTAGTTTCGTGCAAGCGGAATTAATGACATTTGCTCAATCTTTAGGGGTGATTCTCGGTGCAGATATTGGAACTACCATCACGGCGCAATTAATTGCATTCAAATTTACAGATTATGCATTGTTAATGATAGCTGTTGGATTTGTTTTAAAAGTGTTCGTAAAAAAAGAGGCTTACAAAAACTTAGGTGAAGCTATCCTGGGTTTTGGTATTTTATTTTTTGGAATGCATATTATGTCAAAGGCAATGTATCCACTTCGTTCTTATGACGGATTTATCAACCTTCTTTTAGAACTGGAAAATCCACTTTTGGGAGTTTTAATAGGAGCACTATTTACCGGATTAATTCAGAGTAGTAGTGCTTTCACAGGGATCGTAATAGTTCTGGCATCACAAGGATTACTATCACTTGAAGCTGGTATTCCACTTATTTTTGGTTCAAATATTGGAACCTGTATCACAGCAGCACTTGCCAGCATAAATACTTCTCGAGATGCAAAAAGAGTTGCTATCGCTCATGTTATTTTCAAAATCTCAGGAGTTTTAATCTTCATTTTCTGGATTCCGACTTTTGCTGATTTTGTCCGCTCCATCTCTCCAGTTGCAGATGCTTCTCTCACAGAAATTGCAGCAAGGAGTGCAGTAGTTCCAAGACAGATTGCCAATTCACATACTATTTTTAATGTAGGTTTCGGTTTGATATTCTTACCGTTTACTACTCTTTTTGCAAAATTAATTTTTACAATTTTGCCAAGAAAAAAATACGAAAGTGGCACAAAACCCAGAATTATGCATTTAGATGAAAAAGTTATTGAGACTCCGTCTTTGGCAATTGAACTTTCAAAATCTGAAGTTTTGAGAATGATGAAAATCGTGAAAAGGATGTTAAATGCAGCAATAAAACCATTCTTTGATGAAAAAGAGCAATCCGATGAGATATATCCAAATATCTCACTATTAGAAGGCATTAGGATGCGTGAGAATAAAATAGATTATTTGGAAGAAAAAATACTAAAATACCTTATTAAAATCCAACGAAAAGATTTGAATGACGAACAAGCGAAAGAGGTTTATGTGATGATGTCTTCTGTTAATGATATAGAAAGTATTGGAGATATTATCGATAAAAATGTTATCCCTCTTATTCAGAAAAAGCATAATTTGAAAACTGATTTTTCTGATGCTGGAAAAGAAGAGATCATTAAATATCACTCAAAAGCTTCCAAACAAATTAGTAGATTGGAAGAAGCTTTTAAAGAATTAAATACAACAGAAGCTACCAAAATTTTGAAAAAAGAAGAAAAATATTCCAAGCTCGAAAGTGAATATCGAAGTAGCCATTTACAAAGGATCAGCAACGAATTAACCGAGTCTATTGCAACTCATGAAATACATATGGAATTGATGGATTTAATGAAGCAAATAAATGTTTATACTTCCAATATTGCTAAAACTATTATTACTTCAGCTAATGTAGATGATGAGAATAAGAAATGAAAAAACTACTGATTATTCTTTTATTAACCCTGCTTATCTTCACATCTTGTAAGAAATCAGATGATGAATTTTCATTCCCAGAAAAGCCAATAACAATAATTGTTTATACAGGTCCGGGTGGATTGATAGATATCACAGCTCGCAAATTTGCAGATGTTGCTTCCAATTATATCGACGCTACATTTGTGGTCGAAAATAAACCAGGTTCGGGTGGTATTGTTGCAATTAAACGTTTGCTTCAGCTTCCAGCAGACGGTTATACACTTTTTGCTTGTACAAAATCAAATATCTCTAAGATCGTATCTTCCGGTGGTGAAGCTTATATTGATGGAATTGATTGGGTAGCCATGATGATGGCAGACCCCGAATGCGTGATAACTCACAAAAAGCAAAACATAAATAGCTGGGAAGATATTCTGACTGATGCGAAAGTTAAGAACGGTAATCAGCTTTGGTTGGGTCCTGCAAATGGCGGATTGGATCATGTTACTGCCTTAAAAATTTGGGAGGAAGCAGGAATCACAGCTAAATGGATTCCATTTAAAAGCGGTGGAAAAGCCAGAGCCGCTTTATTGGGAGAACAAGGTGTAGCATATGTAGGAAATCCACGCGAAGTATTGGGAAATGATGAACTGCAGATCGCTGCAGTTTCCAGTCCGAACAGATTACCGCAATTTCCCGATGTTCCCACCTTTAACGAATTTGGAATAACCGATTTGGACAACGAATTCATGTGGCGCGGTTTTGTCCTGAAAAAGGGTAGTCCGCCTGAAATAAAAAAATGGTATGATGAACTTTTCACCAATGTAAATAATGATCCCGAATGGCGTGAATATTGGGAACAAGGTGGTATCGATGTTATTTATAAAAGTTCCGAAGAATTTACAAAAATCGTGCATGCCGACAAAGAACAATTTACCCATTATCTTCAAAAAATCGGTATTATAAACACTGAAGCAACCAGCTTGATGGCAAAACTTGCTGCTGGAAAAGCATTGAATTTCCTCGCTATTTTTTTTGTGATCATTTTCCTGATTATAGGATTTTTTGTAAATCGTTCACCCAAAAGAAAATATCTTGGCAGGATCATGCTCCCGTTATTTTTTATCATACTTTCGATTATTCTTTTCATCATTTCCTATTCTTTCCCGAGTAATGAAAAAGTAGGTCCTTCAGTAATTCCTCGACTTTGGATATTTATATTGATTCCTCTAAATATTTATCTCCTGATCGATATTCTAAGACAAAAGAAAGAGATCGAGCATGAAGGAGGAAATACAAAGATAGTATTCGGATTTATTGGATTATTGATACTTTATTTGATTTGTATTTTCTATATCGGATATTTTATTAGTTCATTTGTTTTCCTATTGGTGGGAATATACATGTTGGGATATCGCAAGTATCTGACAATGTTGCTAATTTCTGCAGGTTGGTTACTTTTCTCTTATTTGATATTTTATAAATTGCTTTATGTTCCGCTTCCAGTGGGCAAATTAATCGAAATAATATTTTAGAGGTTGTATGGAAATATTAACAAATATGGCTCAGGGATTTGGTTTTATCTTGGGATGGCAACCGATATTATTTATTGTTTTGGGTGTAATTATGGGAATTCTGGTTGGTGCAATGCCGGGTCTTTCTCCTTCGATGGGAGTTGCTCTGCTTGTTCCATTCACTTATGCAATGTCACCAACTTTAGCTTTGATACTTCTTGTTTCGATCTATATTGCTGCAAATTATGGTGGTTCGATAACCGCAGTAACAATCAATGCTCCGGGTACGCCCTCAGCAGTAGTAACATCTTTTGATGGATATCCGTTAACCAAACAAAATAAACCCGGAATGGGATTGGGAGTTTCTCTGGTTTCATCCACAATCGGTGGTTTTATTGGAACCATTATCCTCATTTTGTTTAGTGTGCAATTAGCAAAAGTGGCAGTGAAGTTTCATCCTGCTGAGTATTTTGCTTTAGCCATTTTTGGATTAACCACAGTTGCTACTTTAGGTGGACGAAATTGGGTAAAGGCGTTCATTGCTGCAATGTTTGGTCTGCTAATTAATACTGTCGGTATCGATCCGATATCGGGTGTAAGCAGATTCACTTTCGGTTCGGTTCATCTTTATGATGGATTTTCTCTGATTCCTGCTTTAATTGGGCTTTTTGCTCTTAGCGAAGTTTTTAAACAGATCGACGAGCAGAATTTTAAGAGTAAAAAAATTGAATTGGAAAAAACACAATGGCCGAGACTTCTTGACTATTGGAAATTGAAATTAACTATTCTAAGATCTTCTGTGATGGGAACGCTGATTGGAATTTTCCCGGGTGCAGGCGCTACTATTGCTGCTTTTATTTCTTATGATGTAGCAAAACGAACAAGTAAAGAATCTGAGAAATTTGGACATGGAAGCCTGGAAGGAGTTGCTGCTGCCGAAGCTGCAAATAGTAGTTCTGTAGGTGGTGCATTGGTTCCACTTCTCACTCTCGGAATTCCAGGAAGTGCGTCCACAGCCGTGCTTATTGGTGCACTAATGATCCATGATCTCACACCTGGACCGCAACTTTTCAATAATAATCCTGAAATTATTTACGGATTATTTGCCAGCTTGCTGATTGCAAATCTGGTCATGTTGGTTCTCGGATTATTCGGCAGCAAATTATGGATCAAAGTTACTACAGTTCCCAAAAAGATACTCTATCCAATGATATTCACAGTATCGATAATCGGTAGTTTTGCAGTGCGATATTCTTTCTTTGATATCGCAGCCTGTCTTGGATTTGGAGTTTTTGGCTGGATATTGAGAAGACATAACTATCCGGTTGCTCCGATCGTATTGGGAATCGTGCTGGGAAACATAGCGGAAACAAACTTCCGTAGAGCTGTGATGATGGGTGACTACACTATATTCTTCACCCGTCCGGTGAGTTTAACTCTATTGATATTGGCACTTGTTTCATTTGCCTGGCCAATTCTCAGAAACAAAATATTTGACAAAAAAGAGATTTCAAAATTAAAAAGCCGTTAAAAAAAAAGGAGGAAAAATGAAAAAGACGACTGTTTTAATGTTAGTTGTTCTTTGTGTGGGGATTTTATCCGCAGAGACTTCCACTGGAGAAACAGCTTGGGAAAATGGGATCTTGAAATGGATATCTGACGATGGAAATTTCAAAACCCGTCTTGATGTTCGCATGTATTTGGATTTTGCATATTTTTTAAATAATGAAAATGATATGCGAAATGGTACAATGCTTCGACGAGGAAGATTTGCCGTAAAATCAAAACTCTGGAAGGTGTGGAATGCAGAATATGACATGGATATCGCTGATAATTCTGTTGAGGTCAAAGACATGTGGTTCAGTTATAATGGCTTTCATAATGGTTTTATTAAAGTCGGTCATTTCAAAATTCCATTTAGTTTAAATGAATTGACAAGTTCGAGATTATTAACTTTTATGGAAAGAGCTTATCCGAATGTTTTTCCACCAGGACGAAGATCAGCATTAGGTCTTACAAAATGGGGGAAAATCTGGCATTTTTCAACAGCAGTTTATGGACAGGAATTTGCAGAAAAAGAACAAACACGAATTGACGAAAGTATTGGTTTTGCAGGTCGTTTTGCTCTTGCACCAAAAATTGGTGAAAACTTATTATTCCATTTAGGTTTTGGTGGAGTTTATCAAACTCCTGATAATGATAGTGAATCAATTGAATATAAGATTGAGCCGGAAGCAAAGATGGGAGACACTGAAATCCTTGTTGCCGATGTCAGTGATGTAAAAACAATTACGTTGTATGGCTTGGAAGGTGCTATGAAATATAATAATTTCTGTCTTCAAGGTGAATACATACAATCAAATCTGACTCGCTTGGAAGATTTTGATGATATTACTTTCAGTGGTTTTTATACATTCCTGAGCTGGATAATAACAGGAGAAGAACGCCCTTACTATATTGATGAGGGAGAATTCGGACAGGTCATTCCCAATAGTAAGAAAGGTGCTTTAGAACTTGCTGTACGATATAGCCATTTAGATTTAACTGATGAGGATGCTAATATATTTGGTGGGATGGCAAACAATATCGTTGTTGGATTAAACTGGTATGCAAACCCTAATTTGCGTCTTATGCTAAATTATAATATCATTGATAATTCCGATAATGCAGATATGGGTGGCGCTTTGACCGGTAATGATGATTTCAATGTGTTCCAAATGAGAGCAGTAGTTAATTTTTAGAAGGAGAATGATATGAAATTTTCAAAATGGTTTTTATTTAGTATGATAGGAATGTTAATTATCATGGGATGCAGCCTTGATGAATCAACAGGACCGGAACCCGAACCGGAACCTGAACCATTGAACATACTTTGTATAAATGAATTCCTGGCAAGCAATGATACAACCAATGAAGATGAATTTGGTGGATTTGATGATTGGTTTGAACTTTTTAATGGAACAGATGCAGCTATAGATATTGGTGGCATGTATGTTTCTGATGATCTAACCGATTTAACAAAATGTCAGATCCCAACAACAGAACCAGCATTAACTACAGTCCAGCCTGGAGCTTTTTTATTGATATGGGCAGATGGTGAAACCGATCAGGGAGTACTACATGTAGATTTTAAGCTTTCAAGTGGTGGTGAAGACATAGCAATAACCGATGTTGATGGTGTTACAATAATTGATTCATATACTTTTGGCGGACAAACAACAGACGTTTCAGTAGGTCGCCTACCGGATGGAACAGACAGTTGGACAACTTTTGATACACCAACTCCCGGTGCAAGTAATCAGTAGATAAGTAATAGATTGAGACTCTTGAGATCAGGAGTTTCTTAATGATGTGTTAAAAAAACTCAAAAAACAAAGGAGGAAAAAATGAGGTATGTAAAATGGCTTATTATTCTAACGGTAGGAATGTTCCTGCTTATGGGATGTAGCGACGATGACACAAGTGGACCGGACACAAATGATGTCATTCTTTTTATCAACGAATTTATGGCCAGCAACGACTATGGTCCGGTTGATGAGAATGGTGACCATGATGATTGGATCGAGATCTATAATGCCGGAGAGGAAGACGTTGATATCGCAGGTATGTACATTACCGACGATCTGGCAGACCTTACAGCCTGGCAGATCCCGGCAGGGAAATCAGATGAAACAACAATCCCCTCAGGTGGATTTATCGTATTGTGGGCAGATAAAGAACCGGAGCAAGGAGTATTGCACGTTGATATTAAGTTAAGTGGGGATGGTGAGCAGATCGGCTTAACTGATGTTGATGGCACTACAGTTCTGGATTCATTGACTTATGGAGAACAAACTACAGATATCTCTTACGGTCGAATTCCGGATGGAGAAGACACATGGGAATATTTTGGTGCAGGTTATACCAGTATGCCTACTCCTGGTACTGCAAACGGAAGTGGTGTTGTGCCAGCTGCGCTCTTCTTTATCAACGAATTCTTAGCCAGTAACGATTCTTGTTATGCTGATGAACATGGTGATTTTGATGACTGGATCGAGATCTATAATGGTGGTAATATTGCTGGTGATATTGGTGGAATGTATGTGACCGATGATCTTACAGATCTTACAGCATATCAAATCCCTACAACTTATCCGGATTCAACAACCATTTTTCCGGGTGAATTCCTGATTCTTTGGGCAGATAAAGAGCCTGAGCAGGGAATTCTTCATCTCGATGAAGTTAAACTCTCCAGTGATGGTGAGGATATTGGTTTAACAGCATCGGATGGAACAACAATTATCGATTCATATACATTTGGTGCCCAAACAACTGATGTATCTGAAGGTCGTCTTCCTGATGGAACCAACACATGGGAATTCTTTACTGTTCCCACACCTGGTGCTTCCAACGAATAGGATTATTGAATTAAAAGCAGCAGTGGGCTTTTGCTCCTGCTGCTTTTTTATAAAGTAAATTCAATGGATATTAAACTATATTTGATATTAATATTATTATTTGCTTTTATTTCCTGCAGCCTGGATGAAGGAATTACTGAATTTGGAGAGCCATATAAATTGGTCTTAGATTCCGAAATAGAAATAGATGTTACAGAACCGTCAGGATTAACTTATGATCCCGGCACTCAAACATTATGGACAGTAAGCGATCCTCCTGCAAATCAGATATATAATATTGGTTTAGATGGTGAATTATTGCAAACGCTTAATTTTGTGGGTAATGATCTGGAAGGGATTGCTTTTGATATTAGCACTAATTCACTTTGGGTAGCAGAAGAAGAAACTACTGAAATTATAAATGTATCGTTACAAGGTGAAGAGTTACAAAGGATAGAATTATCTATTTCCCAATACACTATGAACTCCGGGTTAGAAGGATTATGTTTGGGAAGTTCCGGGGAATTTTATCTTCTCAAAGAAAAAGATCCAGGATTATTCATCAAGGTCAGCCAGGATTTTTCCAATCTTCAGGAGACAGAATTATCATTTGCTGATGATTATACCGGTATTTTTTATGATGATTCGAGAGACGGATTCTGGATCGTTAGTGATGAATCTGAGAAGCTGTATTTATGGGATCCGATAAATGACATTCGAGAACAATATTCTCTGAATTTTCCCAAAGCAGAAGGCATTGTATTTATTGCAGAAACAAATACATTTTACATCGTAAGTGACTCTGAACAAAAATTATATAAACTTCATTTGGAAGAGAATTAGTATATTTCATAATTTTTAATTTCAAACTTATGTTTTCAATTTCTTCTTTTCTGCTGCTGGGAATAAAATATTATTTAAAATCAAACGATAACCAGGTGACTGTTTATGGAGGTCTAACACGGTTTCCGGATCACCGATACGATGTTGATAATCTTCAGGGTCGTGTCCGCCATAAAAAGTAAAAGTACCTTTCCCGAAATTTCCGTGTAAATATTTCACTTCTTCCACTTGGGGAGATTCTCCCATAATAATTACACTTTTCTTAACAAATTCTTTATGAAAAGAGGTCGTCTGACCCAGAAATCCATTGATAACACTTGTATGACATTGAGTGAGCATGGTTGGAACCGGATCGTATTTTGCAGAGAAATCGAACAATTGAAAATAATCAGCTTCTGCCCCACGAAGTTGAGCATAATCGCTGGCATCGATACTGGAAAATTCATATTGGTAAGGATTAAATATCAGCGTGAAATTCTCAAAAGCAAAAGTTCGAGAAAAATTTAGTTTGCTTTCAGATTCCGGGTCAAAACCATCTCCATCAAAAACAGCATCACAAATATCAATACTTCCTGCTGCAAGAGCAATATCAAAAGTATCTGTGGCTGCACACATGGCAAATAAAAATCCACCATTCTTAACATATTCTCGAATTTTTTCAGCAACCACATGTTTCAATTCCCAGACTTTATTGAATCCTAGTTTAGCAGCAAGTTCCTCATTATTACGCACATCTTCCTGGTACCAGGCAGTATTTCTGAAACTGGAATAAAACTTTCCATACTGACCTGTAAAATCCTCATGATGTAAATGGAGCCAATCATATTCATCGAGCAAACCAGCTAAAACTTCTTCATCCCAAACAGTCTCATAATCAATTTCTGCATAAGTTAAAGCCAGAGTTACGGCATCATCCCACGGCTGTTTATTGGGTGGAGTATAAATTGCGATTTTCGGCTCTTTCTCTAAAACCACTACATCCATATTGGCTGCATCAATCTCTGCGAGAATGGAAGCCACATTTGCGGAAGAAATCTGCTCAAAAGATACTCCCCTGATATTACAGATATTTTCAATTTCGTAAGAATCATGGATGAGATAAGAACCACCACGATAATTCAAAAGCCATTTCACAACTATTTGCTTTTGAAGTGCTACAAATGCGATTCCATAAGCTTTGAGGTGATTGGTTTGGGTGATATCCATCGGAATTAGAATCTCAGCAAAAGCTGAGAAACTGGTTAATATTATTATAATTACTACAATATATTTCATTTTTTTCCTTTTCTCTAAAACTTACCAAATTTTTTAGAAATTTGGTAAGTTTTCCCTAATTCACAAATTCACCTTCACTTCATTCACTGCATCAAAAAATTCGGTCAGCTTTTGTTCGTCAATAAAAGCTTTTTCTTCTTTTAGCAGGTTAAATTTAGTTTTGGGATGAACTTCGATATATTTTGCTTTTGTTATGT
>CAYWJN010000068.1:0-14756 GCA_964457455.1 uncultured Candidatus Cloacimonadota bacterium
CTTTTCTACAAATTCTTCGGCTTTAAGGGTAACGATCGACAGTTTCTTCTCATTTTCCAAATCTCTTTTAATAGTATTTTTAGCATCCTCAAATTCCTTGTAATGTTCTCCAATTTTGGAGGAAATTTCTGCTAACACAAAATCACCATTTTGCAGTTTTACAACTTCAGCAACTTTACCTATTTTATTTTTGAAGGCAAATTTTATCAAGCTCTCTTCACGACCAATTCCGCCAATATAGTTAGCATCTTCTGCAAATTCTTTTGTTTCCTCAACTTGATAAACAAAATCTTCAGCAGCTTTTTCCAATCCTTTTTCAATTGCTTTCTCATATAAATCTGCTGCTTTGATCTCAATATTCTCTTTCGTTTCATCAGAGGTTTCTACTTTCAGAAGAATATGAGCTGCTCGAATTTCATCTTCCCCGCTCTCTGTTTTTCGTTTATCTATCACTGTGATAATATGCCATCCGAATTGAGTTAAAACAGGTTCGGAAATTCCTCCTACATTAGTTGCGAAAGCAACATCTTCAAATTCTCCTACCATTCTTCCACGTGTAAAATATCCCAAATCTCCACCTTTAGGTGCGGAAGGTCCTTCGGAAAATTCCTGTGCAACTGCAGCAAAATCTTCACCGGAAGTTACTTTCTTATACAAAGAATCGATTTTAGCTTTTTTAAGATTGTTATCAGAATCACTCGGTTGAATCACCATTTTCACAAATTTGTATTTGCAGGCAGGAGCAAGTTTGAATTCCTCCTTATTGTCTTCATAATATTGTTCTATGTCTTCCTCGGTTACTTCAAATTCCTTTATTTTTTTGGGATCGAAGAATATGATTTTTGCATCAGCTTGATTGTTTTTCATAAAATAATCTTCTTCAACTTCCTGCTCTGTTACCTGCACTTCAGATTTGATTTCCTCAAAAAGAAGTTCTCGTGGCAAAGCAGATCTGATCCTCATTTCATACCAAGCAGCAAAGTTCTCGTTTTGTAATAGAACTTCATTATATTTTTGATAATCAAACAGGCTATCGGTTTGGAAATCTGGGATTGCTTTGATATCATCGTATGGATCTTGTAATCTCTGGATTATATCCTCGTCTGTCAACTTAATACGATATCTTTTAATTTCTTTATTGATAAGAATCTCATCAACTAACTGATTCCAGGTTTGGTCATTTATCTCTTTCGCAACTTTGTCATCGATTTCTTCTTCCGGATTTTGCTGAACCCGAGCTGCATAAGCATTCTTTAAATATTGGCTATATTCACTATAATGGATTTTCTTTCCTGCAATTTTTCCAACATAAGGTTTTGGATTAAAAATGCTGGTGATTCCACCAAGAGCCATCATCGCGATAAACACAAAAGCTACGATATAAATGACTATTTTAGCATTTTTTCTCATTCCTTCAAACATCAATTCCCTCCATGATTTATTATCTTATTCAAATTCGGTGCAATAACTTTAAAATGGTTATTTTATTCAAGTTTTTTCTGTTATTTTTTTAAAACGCAATTGTTCAACTGAACCTTGAAAAATGTTTACAATCAGAGGAACTCTCTCAAATAGACCTTTTCAATGGTTAGGTTGATAATCTGGTATTTCAACCTTGAAAGGGCTAAGCAGGAAGCTTCTTTGAAAGAAGCCTTTTCAAGGTCTGATAAATATTATTATGATTTGATTATTTTTTTCCGTGAATATTCGTGTAATTCGTGGATAAACTGTATATGAAAAACTATTTTAAAATCCAGATTTTCCAGCTTGACAATAAAAAGGACGATTTAAAGTTTGAACTTCGTAAAAAAGGAGGTGAGATTTAGTGCCAAAAGTTATTTCAAGAGACGGTGAACCTTTTCAAGTATTACTTAGAAGATTTAAGAAATCTTGTGAAAAAGCATCTCTTCTTTCTGATGTAAAAAAGAACAAATTTTACGTTAAACCCAGCACAAAAAACAGAGATGCTTTAAAAGCTGCTAAAAGAAAAGCCTTAAAGCAATTAAGACGTAATTCAAGATTTAGAAAATCATATTAAGAAAAAATGATTAAGAAAATTACAGCAGATATTAAAGATGCTCTTCTTAAGAAAGAGAAGAAACGTTTAAATGTTCTTCGCTATCTCAAATCTGCTCTCAAAAATAAAGAGATAGAATTGAGGAAAGAACTTTCTGAAGAAGAAAGCATGTCTGTTCTGCAAAGCCAGGTTAAGAGTCGTCAGCAAGCATTGGAATTATACATTCAAGGAGAACGACCGGAACTGGCTGAAATAGAAAAATATGAAATCGAAACAATAGAATCGTATTTACCCGAACCTTTAACAGAAGCGGAAATGGAAATCGAAGTAGAAAAAATGCTCTCTGAACTCAATGCTGAATCTATGAAAGATATGGGTAAAATAATGAAAGCTCTCAGCCAAAAACTTGGGAAAAGAGCAAATGGGAAAATTTTAAGCAACCTGGTTAGAACAAGATTATCAACATAATTTTGGTGATTAATTACAATTTTTAAAGAAATGAAAAGGGAGAAAATATCTCCCATTTTTTTGTCTTTGCTGCTTTTCATTCATTTTTTTTAAGGAGGAACCAATATGAATTTAATCGATGTAATATTAGGAATCTTCATTCTTGCATTTTTAATTAATGGTATTTTAAAGGGTTTTATTTCAAGTGTGGTTCATCTTTTGGGTTTAATTGTTGCTGTCTTTCTGATCGGAAAGATTGGCTATGATGTAAGAATCGCCCTGATGGAAAAGATCACTATCAGCGAAACTTTTGCTACGATTATTGCCTATATTCTCATTTTTCTAGTGATAATGCTGATAGCAAAAATTGTCATAATTATCTTACATAAGATTGTAACGTTCTTAAATCTGAAATTCTTAGATCGAATTTTAGGTGCGCTTTTTGGAATCCTCAATGGTATTTTGATTTTAGCGATACTGCTGATAATTCTCGATATCTCTCCAATTTCTAAAATCGTTAACCGAGGCACTGAGAATTCCAAAATTTCCTCATTCGTAAGAATTTTCACTGGAAAAGCTTATGAAAAAATTCCGAAACTCGAAGAAGGAAAAGATAAATTAGAAGAAATTATCGAAAAAGTAACTGAAAAGATATGAAAGCTTTTCAACAACTCGAATACAATAAAATTAAAGATTTACTCTCTCAAGAATGTCATAATGAACTGGGAGGAGAAATTGCAGAAAAACTACATCCTCTGAATGATAAGAAAGAAATTGAATATAATATTCAGTTAACTCAAGAAGTGCAGGAATTATTAAGAAACAAAATTTCTTATAACCTGGAAAATATCTCAAATATCAGCGAACTGCTTCTCAACCTGAAACATCAAACTTTCAATTTTGAAGAATTCCGAAAAATCTATTTTAATCTTCGTGCTGCAAATATTTTTTCTGCAGATATAGAAAATTTTGAAGAACAGGATAATTTCAGGAAATTGATCAAAAAAATTGTTCCGCATCCTGAACTTGAAAAAAGATTTCTACAGATTTTCGATTCCCTGGGTGAGATCAAAGATGATGCTTCTTCAACGCTTTTATCAATCAGAAAAAGGAAGAAATCTGTGCGTCTAAATATCGTTTCCAAACTGAATAAAAAAATGGAAGACTTTTCTTCCAATAATTTTCTGTTCGATAAAATAATTACTCAGCGTGATGATCGCTTTGTTATTCCCATTAAAGAGGGTTCTGTTTCTTTTGTTTCTGGAATTGTGCACGGTCGCTCTTCCAGCAAATCTTCGGTTTTTATGGAACCCAAAGAAGTCGTTGGAATGAACAATGAATTAGATCTTTTGGGAAGCGAAGAAAAACAGGAAATCTTTCGAATCATGAAAGATTTTACAGAGTCTATTCAAACGTGCAAAGAGGACATTCTGGAAAACACGGAAATCCTCAAGATCACTGACTTTTTCTTCGCATCTGCCAGATTGGCAAACAAGTATAACTCTCAAAAACCTATCATTTTAGAAGAACCTTTTTTATGTTTAATCGAAGCTCGTCATCCGCTTCTGATCGAATCTTATCAGGACATCGAAAAAGTGATTCCATTTGATCTGGAATTAGGAAAGGACTTCAAACTTCTACTGATTTCCGGACCAAATACTGGCGGAAAAACTGTTACCTTAAAAACCGTGGGATTGCTCGTTATGATGGCACTTTCCGGCTTGCCGATTCCTGCAAAACCTGATAGTAAAATTGGAATTTTCAATAATATTTTTGCAGATATCGGAGATAATCAATCTTTAGAAAATGCGTTGAGTACTTTCTCATCTCACATCGAAAACATTAAAGAAATGATAAATTCAGGAGATTCCGGTTCTCTTGTTCTTATCGATGAAATCGGTGCTTCAACAGATCCGGAACAAGGTTCTGCTCTTGCTCAATCCATCCTTGAAAAATTAGTAAAAAAAGAAGTTCTGGGTGTGATCACAACGCATTATACTGCTCTGAAAGTTTTTGCAGAACAAAACCTTAGCTGCATAAATGCTGCTATGCAGTTCGATCCCAAAAAGCATATTCCAACCTTTCAATTCAAGCTGGGTCTTCCGGGAAATAGCTTTGCCATTGAAGTTGCATCCAAACTGGGGATGGATAAAGATTTGATAGAAAGAGCAAAAAACCTTACCGGAAATCAAAGTGTAGAACTTACAGAAATCCTGAAAAAAATATCAAAAGAGAAAATAGAACTATCAAGACAAAATTATCAATTCCAATTGAAAACAAGTTTATTAAACAAAAAAATCTCTGAACATCAAAATAAAATCGATGAGCTGAAAAAAGAGGGTAAAGAATTGAAAAAGAAATCTCTTCAAGAAGCGAGAGAATTCTTAACTTCACTTCAAAAAGAGCTGAATTTTGAGATTGAAAACATCAAAAAAACAGAAAGAAAAAATAGAAAAAGTCTCTTAGAAAACTCATTGAAAAAAGTAACAAAATTAAATAGAAATTTCGGTGCTGAAGAAAGCAATTTAACATTCGTAAAAGGAACTCCTCTTAAAGAACCGTTAATCGGTAAAACTGTGTGGATAAAAGATTTTGAGGCGATCGGTGAAATCGTGGGAATTTCTGAAGATATGATAAAGGTGGATGTGGGCGGTATTTTTTATACAACTCAATTAGAAAATCTTTTTTTGGCAAAAACAGCATCAAAAAGAAAAAAATCGAAAAGAATAAACGTTCCTCAAAAACAGATTAAAATGGAATTGAAAATTTTAGGATTCACTTTTGATGAAGCTCAACCTGTAATTGAATCTTTCATTGATGATGCTATTGTTGGAGGTCTGGGAAAAATCAGAATTGTGCATGGAAAAGGAACCGGTGCATTACGCAGCAAAGTAAGACAATTTCTGCGTCGAAACAAAAGAGTGGCTGAATTTTATTCACCACCTCCGGAAGCAGGCGGAGATGGAGTTACTGTGGTTTCAATTAAAAATTAATAAATTAAAATGGAAAATTTAGATGAGTTCTAATGTTAAACAACTTAAGTCAAGTCTGCTAAAGCAAACTTAACTCAAGTTTTCAAAAAAAAATGGAAATAGAAAATTTTAATTCGTGTTAATTCGTGGATAAAAAAAGAGAAAATGGAACAAACTCAAATCGATAGGATTTTAGAAAGCAATAATATTGTTGATGTGATCAGCAGTTACTTCCCTCTAAAAAAATCCGGAAGTAATTACAAAGCTCGCTGTCCATTTCATGATGAAAAAACTCCATCTTTTATGGTGAGTGAGAAGAAGCAGATTTTCAAATGTTTTGGCTGCGGAGTTGCTGGAAATGCTATTACTTTTGTGCGTGATTATGAGAAAATTTCATTTCTGGAAGCAGTGAAGAAACTTGCTGCCAGAGTTGGAATCACACTTGCAGAGACAAAAACCTTTCAAAAAGATGAAAGCAAAAGAGATTTAATCTACAAAATTTATGAACTAACCTCGAAATTTTTTCAGGATAATTTGCAAAAACATGGAACTGTAGCAAAAGAACATCTGCAAATAAGAGGATTTTCTTCAAATATAATTGAAAAGTTCGAAATCGGATATTCTCTGGATAGTTATGCAGGATTGAAGAACTTTCTGATCAAAAATAATATTAACAATAAAATACTGGAAAAAACCGGTTTATTCTCGAAAAGAGACAATGAAATTTATGATATTTTCCGTAATCGTCTGATGTTTTCGATTCATTCTATTACAGGCAAAGTAGTTGCTTTTGGAGGTAGAATTCTCCAGGATGACCAACCTGGCGGGAAATACATAAATTCTCCAACCACAGAAATTTATACAAAAGGGAACGAACTTTACGGTCTCTTTCTGACGAGATATGAAATTTCCAAAAAGGATTTTGTTCTTATTTCAGAGGGTTACATTGACTTTCTTCGGCTTTATGAGAATGGTTTCACAAATTCGGTTGCTTCTCTTGGCACCTCATTAACGGATGCTCAAATCAGTCTTGTAAGCAGATATACCCAGAATTTTTATCTGGTTTATGATGGAGATGCAGCAGGTAGAAAAGCTGCAACCCGGGCAGCATCAAATGTTATCCAAAAAGGATTTAATGCCAGAATCATAACTCTACCTGAAAAAGAAGATCCGGGTAGCTACCTAGTAAATTATGATAAAGAGAAATTTCAAACAAGAATCGATGAAGCAAAAACAATTCCGACCTTCCTGCTTGACGATCAATCTATGAATCTAAATAAAAGAGAAAAAATCAATCTGCTTGTGGAAGTACTCAATGAAATGGAAGATCCGATTTCACGGGAATTATTCGTTAAAGAAATTGCAGATGTCTTTACTATCTCTGAACAATCCATTTATTCTAAAATCAGGACTCGCAGTTTTCAAATACAAAGTACCGGGCAAAATATCAGTATTCCCAAATATGAAGAAGAGAGAGATTTATTAAAAATCATTCTGAATGAGAAAAGTTATTATAAAAAAGTTGCCAAAGAGATAGAATCGGATTATTTTTTATCTAAAATCTATAAGAATATTTATGAAAAAATATCTGAACATATTGAGGATATCACCCAGATATCGGGATTACTTGAAATTACAGAAGACGAAATCGAGAAAAATACGATTGCTGAAATATTGATGGAAGATATTCCCAATATTTCTTATGAGGAAATAATCAAATCAATAAAACTCAGAAAATATCGAAAAAACCTGCAAGCCATAAATGAGCAAATCGTGAATAACTCTCAGAACAAAGAACTTTTTTTGAAAAAAGCAGAACTCAAAAAGAAAATTATTAGTCTGGGAAAACAAGTAGTTAGAAAAACCCTTTATTAAGGAGAATAGATGCAAAGTTTTAATGAGTGTATTTCAAAACTGATGGAGCTGGGAAAGAAAAACAATGATCTACTGACTTTCAGACAAATCAATGACAATTTGCCAACCAGCCCGATTTATCTCGATAAAATCGATGAAATAATCTCACGATTGGTAGAAGCTGGTATCGAGCTTATTGATGAAACGCATAAAAAAGTTACAAAAAAGAAAGTATCGGTTAAGAAAAAAGCACCGAAAAAATTCAAAAATAAAAGGTATTATGACGATCCGGTCAGGATGTATCTGAGTGAAATGGGAAGAGTTCCACTCTTAGATAGAGAAGGCGAAGTGAGAATCGCCAAAAAAATCGAAAGCGGTCAAAAGTATATTAATAAATATGTTTTTATGTCCGGCAGCACGCTCCGGGAAATGGAGAATTTTTATTATCGTTATAATGAAAAGCGAGTAAAAATCGATCATATTTTTAAGATTGAATACGGTTCCTGGATGGATAAATCTCAGGAAGCGAGATTGATTAATGAACTTTCCCAGATAATTAATGAAACATGCACTCAATTTGAAGAAATCGGTGAAATCTTAGATAACAGCGATTTTGATGAATATGGTCATCTTTCAGAACAGAAACTCATCGATAAAAAAAGAAAGAAAATCATCGCTGTTTTTGACCGCACTGCCTATAATGACAAGCTTCTAAAAAGAATGGTATATCGTATCAGAAGCCTGGTAGATAGAATTAAAGATAGTCAGAAAACAATTAAACAGCTTTCTAAAATCCGAAAATTCACTATTGATGAGATTTGTACTTATGGGAGAAAAGCAAATAAATCTCCTGAAGATTTTGAGCAGGTTTTTAAAGATACGAAAATCGAGCCGGACGTATTCATTGAAACACTGAGAAAAATTAAGAATGCTCGTCGAAAAATTCGTCGTGTGGAACTGGAAACCAAGATGACAGCCGGAGAGATGGTTGATCTGCTGAAAGAAGTTGAACGCGGCGAAAAAATGAAAGAGCGTTCAAAAAATGAAATGATCGAAGCAAATGTGCGTTTAGTTGTCAGCATTGCCAAACGTTATAATAATCGCGGGTTGGATTTTCTGGATCTAATTCAGGAAGGAAACACCGGATTAATGCGAGCGGTAGAAAAATACGATTACAGAAAAGGTTATAAATTCAGCACTTATGCCACCTGGTGGATTCGTCAGGCAATTACCAGGGCAATCGCAGACCAGGCAAGAACAATCAGGATTCCGGTTCATATGATCGAATCGATAAATAAAGTAAAAAGAGCGAGTAGAAAACTTCTGCAAGTTCTAGGCAGAGAACCATATCCAGAAGAAATTGCCACCAAACTTGATATCCCTGTAGAAAAAATTAAGAGCATTCTATCAATAACAAAAGAACCTGTTTCTTTGGATAAGCCTATTGGTCATGAAGATGAAGACAGTCTTTTGGGTGACTTTATTGAGGATAAAGGCACAATCTCTCCAGAACGAATGGCGGAAAGAACCTTATTGAAAAAACAGATAGATGAAATTTTGCGGACTCTAACTTCCAGAGAAGAAAGAGTAATCAGGCTGCGTTTTGGGATTGATGACGGCTATCACAGAACCCTGGAAGAAGTGGGAAATATCTTTAATGTCACGCGGGAAAGAATCCGACAGATAGAAGATAAGGCTTTGAAAAAACTCAGGCATCCAACCAGAAGCAATATCCTGATGAAATTCATTGATAATTTCAATGTAAAATAGATATTCATACTGTCATGAAATTCTTGACATCAGTAGTGATGATTTAGTTTTTGCACAGTTATAAAATTTCGGGGCCTATAGCTCAGTTGGTAGAGCTTCCGGCTCATAACCGGACGGTCAGAGGTTCGATTCCTCTTGGGCCCACCAGTTTTCGTCCAGGGATTACGCCTGGGCAGACCAAATATATGCCATCTTGTAGAAACAGGATGGCGTTTTTGTTTTAAGGAGTCGATTTTGATAACTGTCTATGTACTTAAACCCAAATAATGCAGTAGAATTTTAAATTAACAAGAATGGTAGGACAATTACCTACACACCATATATTTAAATTCAATAATCAAAAAAAGGATATGTAAGAAAATTATTCATACTCGAACTTTACAATTGATGAAGCTGTTAGATGGATTTTGACCGTAATTTCTACTGCAATGCAGTTCAACATATCTAAATATAAGAAGTTAAGCAAATAGCAATTATATTGCATGAATTGATATTAAGAAGTTAGAATTGAGTCTACTGCATTATTTGGAATAAAAAATGGGGGGATCCGTGGTAAGAAATTTAATATTGACATATTTTGACATAATTTTGATTTGTTTTTTTAATAAAAAAATAAAGGAATAATAATGAGACATTTGCCCGGATTTACCTGACGGTTTTATAAAATTCCAACGGGAGACTCTTTCGGGCAAAGAGGATTATTCCATTAATTATAATCAAGATTACAAATTTATGCATATTCCGTAATTTACCTGATTGAGCTCCTTAAATTAGATAAAAAAAAATATAGGAGCAAAAAAATGAAAAATTACTTTTCATCAATAAGCGGAATCATCGTTGTCGGTGTTATTATTGGTGTTGCTGCAACAATTCTTCAAAAATTGGGAAATCCACCCAATATGGGATTTTGTATTGCTTGTTTCGAGCGTGACATTGCAGGAGCATTAGGGTTTCACAGAGCAGGAGTCGTTCAATATATTCGTCCTGAAATCTTGGGAATATTATTAGGATCGTTTCTAATCTCTCTCTCTTTCAAAGAATTTAAACCTCGTACAGGTTCATCATCTATCATTCGCTTCTTCCTGGGTTTCTTTGCCATGATCGGTGCACTTGTATTTCTGGGATGTCCATGGCGGGCATTTCTGCGTCTGGCAGGTGGAGACTTGAATGCTGTAATTGGGATTCTTGGATTGATATTTGGTATATTTATTGGAACTGTTTTCATAAGAAAAGGATACAATCTGGGACGATCGACGCCATCCAAAAAGAAAGTTGCAGGATGGATAATGCCTGTTGTTATGGTAGCTTTGTTGCTGATGCTTGCTTTCCAATTCAAACCTATTTTCTTCAGTGAAAAAGGACCCGGGGCTATGCATGCTCCGCTCTTAATCAGCTTGATCGTTGGACTCATAGTCGGTGGATTAGCACAAAGAAGCCGTTTCTGTACAATGGGTTCGATTCGTGATATCATTATCGTTAAAGATTTCCATCTTTTCAGCGGAGTAGCAGCTTTTGCCATTTCAGCTTTTGTAATGAACATTATATTCGGACAATTCAAAGTCGGATTTACAGGTCAACCTGTTGCACATGATATGCATTTATGGAATTTCCTGGGAATGGTTCTATCCGGTTTAGCATTTGCTCTTGCAGGAGGATGTCCGGGTCGTCAACTTATCCTGAGTGGTGAAGGAGATACCGATGCAGGTATTTTCGTTTTTGGAATGTTCACCGGAGCAGCATTTTCACATAATTTTGCCATGGCTTCATCTCCCAAAGGTATTGGAACATTTGGAGCTTACGGTACGATCGTTGGAATTGTTTTCTGTATTGTTATCGGTTTTGCCATGATCCAAAAAAGAAAAGCATAGGAGCAAAAAATGAATCAAATAGATACTCGCTGACTTTCATGTCCACAACCAGTTGTATTGGTTTTAAATGAGATAAAAAAAGGAAAAGGTGAATTTGAAATACTATTGGATAGTGAAGCATCACGTGAGAATGTGAAAAGACTTCTGAACAAAAATAAATTGGAATTTGATGTGAAAGAGAATTCAGATTACACGATTTGTCATGTTAAAAGATAGAACTCAAGGTGGCGTTATCTATTTTGATAACACCGCTACCTCATTCCCAAAACCGGATTGCGTAACAAATGCAGTTGTGCATTATATGACTAAGATCGGTGCAAATCCCGGACGTTCAGGTCATAGAATGGCTATTGAAGCAGGTCAGATCGTATATAAAACCAGGAAGTCTATTGCTGCCCTTTTCAAGTTAAATAATCCAATGCATGTTGTTTTTACTTTGAATGCAACTGAAGCTTTGAACACAGCAATTAAAGGTGTTTTGCAGGAAGGAGACCATGCCATCACAACCAGTATGGAACATAATAGCACAATCCGTCCTTTACATGAACTGAAAAAAGAAGGAATAATTTCATTTTCTGTTGCCCAAGCCGATAAAACCGGAATTCTTGATCCGGATAAGATCAAAAAAGCTATCACAAATAAAACCAAAGCAGTTTTTGTAAATCATGCATCAAATGTGAATGGCTGCATTCAACCAATTCGGGAAATTGGAAAGATCTGCAAAGAAAGCAAAGTTATTTATATAGTAGATTGCGCTCAATCTGCCGGAGTAGTTCCGATCGATATTAATCGGGATAATATCGATATTCTGGCTTTTGCGGGACATAAAGGATTGTACGGACCTACCGGAACAGGCGGAATGGTGATTGCAGATGGATTTGACTTTAAAAAGATCAAGCCGCTTAAATATGGTGGAACAGGCAGCCTTTCCGATAAGATCGAGCAGCCTGATTTCCTACCGGACAGATTCGAAAGTGGTACTTTAAATGTAGCTGGACTAAATGGTCTCTTAGCCGGTTCTGAATATATCCAAAAAAAATCCGGTGGAATTGAAGCGATTTTAGAACTTAAAACTGAATTTCAAAATTATTTCATCCAAACAGCTAAAATTTTCGTAAATGATTTTTGCTGTTATTCCTCTTCCCAGCTTCCTTCAACCGGTGTTATTGCTTTCAGATTAAACAGATCTTCCGTTTCTGAAACAGCACAAATTCTTTCTGATAAATATGGGATAATGTGCAGGCAGGGATTGCATTGTTCTCCACTTGCTCATCAAACCATCGGAACTTTTCCCGAAGGAACATTACGATTCGGATTTAGCATTTTCAACACAAAAGAAGAAATTGACACTGCAGTACATGCTCTGAAATCTATCTCTGAAGGTAATTAAAGATGAAAGCTGTAATTTTATTTCATTCGACAAATCACGCTATCTGGGCAGAGAATGAATTAAAAGAAAACGAAATCTCATGTAAGATGATGAGTGTTCCCCGTCATCTCAGTTCCGATTGCGGTTATTGTCTTCAGATCGATGATGATGATAGAGAAAAAATAAGTAATATACTCAATACAAATAATATTGAATTTGACAAAATAGAAAACTATAAAGGTGAATAAAATGAAAGAAGAAATAAAATTAACTCATTTTGTAAAAGCAGCCGGCTGAGCTGGAAAAGTAAGTCCGGCGGACCTTGAAACAATAATGAAAGGATTAAAATATCCTCACACATCCAAAACACTTGTTGCTTTCGATACAAATAATGATGCGGGAGCTTATCAAATTTCAGACGAAATTGCCATTATCCAGACAGTAGATTTTATAACACCGGTAATTAACGATCCATATAAATTTGGTCAGATAGCTGCTGCAAACAGCCTGAGTGATGTATTTGCCATGGGAGCAAAAGTATGTACAGCCTTGAATATAGTGGCTTATGATTCATGCAATATCACTAAAAAGATGCTTAATGAAATTCTTCGAGGTGGATTGGATAAAGTTATTGAAGCAGAAGGTGTTGTGCTTGGTGGTCATACCATCGAAGACGTGGAAATGAAATACGGGCTTTCTGTTACCGGTGTCGTTCATCCTGATAAAATCGTTCGAAACAACACAATTCAACCCGGCGATAAGATCATCCTGACCAAACCGATCGGACTGGGGGTTATCACCACTGGAATTAAAGCGGACATGGCCCCACAAAGTGCTATTGATAAAGCTGCATTTCACATGAGTTTCCTAAACAAAACAGCTTCTGAGATCGCTGTGGAAATAGGTGTGAATGCAATGACAGATGTTACAGGATTCGGTCTCCTGGGACATCTTTTTGAAATGACAAATGAAAAGGTGTCTGTTCATCTTGATTTTAACAGCATTCCAATTATTGAAGAAGCTTTCGAATTGGCTGAAACCGGTTTGTTTCCCGGTGGATCTTTCCGAAATGAGAGATATTTCAAACCACATGTTTTTCTTAGCTGCAAATCCTACACTCAACACCATTTAATGCTTTTATATGATGCACAAACTTCTGGTGGCTTGATGATCTCTGTCCCCGGAGAAAAAGCAGGTAAGCTTCTTGATAAACTGAAACTGGCAGGATTGGAATGGTGCAATATTATTGGCGAAGTATCCGATGGAAAAGGTCGGAAGATCATAATAGGTTAGGTCATAGAAACACTTAAATTTACCTGATATAAAATCAAAATGGTTTTGTATCTCATTCTACTGATAAAAGTATATTTTGTAGTGTTTTTCACTGCAAAAAGAGTAAAATAAGAGCTTCCACATTCAGATTGAAAGAAAACGTGGTAGGTACAAAATGTTAGCCACAACTACAAGGTTCAAATAAATAAAAAAAATATTGCCCAATAATATAACATTCTAAAAATCTACAAAGAAAATAGAATTTTAGAAATTGTAAAAAAATTGAGGGTAGAAATGGATAAAAAAAAGAAAATTATTTTAGATGCTGCCGTAACAACCTTTCGTCATTATGGAATAAAAAAACAACAATCGAAGATATAATAAAAAATTGTGGAATGAAATCTGATTCGATGTATTACCATTTCAAGCATAAAGCTAATATACGGACTCAAGTAATTGAATTGGAGTAGTGGAATATGATAAAAGGTAAAATTAAAAAATTGAAATTAACTATTAAACCCAATATAAAAACATTATTTCTTGATGAGCCTGATAATGAATTATTGCAAAAGGCTTTATATCTTTTGGACTTAAAAGATGATTCTAAAACAAGTGGTTTTATAAAAGAAAAAATTAATAAAACAAGAACAAGATGCGTTTTTCGTTTTGACATAAATGGTGACACATATTATTGTAAAAAGTATGTGAATTATAGTTATCTTAAAATGATTCAGGATTTTTTCAGAGCACCCCGAGCAGTAAGGGCTTTTAAAATATCTCAATTTCTTAATGAAAATAGCATTAAGACTGCTATACCAGTTTTAGCTGTTCACAAAAGTTTTGGTAAATCAAGTGTGTTCTTTACTAAGGAATGCAAAGGACATTCTCTTGAAGATTTACTCATTAATGAGATAAGTGAAGTTGAAAAATCCGAACTGATAATGAAATTGATAAATATGTATAAGTATCTGATAAAATTAAATATTTTTCATCGAGATCTGAATTTTTCAAATTTAATATTATTTAATGAAGAGTTTGCCTTAATTGATACGGACGATATAAGAAAAATAAATTTTTCCCCATTATTTAATCTATTGATATATTTAGAGAAATTCAATAGAATACTTTTACTATGACCGGTAAACAGTAAAAGTATCCATTCATTTTAATATTCATAATATCTTTCA
>CAYWJN010000069.1:0-14594 GCA_964457455.1 uncultured Candidatus Cloacimonadota bacterium
CACTTAAAATAAATAAATAAATTAAAGGAGGAAATATATTATGCCTACTCGACAATTTATTAAAGATAATAAATATATCAACGCATTAAAAAATGTAATGCTGTTCTCAGCAATATTTCACATGATTATGATTGCGATCTACTCCATAGTCAAATTGAATACAGTTAAATTCAATTTATTTGATATCCTTGATCTTGATCTGTTTTTCCCGAATATAGTAAAAGGTAATTTAAGTCAGATATTTTCAATTATTGCTTTTGTAATTCTCTATTGCATATTTTACCTTATCAAAAAAGAGAAGAGCAAATAAAAAGAGTGCTCTGTTGCGAATAACAATATATATAAGCTTTCGAAAATTGAATAACTTGACTGATAATTACGATAAGTATTTCTGCAATTGAAATTGGAGTGAAAAGTAAATGAAATTGTGAATTTGATTAATAAAGGATATTGATAATATGAAAAAAATTATAATAATATTTGGGCTAAGTTTATTGATGAATTCCTGCGTAACACATTTCCAAACAACTAATTGGAGGAATCTTAATAAGGATTATTCAAGAAAAACCGATTTAACAAATATTGAATATTTAGGTGGATATGGAGACTCTATTGAAAATGCAATTATAATTAAAAATGCGGAAAACAGAGAAAATGGTATTGCATCAGAGTACGCTTATATTGAAAAGCACTTTGGAAAAATGTCAAGTGTGATGATTTTTTATGCATTTATTTTCTTCAATAACCAAGCCATATTGTTACCAAGAATTTTCATGGTTTCTTCACCTTCTTCATCGCTGTTTACATCACCCGGTTGTGATCCTATTCCCATATTCCAATATACAGAACCCGGAACAATCATCTGATTTATGAAGAAGAATTTGTTAATCGCATCGAATACATTCACGCTTCCAGCACGACGCACTGCTACAACTGCTACTCCGATCTTTCTTTTGAATAAATGATCATTTGCGATTCCGACCAATCCAGCGCGGTCGATAAGAGCTTTTATATTCGAACTCACATTAGCAAAATATGTCGGTGAACCAATGATCACGGCATCAGCTTCATCCATCTTTGTTATTAATTCATTCGTTTCATCGTTCTTGATAATGCAGCTTTTGTCTTTGTTTTGGAAACATTTGTAGCATGCCATACAGCCTTTCAAGTTCTTTCCTGCCAGCTCGATAAGCTCGGTTTCGATTCCTTCTTTCTCTAATTCTTCAAATACGATTTTTGTGAGAACGGTTGTATTTCCGTCTTTTCTTGCACTTCCGATAATTGCTGCTACTTTCATTTTATTCTCCTTTTGACCCACAAAGACACCAAGGCACTAAGAACAAAAATGTTAATTTCCTCTGTGCTCTCTGTGTCCCCTGACCCTGTATTTAACCATTAACTCTTTCATAATCTTTCTTAATTTATGTTGCACTACAGAATTGTTTTTCCAAATTCTTCATATTTTTCTAATAGTTCAATTTTATCACATTTACCACTTTCACCAACGAAATCACCTTCGTGGATAACAGCAATTTTTTCCATTTTAAAGAAAAAATCGCCCAACCATTTTTCCAGATAATCAGATACATCTTGAAAAGTTTCTGAAGGTGCACCGGAAGTGACTACTGAGATAAATTTCTTATTTTCCAGATCTCGTATTTTAAAATTTTCCAAAATAAACGTGTACCAACGCTCAAGCATCGTTTTCATCTTACCTGTAATGTGTCCCATATAAATCGGTGAACCTAAAATAATCAAATCTGCTTCACGGATTTCAGGGAGTAATTTGTTTGTGAAATCATCGTTGTGAATACAATCTTTTTCCAGATGAATTGTGTTCGCGTTTTTACAAGCAAGGCAATAGTTCATCTTCAAATCATAAAGATGAATTACCTTACTCGAATGATTATTCTTCTCGGTTCCTTTTAATATTGCCTTTACAATATTCTGAGTGTTTCCTATTTTATTCGGACTTCCATTAATTGCTAGTATTTTCATTTTTCTCTCCATTTTTTTTCATTATTTATTTCTTCATATCTATTTTGAATATCCGAACGGCATTATCATGATTGGAGCAATATCATAAAGTTCAAAGTCTGTGTTTGTGATTTTTCTAGTCAGATACTCCATCGCTAATTTTGTGTTTCCCGATCCTGAATAATAACAAATAATTCCTTTCATTCTCTTTTCTCCTGATTACCGCTCAGAACGCAAAGACGCAAAGAATATTTTTTTAATTTTCGTGCTTCTTTGTGCTTTTCGCGGCTATTTTTTTTATTCTTTAACTTTTCTTTATACTGTCCCAATAAATGTCGAACGCTTGCTGTCTGCAGTTTTCATCACTGAATTTATCAGGGTTTTCCATAAAATATATTACGGTTGACATTAAAGATCCGTGCGAGATCATAAAGAGCATATCTGCAGGCATTTGTTTCAATACTTGCTGCTCTATTCCCTTATTGAATATTAAAAACAAAAAGGAAAAATTTTGAGCACCTTGTTCTTTGGTGAGCTTGGTGATAAACGGTGAAGAACCGAATTGGTTAAAAAAGCGCATTTGAACTTTGCTGTTTATTCCCCAATTTATCCAATTTTCCCAAGCAAGTTTCATCTTTTCTTTTATAGATTCCTTCTCTTCCAATCCTTTTGCTAAACTTTCAGACATATCGGATTTAATTTCCAGATAAAGCTGATTTATAAGTTCTTCCTTGGTATTGAAATAATGGAAGAGAGTGCCTGTAGCAACACCTGCAACTTTGGCGATCATCGAGGTGGGAGTTCCGTGAAATCCCTTTTCGGTGAAGAGATTAAGTGCCGCATCGAGTAATAATTCTCTTTTACCTTTCATAATAATCCCTCAGTTTTTTATTTAATCTGGAGACAACGAAAAATAGACCGACTAATCAGTCAATATTTATTTGATGGTGTAAATTATTTGAGTTCAGAATAACTATTGCGATTCTTGATTCATCCCGAAATTCTTCAGGATAAGTTAAGTAACTGAGTCCTATACTCGGCTCCCAGTTATGGTGATAATCATGGTTTAATTTTTTTTCAATCCCCAGCTCCAAAAACTAACGGGAATCAATTATACGGAACTTATCGGTTTGTAGAAAAAGGGGATTATAATATTGTATAAAAAAAAAACTTCCGAAGTTTTTGAAACTTCGGAAGTTTAATAATTTCAAATTATCCAATCATTTTTTTGATGTCATCATCAACATTTGTGATACCACCAATATTGAAGTTTTCTACCAATACATTAACTACGTTTAGAGATAAAAAAGCAGGAAAAGTTGGTCCAAGATGGATATTCTTCACACCAAGATATAAGAGAGCCAACAGCACTGTTACAGCTTTCTGCTCATACCAGGCAATATTGTAAATAACTGGAAGATCATTGATATCTTCTAATTCAAATACTTCTTTTAGTTTAAGAGCTATCAATGCAAGAGAATAGCAGTCATTGCACTGTCCTGCATCAAGCACACGTGGAATTCCACCAATATCGCCAAGGTCAAGTTTATTATAGCGATATTTTGCACAACCAGCTGTAAGAATTACGGTATCTTTTGGAAGTGCTTTTGCAAAATCTGTATAATAGCTTCTGCCTTTCTGACGTCCATCACAACCAGCCATAACTACGAATTTTTTGATTGCACCAGATTTTACAGCATCTACAACTTCATCTGCAAGTGCAAATACTTGTTCGTGAGCAAAACCACCCACGATCTTACCTTTTTCAATTTCTGTAGGAGCTGGAAGAGTTTTGGCAAGCTCGATCACTGCAGAGAAATCTTTAACTTTTCCTTTTTCAGGATCAGCAATATGTTTAACGCCATCAAATCCAACATTGTTGGTGGTGAAAACACGATCTTTATAAGAATCTTTGGGAGGAACCAGGCAGTTTGTTGTTAAGATAATTGCTCCGTTGAATTTTTTAAATTCTTCTTTTTGCTGCCACCAAGCATTACCATAGTTTCCTACAAAGTTATCATATTTTTTGAAAGCAGGATAGTAGTTTGCCGGAAGCATTTCGCCGTGAGTGTAAACATCTACACCGGTTCCTTTGGTCTGCTTGAGAAGTTCTTCCATATCTTTAAGGTCGTGTCCGGAAATAAGAATTGAAGGATTATTGCGAACACCGATATTAACTTCTGTAATTTCAGGATGTCCGTAAGATTCTGTGTTGGCTGCATCGAGAACAGCCATTGCATCAACAGAATATTTTCCTGCTTCCAATACCAATCCTACCATCTCATCTACACTCAAAGAATCATCAAGTGTAGAAATAAGAGCATTCTCTATGAACATCACAACTTCTTTTACTTCTTTACCAAGGCGCATAGCATGATCAGCATAAGCTGCAATCCCTTTAACGCCATAAGTAAGAAGTTCACGCAATGAACGAACATCTTCGTTTTCTGTTGCAAGAATTCCAACTGCTGCTGCTTTTGCATCGATATCTGCATTGGTAATTGTGAAATTAGCAGCATCATGATCTGCAAATTTTCCGGCATCGAGTCCCATTTCTGCTACTTTCTCTTTTCCAAACTCACGCATTTTGATCGTCTCTTTGATAGCTTCGATGAAATAGTTTCTGTCAAAATTTGCATTTGTAATTGTAGCAAACAGCTTTTCTACAATAAACTTGTCCATTTCATTGCAGGTTTCTGCATATTCTTTTCGAACATCTAAACTAGCAGTTGAGCGGAAAATTACTAATCCTTTTAGAGCATAGATCAAAAGGTCTTGTAAATTTGCCACATCACCTTTTTTCCCACAAATACCGTTTACGGTACAACCTTTGTTGCCAAGTGTTTCCTGGCATTGAAAACAAAACATACTCATTTTTTTCTCCTTTTTTTAGCAACGAACAATGCGAACAAAGCGAACAATTTTTTTTACTATAGTTCGTTTAGTCAGCTTTTATCCGTTGCATTTTTTATTTTTATTCTCTTAAATCAACTTGCCAAGTTGAAAAATTAATTATTTCCTGAACGGAGTTTCGTTTCCAGCTGTATTTCCTTCCGGCAGTTGCCGGATGGGAACAAGCAGATGTTTGAGATTTTAGATGATCTTTCCATCAACGGAAATAACATTCGCTTTAACCATCAAAGCTTTTCCTGCTTTTTCTAATGCTTTCATAACTATGTGCTCAATTCCACCACAGCAGGGAACTTCCATTCTAACGATAGTTACTGATTTTATATCCTGATTTTTAAAGATTTCTGCCAATTTTTCAATATAAGATTCTATTCCCGAATCGAGCTTGGGACAAAAATTTATCACTATTTTTCCTTTTATGAATTTCTGATGAAAATTCGCATAAGCAAAGGGTACACAATCCGCAGCTATCAACAGGTCTGCATTCTTCAAATATGGTGCATTTGGATTTATAAGATGTAGTTGTACGGGCCACTGACGAAGTTCAGAATTTAACTTAACATTTGTAGATTCGGTTTCTTCTTTTTCCTGGTGCTGAATTTCTCTAGCCATTGAACCGGGACATCCACAAGCCATTTGTACCTGTTTATTCTCATGCAAATTAGGAATAGGAATTCCCCTTTTTTTGAGAATAGCAACTGCTTGTTGAACAAATTCTTTTTGGTCATGATCCTTTAAATGTTTCAAATGTGCTTTAATTGTATTGGGTCCAGCTTTGATAATGTTTTCCATTACTTTTGCTTCATCGTAGGGTTCAGCTTCCCTTTCCACAGTTTTGATGGCTCCTTCCGGGCATTCTCTATACATGCTCCTAATCCGTCACAAAAAAGATCACTAATCAGTCGTGCTTTGTTATCGATTATTTGAAGCGCACCTTCTGGGCAGTTGGGAATACATATTCCACAACCATTGCATTTTGTTTCGTCGATTTCAATAATTTGTCTTTTCATTATTTTTTCCTTTTTTTGCTCACGGATTTTCACAGATTAATTTATAATTCTTTTCTTATCTTTATTTATCCGTGTTTATCTGTGAGCAAATTTTTTTTTAAACCATTATAGTTTTTGCTGTTGGTTTGGGAAGTTTCATCACAAGCACACGCACATCTTCATCTGTTTCGTTATAGATGCAATGAACAATGTCTTTCGGGCTTTCGATGATATAGTCTTTTTTTATCTGAATTTTTTCTTCACCAACCATAATAGTAGGATTTCCTTCCAATATATAGAAAGCAACATCAACCGGTGTAATATGCGGTTTTAGGCTTTCTCCGCTTTTCAAATGAAGGTGCATGATCAGTGCATGATCTTTGTCATAGAGTTTGTATGCATTAATTCCATGTGGAGTTTGTGTTACTCCAAGTTCTTTGTAATTTCTAATTTTCATAATTCCTCCTTTTTTAGCTCACGGATTTTCACAGATTGAACAGATTAAATTACAATTCTTTTCTTATCCGTATTTATCCGCGTTATCTGTGAGCTTATTTCTTCATTTTTCTTCCTTTTTTTCTATTGAATAACCCGCTTTTCGAATTGCAGTTATCACACTGTTTTCATCATATTCACCATCGAGTTGAACCAGTTTTTCGTTTAAAGAAATATTAATTTTTTCTATTCCCGGTATTGTTTTAAGAGTATTCTCAATCGTATTAACGCAATGCTGACAGGTCATATCCTGAACTATGTAATTTCCTTTCATATCGATCATCTCCTTATTTTTATTAAAAAACTTATTTAATAGATTTTTAACAATTCCTCGAATCATCAACCCGGAAAGAAGGGTTGCCGAGAATGTTTTTAACCACATTGGAAGCATCTTCATACCACCAGTTATCAGGTTCATATCTTCACCGGAAATTTTCCAGATGTGGTCGACTATCAATCCAAAAAGAAGGGAAGTAATTATTATGGAAAACAGGTAAATGAATAAAATTCTTTTACCGAGTTTTCCCGAAACAAAAGCCAAAGTAGCAGTATTAGTGGCAGGGCCGGCAATCAGAAAAATCAAGCCTGCTCCGGGAGTCATTCCTTTGATGATAAGAGCAGCTGCAATGGGAATCGAACCGGTAGCACAGATATACATTGGAATTGAAATCAGAAGCATTATAGGATAAGCGAGCAGGGGATTACTGAGATATTGTTCAATGAAATCTCCGGGAATTAGAAATCCGATTATACCACCGGCAATAACTCCGATCAATATCCATTTTCCAGCATCATCGATCAACTCAACGAAACCATACTGAAAAATGTATTTTATCTTTTCTAAAAAGTTATGTGAATGAGGTCCATCAGTATTACATATGGTGCAAGAATTCCCTTCAGGAGGTTTTATTTTTTCTTTATTCTGTTTTTTCTCTAAAATCCCAGTGAGAGAACCACTTAAAATTCCTGCAAAAAAAGCGGCAACAGGTCTGATGATGGCAAATAAAGGTCCAAGCAGAGAGTATGTTGCCAGGATGGAATCTACACCTGTGGTTGGTGTGGAAGAAAGGAACGATACGGTAGAACCTTTTCCTGCTCCCTCTTTTCGCAAGTAAGCAGCCACAGGAATTACACCGCAGGAACACAATGGCAAAGGCACTCCAAAAAGCGAAGCTTTGACAATTGAACTTAATTTATTACCCGATAAATGCGTGTATATTTTTTCTCTGGGAATTACCAGATTTAAAACTCCGGCAATGAAAAAACCAAAAAGAAGATATGGTGACATCTCCAGAAGCAAAAACCAAACTGACTTCAAAATTCCTATTAATACTTCAATCATAATACCATCCTATTCAGTAAAATCCGATAATTTGATATTTTGGAAAGTCTGATAAATACTTTGCGAAATATTTTTTAAAGCATCACCAAAAATACAATTTTCAAATGTGCATCCGGTTTTATCTAAAGGGCAATTATTCAGGATTATTTTAGATTCTACGATCTCATAAATATCAAGAAAGCTGACTTCTTCCGCAGGTTTATTCAGCATAAATCCACCTGTGGGTCCACGAAAAGATCTGATGAGTCCGCTCTTACTCAATCTCTGGAATATCTTTGCCAGGTGAGCTTCTGATGCATCTAATTTTTCTGCAAGGTATTTTGCATTTACTTTATTAGGACTTTGCTGGGCTACGATTGCAAGTCCGTGCAAAGCCAGCGAAGCACCTTCCGAAATATTGATCAAATGCGACATTCCAACCTCTTTTATAAATTCTGGTACTTAAATGCCGAAATAGGATTTTTTTGTCAAGAAGTTTTTTTTATTTTACTGGTTAAAACAGCAGTTATGTTAATTTTTTTTTTGGATATTACATAGATATTAAAGGGGATTCAGATGCTTTTATTCTTTTGTGAAGCTTTCTTTTGTCATTCCCTCGAAAGAGGGAATCTACAATATGGATTCCCGTTTACACGGGAATGACAGTAACAGCAAACAGAAAATGACAGAAGAGGAAAGAATGAAGCTTAATAATCATTTCCCACGAAAAGTCGGGGCATTCTTCGGTTCTTTACCTTTTAGAACTTTATGGTAGAAATCGTAAGTCATCGGATTCAGTTCAGATAGGTTTTCCGCTTCAGTAACTTCACCCAAGAAGATCGTGTGGCTGCCGGCATCCAGGCTTTTTAATACCTTACATTCAACATATCCCACTGTATCATCCAAAACGATCGGAGCACCATTCTTACCGATTTTGTAATTACAATCAGCAAATTTATCAATGTCTCTACCGCTTCTGAATCCAAATCTTCCAATTTCTGTCATATTCCATTTATCAGAGATAATAGATACTGTAAAGACCTTGCTTTCTTTTATGAATTCGTGGGTCAGGTTTTGTTTGGCAATGCTGATAGCAATCGTAGCCGGCTGAGGTGTAATTTGAAAAACAGTGTTGGCAAGCTGTGCATTAATCTTTTTTCCTTTTTTGGAACTTACGATGTATAAACCATAACAGATTTTAAATAAAGCATCCAAATTCATTTTTACCTACTTCTTTTTTTTAAAGAGTATCTTGGATTTTTTTCAATTTGACAACATGAGAAACTTCTTCAGCGATAATATTTTCAATTGCTTCTTTTGATCTTTTTTTTGCTACAAACTTTTTGATGAAATAGAAAAACAAAAGGGTATCTTTTTCAAATTGTATAGCATTCTCAATAAGTTCTTTTTCATCATAAGCGGATGTTGCTAATTTAATTGCAGCGTCAGGATTACTGAAAATGTGAGAATCAGAAATGGTTCTCAAATAACTTGAGACTTCCTGCCAATCACCTGATAGAGTTATTTCCTCTTGATTCATTTCCGTTCTCATCCTTTTAAAAGTTTGTTCGTGAACGATTTCATCATTACGCAATTTTTTGAGGAGTTCCGTAGAATTTGAGTTTAAGTTCTTCCTTTCTAAAGCCTTATTATAAAAGGTATAACCTTTCTTTTCTATCTGAACTGCCAATTCAATAATTTCATTAATTGAGAACCTTTCCATAAAACCTCCGGAAGCTTATTTGTTAATTTTCTTCAAGAATCTCATCATCATAAAGTTTTTCAAATTTAAGTTTATGCTCTGCTTCTTCTGCTGCCAATCTCCTGAAAAGCTGTTCCAGTTCCGTACCCGGAAAGTTATTTGCCATTTCAGTATATAATTTATTGGATTTTTCTTCTTTCTTCATGGCTATTATCAGGATATTCTGGTAGTTCATATCTTCAGAGGGTTCCACATCTACAATATAATCGCTGATATGCAGATCTGTAACTTCTTTTATTTCAATTTTCTCAAATCCTTTGTTTCGAATGTTTTCTAAAATTACTACGTGACCTTTTTCCATATCCTCAAACTCTTTCAGCATTTCAATTTGAGCCTGGAATTTTACTTTCTCTTGTAATTCCTGGTAGAATTTAATTGCTTCTTTTTCGCCAGCAATGGCAAAATTTATAACTTCATTGAATTTTTCTTTAGTCATAAAAACTCCTTAATTAAGAAAAAAAAATTTTAAAAAGGATGCCACTTGACAGCGGCACCCTGATTATTCCTAATCTACAGGACTGAACATATCTTTGCCAACACCACACACCGGACATACCCAATCTTCGGGAAGATCGTCGAATGCTACATTGTCGTTCTCAGCCGGATCATAAATATACCCGCAGGCGTCACATACATATTTTTGCATTTTTCCTCCATTTTTTGACGCTGATTTACTCTGATTCTTTATGATTTAATATGATTTTATTAATTATAATTTTGAACAATTTTATATCCAAAATATTTCTCTCATAATCTTATCATATTAAATCTGCGTTTATCTGCGTCTAAATGTTAATAATTTTCCTTCCATAATTCAAAGTAGGATTGTGGATGATTGCAGACAGGACACACTTTTGGAGCTTCTTCTGCTTTGTGAATGTATCCACAATTTCGACATTTCCAGTAAACTTTTCCATTTAACTTGAAAACTTTTCCTTCTTCGATATTAGCGAGCAATTTTTTGTACCTTTCTTCGTGTCTTTTCTCAACTTTAGCAATTCCTTCGAACATGGCAGCAATATCATTGAATCCTTCCGCGCGTGCTTCTTTTGCCATGGTTGGATACATATCTGTCCATTCGTAATTTTCACCACCTGCAGCTGCTTTCAGGTTTTCGATAGTATTACCAATTTCATTCAAAGTTTTAAAATGAAGCTTTGCATGTTCTTTTTCATTTTCAGCAGTTTCCATGAAAAAAGCTGAAATCTGTTCATAACCTTCTTTTTTCGCTACTTTTGCAAAATAGGTGTATTTGTTTCGTGCTTGTGATTCACCAGCAAAAGCGTCCCATAAATTCTTTTCTGTTTTTGTGCCTTTTAATTCTTGCATATTTCCTCCTGATCTTTGCCACTGACTTTCACTGACTGAAACTGACAGAACAATATTTATTAAGTCTGTGCTTTGTCTGTGCAAGTCTTGTGGCTATTTTTAATTTTTCCATAATCCGTGCAGATTGCACCATTCACGAGTTTCTACAATATCTGATTTTTTTACAGGAAATTCAGCTTCAGGTTTATCTCCTGGTTTTAATTCCTGACGATATACTCTACAACAAGTCAGAACTTCGATGAATTTGATATAATGATTCTCCAACATTGGGTGTTCCTGATTCTGACCAACTTTAACCAGAACTCCATCTTCTACTTCTTCCACAAAGGGAACGTGTTTTTCTGTGGAAGCATCTTCAGTTTTAGCTTCTAATTTTACCATTGGTTGATCACAACAAACTAAAGCTGAAGCTCCTTCATTCATTATTTCCACTACATTTTCACATATTTCGCAGAAATAGATTTCTCTTAATTGAGTCATCTTATCCTCCTTGTCCCGGCGTAGTCCTACGAAGCCGGACTTTTCATATTTTTCTTAACTCTATTAAAGCCTTTTCATAATCCGGCTCCTGTACGATCTCGGGAACCAGTTCTTTATATTTTATCTCACTATTTTCATCCAAAATGATAACAGCTCTTGCCATTAATCCAGTCATCGGACCATCAATTATTTTTGCACCATAGTTTTTTGAGAATTCATCATTTCTCAGTTCACTGAGTGGTACTACATTTTCCAATCCTTCCGTAGTACAAAATCTTTTATGCGCAAAGGGTAAATCTCGCGAGATACACAAAACAATCGTATTATCCAGTTTATCAGCTTCAGCATTGAATCTCCTGACCGACATTGCACAGACAGTAGTATCTAAACTCGGAAAAATATTCAGGATCACTTTCTTACCTTTATAAGCAGAAAGAGATACATCTGAAAGGTCGGTTTTAGTGAGTTTAAAATCCGGAGCGAGTTCTCCAATTTCTGGAAGATTTCCGATTGTGTTTATTTCGTTTCCTTTTAATTTTATTTTTGCCATATCTAATTCCTTTAAATTTGTTTTATTAATTTTTCCTTTGCTTTTTCCAATAATTCATCATCAGGAACATACTGCAATTTGATCTGCTCGAGCATCTCAAAACCACATTCCCTTAGAGTATTTTCAACTATTCCAATACTTTGCCCACCCCAGCCATACGAACCGAAAGCAAGTCCGATCCTGTTTTGGGGAGCAAGTCCTTTCAAATAAGTCAAAAAAGCTGAAACTGTAGGAAGGATGTTATTATTCAAAGTTGGAGAGCCAACGCATATATATTTTGCAGTCAGAATTTCTGTCATAACATCGGAAATATGATTATGCTGAAGGTTGTACATTCTTGTCTGATAATTTTTCTCCTCGAATACTTCCTGAATTTTATGGGCTATTTTCTCAGTAGATTTCCACATCGTATCATAAATGATTATAGCTTTCTCATCTACTTCATTTGCAGACCATTTTTTATATTCCTTGATAATTTCAGGAATTCTGGAACGCCAGATAAGTCCGTGACTGGGACAGATGATCTCAATATCCAGACTTCCGACAACTTCCAGAGCTTTCTGAACCTGTGTTCCATAAGGAAGAACAATATTGGCATAATATTTTCCCGCTTCGTGCATTATAATATTGAACGGGTATTCATCATCAAAACGCTCCGAAGATGCAATGTGCTGACCAAAAGCATCATTAGAGAAAAGTATTTTTTCTTCAGGACAGTAACTCACCATATTATCTGGCCAGTGAACCATCGGGGTTTGCACAAAATGCAGGTTTCTCTTTCCGAGATTCAAGACCTCACCTGATTTTACGGTCAAGAGTTCACCATCAATTTTAAAATGTTTGAGAAGACCTTCCACACCTTTAGGAGATGCGAAGATCTTTGCATTCGGACACAATTTTTTGATTTCAGAAAGCGAACCGGAATGATCCATCTCGATGTGATTCTGAATAATATAATCGATTTGGGAAGGATCAATAATAGCAGAGATTCTATCAATCAGTTCATCAGTTAAGTAATATTTCACATTATCGATAAAAGTGATTTTTTCATCTATTATCAAATATGAATTATAAGTGGAACCGCGCTGAGTGAGATAACCGTGGAAATTATGTAAGTCCCAATCAATACCTCCAACCCAGTAAATCCCTTCCTTGATCTTAATTGGTTTCATTGTTTCCTCCATATTTTAGCATTTCAGCATTTCAACTTACTTGCTGATTCGCTGACAAGCTGACAGGCTGACAAGCTAACCGGCTAACAAGCTAATTGCTATCACTTTTGACACACAAGACAATAATAGGTTGAGCGTCCAGCCTGTTTTATTCTTAGGATATCAGTACCACATTCACAGGTTTTCTTGCCATACACCTTCAGTAAATTCTGAAATTCTCCGGTTTTATTTTCCACACTTCGATAATCGGAGATGGTTGTACCATTATGTTTTATAGCTTCTTTCAATACTATTTTTGTTTGTTCAACAATGGTTTTTAGCTTTTTTAATGAAAGTTTATTTCCCTTTTTCAAAGGAGAAATTCTTGCCCTATATAAAATTTCATTCGCATAGATATTGCCTAAACCTGCGATAATCCTCTGATTCAACAATAAATTTTTAATAGGAGATTTCCGATTTATAAATTTCTTTTTCAGATATTTTTCATTAAAGTCTTTTGAAAAAGGTTCCAATCCTAATTTTTCTAAAGATTCAACTTTATCGTCTTTTTCGTAGATTTGAATTTTCCCAAAAGCTCGAACATCATTGAATATCAATTTTGTCTCATCTTCAAACATAAGATTCGCTCTTTCGTGGGAAGATATTTTTACAGGTGATCTTTCATAAATAAGTTTACCAGTCATTCTCAAATGAATAATCAATTTATAATTATTTGAAGTTTCCATGATGATGTATTTTCCTCTTCTTTTAATAGAAGAAATAACTCCAATTTCAGAGATATTTTTGCCAATAAAATTTTGAATAGTTCCTTTACGGGTTTCATTCAAAGAAAGAATTTTTTTATTTATAATTTTCTTATTTAATCCATTAACAATGGTTTGAACTTCCGGTAATTCGGGCATTTTTTAAACCTTTAGCCTTTTAGCAATTAGCATTTAGCATTTAGCAAATCCCATATATCATCTAATATCATTCTCGATTTTTTGTATAAATACATTGTGCTTTATCCCAAACTTTTAATTTTCTAAACTCTCTCATTATCTCCTCTTAATTGCTAACCAGCTAACGGTTAATCCCTACAACTTTTACAAATTCCTTTTAAGTTCACGTGATGTTCAGTGATTTTATGACCGTCGATCTCATCGTCTTTGTACAGATCATAAGTCTTATCCAGATCATAGATTTTGCCGCAGTTTACGCATTTGAAATGAATATGTGGGTCGGTGTTATATTCATATCGCACCTCATTTTCAAAAAGCGAGAGAGCCACCAGGATACCTTTTTCCGTAAAGGTTTTTAAAGTATTATAAACTGTAGTTTTCGAAAGGGTTGGCATTTCATCCAACAGTGCTTGATAAATCATATCAGCCGTGGGATGGGTTTTGAAATTATGCAGATATTCCAATATTTTTATCCTTTGTAAGGATGGCGGGATGCCATATTCTCTTAAAAGCTCTATAAAATCAATCATCATCCACCTTTGTTGCGATTCCTAATTTGTAACGATTACAAATTTGTAACCATTCAGATTTATGTCAAGAAGTTTTTTTTAGATTTTTGGACAGTAAACTCTAAAAGTATCCACCTCATTCGATTGAAAATATTTAAC
>CAYWJN010000070.1:0-13904 GCA_964457455.1 uncultured Candidatus Cloacimonadota bacterium
TGAAAGATATTATGAATATTAAAATGAATGGATACTTTTACTGTTTACCGGTCACGTTTATCGTTATCATAAAAAGTTCTCAAACACGATTGTTTGAGTTACATCACTTCAACAGCAAACACTTCTTTGTAGCGATAGTTTTGTCATCAACTTTAAGTTTGTAGAAATAAATACCTGAACTAACATTTTTACCATTTTCATCAGTTCCGTTCCAGACAATCTCATTAATTCCTAATTTCAAATTTCTAATTTCTAATTTCATAACCTTCTGACCTTTGATATTATAAATAGTAATCTCTGCGCTCTCTGCGTCCTCTGCGGTGAATTTAATAGTAGTTTCAGGATTAAAGGGATTAGGATAGTTATGATAAAGTTTTGCTTTGGGAGGATGAATTGCTAAATCTTCTTGAGATGAAACAAAAGGACTGCCATAATTTGTTTCAGTATATTCTGCTATAAGATTTTCTTCCTGGTTTTGGCGGCGGAATTGAATGTAATAAAAATCATTTGGATTTGAAATTATTTCGAAGAAATTAACTGCTTTCCAATCAGTCCATTCTACGATTCCAATATTATCGAACCAGGAAAAAGCTTCTCCCGAAAAAGGGCAATCACTGTTAAGGCGAATATCAAAGAAGCGCGTATCTTCTGGAATAGTTAGTGCTTTCTGGTAGTATGTCCAGGGAGTATCTCCTGTAATTTGCACACCGATATTTTCCTGGTCAATGTAATATGCAGCATACCGATTTTCGTAATAGCGGATTTCAATTGTTACATCTGCACCATTCTGCGTTTTGATGAATCCCTGCAATGAAAAATTTAATGTATCGGAATTGCATTTTATTCGTTTTTCGAGATTTGTAACAATATTATCACCGGAATTCGGGAAACGTCTATGACGAAGTGAATACTCACCTTCATAAGAAACGGTGTCATCGAGCCATTCGTCGTCGCTATTTGCATTCCATCCGGAAGAACCTTCATCTTCAAAGTTGCCGAACCAGAGCAGCTCTCTTCCCAGCCTGTATTCCCAGTTATTATTTGGCAGAATAGAATTTATCGATGAAATATTTCCCCACCTTTCCAATTCCAATGGTGGCGATGTCCAGTATCCGCCAGTTTCATCCAACAGGCTTTCAACCTGAAATGTGTTTGTATATGTTTGCATCGATAGAGTATCGAGGATAATCCTTGCTGTCAAATTATCCTGATTCACAAACAGGTATGTATTTAATTCTTTAGAGCGTCTTGCCAGATAATCCAGAATATGCATTCCCAGCTCACCCAGAGCAGGTTTGGGGATATAGTCGTCAATATAGACTGGAGTAACGGAATATTCATAAAAACCTGTTTCATTTATTTTGGAATTTAAGATCATAGATGGAAAAGTTTCAGCATAACTAAGATCAAAAGCAAAATTACCCAGAGAGTGAGCAATCAATTTGTCGTTATAAACTTCGAATCCCTGAATAATATGTGGATGATGACAGATAACCAGGTCTGCTCCGGAATCTATAAAATGGTGCCTGATTTCAATATCCCACATATGAGGGATATCGATGCGGGGAGTGTAATCCTCATCTTCACAAAAATCTTTTTCATCCCAACCTGCAAAAACATCGATAAAATCATAATTTGCACCCGGAGCCGTGGAATATTCACTTCCGGAGTGAGCTTCGATAATAATCAGGTCAGCATAATTCTGCACAGCTTCTATCTGCTGTAGAACATAATATGGAGTCATATAAGCATAACCGGGTTTATTGTATCCTGCATTCAAATATGGCTGACAGTTATTGTATTGTCCGGTTCTATCACAGGAAGCCAGAAAAGCGATATTTACTCCTGATTTGGAATAGAAAAGCGGGAGATATGCTTCATAAGAATTTGCTCCTGCTCCGGAAAATAATACTCCAGCTTCTTCTAAAACCGATTGTGTCTCCTGAAGACCCGGAAGCATATAATCCAGGATATGATTATTGGCAATAGTTACAATATCGATACCTGCAAAAGTTAAACCGGTCACATTTTCAGGATTGCCTTTGAAATAAATAGCTTTTGTAGGATGGTGCTCATTGTGAGTTGTGAGCGGACATTCAAGGTTGGCAACCGTTATATCTGCTGCCTCACCCAGAATCGGAAGTGTGGATTCAAAAATCGCTTCTACTCCCAGATTTGGAATAATATAGTTTTCATAACCACGTGCCAGCATAATATCGCCAACAAAATTCATTGTTACCGGAAATGTACTCGGACCAGGATCAACTGCAATTTGACAGGTTGCTTGTCCCCACAATTCCGTATCGTCTTCCACTTCCAGAAGAACTGTATAATCGTGGTCATCTTCAACTATAAAAGTATGATATGGATTTTGTAATGTGCTGGTTGAGTCGTCGCCAAAGTTCCAATAAAAGAAATGTTCATCACTGTCAGGGTCGATTACATTACCATAAAACTGGACATCCACTATACGCAGATTTTGAGAATTTTTATACACTCTTCCAATATCATAAGTAATTTCAACTTCAGGAGGGATAGGTAGATCCTCGGTAATATCTATTATGCTATCAAAATAGACAATACCGCTTCCTTCATCATTATCATTCACAAAAACCAGACCTGTAATTACGGGATAACAATCATACCAGGCATACCAGTCATCAGCGATGGGAAGCTGGAAAATATTCCATTGATCCTCTTCAAAGTTGCCTTGATAAACAGTAACCCATTCTTCGATGTTCAGCATCTGGGAACCATGGAATGAATAAAACAGAACTTCATCATTCGTCATCACACCAAAACCCTGGATTTCACCCAAATTTTCTACATAAGCGGCAACTTGCCACACATCACCTGGATTCACAGTAATCGGTGCTATCATCTCTACTTTCCAGGTATTGCCGAAGAGTTTGAGAGAATAGGCAGAGAATTGGTAAGTAATGTCTGAGTCCAACGCAAATGAATCAGGCTCAATATCTTCATCAGGATAGGAAATCAATTCAACCTGCCCATCATCAAAATCTTCAATGATTATTTCTCTTTGATAAGGGTTGCTTTTTAGTTCTAAAGAGAAAATTAGTGCAAAGCTGATTAAAATAAGAATTGTTTTTGTTTTCATTTTGTCCTCACGATTTTTTTGCTCACCAGTCTTCGTTAAAACTACGACCCGGCAAGCAGGTTTTCACGGATTTGAACGGATTTATACTCTTGCCTGTATCACAATCAATCTTGATTGTGCTTTCTCAATTTCCTCAAACAGGATTGTTTGAGTTACATTATTTCAACAACAAACACTTCTTAGTAGCAATTTCCTGGTTGTCAACTTCTAATTTATAGAAATAAATTCCTGAAGAAACGGGAATATTTTTATCATTTGTTCCATCCCAGACAACCTCATTAATTCCTAATTTCAAATTTCTAATTTCTAATTTTTTAATCTTCTGACCTTTCAAATTGTATATTTCTAACTCGGTGTTTTTCTCGGTGTTCTCGGTGGTGAATTTTATAATAGTTTCAGGATTAAAGGGATTGGGGTAATTGCTCAATATAAAATTTGTATTTGGAATTACCTCATTTTCAATAGATGTTTGTTCGACGTGAAATTTTTGAGCATAAACTCCCACGATAGGAACATAGATTGTTGCCCTGTCATCTTGCCAGGCTATGTAAACATCATCCTCTCCATTTGATACAACTTTTGGTTTATTTTGATCCATGAACTCATCACAAATAAATATACCTTGCGGCTGCCAGAGCAGTTCTCCAGCCTCACTTAAAAGTTGTGCTTTAATATCGCTAAAATCGTAATTAATATTTTTTTCCCATACAATAAAAATTTTATTGCCAACTTTTATTAAATCGGGATTTTCACAATCTGTTTCATCCACTCCTGAAACCAGAATACCTCCTTCCTGCCAGAGTTCATTTCCATCTTCATCAAATTTTTGAGCATATATTTCGTAATTATAGCTTGAACCGGAATCCTGCCAAACAAGATACAAGCCATCATCATAAAAGAATTTGAAATTATCCTGATCATATGCCTGAATAACCAGGGGTAAACCATTTTCCTGCCAGAGAATATTTCCATCACAAGTTACGATCTGACCGTAAATATCGCTTTCATCATTTCTACTATCTTCCCAGAGTATTAATAAACCTTGTGGAATGATTATTCCCTGAGGATTCATTTGCCGATTCTCTGCATTGCAGATTTCAAAACCATCTTCGGGCCAACCTGCTGCTGTGTTTCCATCTTCATCTACAAGCTTTGCAAAAATATCATAATTTGGCCAAGAACCTCCTTGCCAGATATAGAAATTTTCTACAATATTCTGCAGCTGGTTATTTCCTGTGGGTGCGGCAATCAGCTTACCTTCTGTACACCATTGCAAAGTTCCATTATATATTTTTTGTCCGTAAATAGCGTATTCCCAATCTCTGAAATCAGTCCAGCCGATATAATAATCTAATTCGCCATTATTTTCTTTAACAGATATTTGTGGTAATTCCTGATAACCAAGCAAATACTCACCAACCGGCAATCCATTTACATCCCAGAGAGAATTGCCATTTATATCGACAGCTTGAGCATAGATTTGTTGGAAGTCACCTCTAGTTTCCTCCCAGATCATTACGGGCTGATCATTATTTGCCAGGAACTGATAATTATTGGCATCTCCACAAAGTCCGTAATAAATAATTTCACCATTTTCAGCTAATTGAATTTGACCATCATCATTCAATATTTGCAGGTAAATTCCTGTTGAGCCATCGCGATTATCTCCCCAACTCACAAAAATATCATTAGTTGCATTTCTTTTTATCAAAGGAGAAAATTGTTCCCCGAAAGCATTACAAAGCACTTTTCCATTAACATCAAGCTGTATGGTTCCATCTGCATTAACCTTCTGAACATAAATATCAACAAGCGGATATCCCTCTCCTCTGGCATCATCCCACACAATCCAGCAACCACCAGCATTATTTCTAACTAATCGGGGATTTAATTGATGAAAATTTTCTACACATATAGGATTTCCTTCAGGCTGCCAGACTAAATTACCGTTAATATCAACTTTCTGAGCGTAAATATCTTGAAACATCGGGTTATTTCTTCCATCTTCCCACGTAATAATCGCACCTTGATCAGATGATTGCGTAATCCTGGGATTCTCCTGTTTTCCATAACCCACATAAATTTCAAGATCATTTCCCCATAAAAAACTGCCATTTAAATCGATTCTTTGAGCATAAATATCACCGAAATTTTCATTTCGTTTATCACGCCAGGATATGATGAAATTTCCAGTACCATCCGGAGTCATTTTGGGTGTTTCCTGAAAACCAGTAACACCACAAAGTAAAATTCCATTTGCTCCCCAGAGCAAATCTCCATTAGCAGCAATCCGCTGTACGTAAACATCTCCTTCCGGAGGATAAGTTTGATAACACCAAGCCACGATCGCTCCTCCAGTTCCATCTTCACAGAAAGTATGTTGTCCATGGTTTCCACCACCAGAAGCAATAGCATTTCCGTTTGCATCCCAACCTGCAGCAATATCACCTGAAGAGAGAATGTGAGTTCCATAAATATCCTGTCCACCGGCATTACGATCATCAAGCCAGATGATAAACGCTCCCCCATTTTCATCGCTAACGAGATTCAATGAAATCTGAATATCCTCTGCTAAGCATAAAGGAACACCATCTGCATCCCAGAGTAAATTGCCATCAGCATCCAACTTTTGAACAAAGATATCACCGGTATATTCATACCTAAAATCAACCCAGGCAACAATCACAGCATTATTTTCGGTAGCAATAGCTACAGGGGAATCCTGAACTTTTTCTGCATCATTTACTTCGATTCCCTCTTCTCCCCATAAAAGCTCACTGTCAGGACTCATTTTTTGAGCAAATATTCCACGGTCTCCATTACGCGTATCAGACCAGACACAAACCAAATTACCATCTGTTGTAGAAACTGAAATTCCGGGCCAATCTATATTCTCTCCATGACGAACAGGAATACCATTTTCCTGCCATTGGATTTGAGCGAAAATTAAACTGTGAATAATAATAAGTAATGAAATGATAAAATACTTCATAAGAACCTCCATTGTTTTTTTGTAACGCAATAACTTTTAACCCGTAGAATGCTTGTCCCGTAGGGAAGTATGACCCCAGTTGGATAAAAATATCAAACGGGGTAAACTGTATCGGGGCGAAGCTATTCAACTGGGTCTGCTTTGCGAATTTTTCTTAATCCGACAATTGAAGAATGAGTTACATTTTTCTCAAACACAATTGTTTGAGTTACCTGTATCATAATCAATCCTGATTGTGCTTTCTAATCATCTCCTCAAACACGATTGTTTGAGTTACATTACTTCAAAAGCAGACACTTCTTTGTATCAATAACTTTATCATTAATTTTCAATTTATAGAAATAAATTCCTGAAGAAACAGGTTTATTATTTTCATCAGTTCCATTCCAGGATATGGAGTAGCCGTGTCCGTCGGCAAAAAACGGCGAGGGACTCGCCGACTCCAAATCAAAAGTTTTCACTTTTTGACCTTTGAGATTATAAATTATTAACTCTGCGTTCTCTGCGTCCTCTGCGGTGAAATAAATCGTTGTTTCAGGATTAAATGGATTTGGATAGTTTTGATAAAGTTTTGAAACAGATACAATTTCCGGTTCTGCATCTAAAGAATAAACGTCCATATACACGGGAATAGAAATTTGCTGTCCCAAATCTGTGAATATATTGATGAAAGCCTCATAAGTTCCCGGTTCTAAACCATAACTATTAAAAATAATGGGAATAGTCTCTATTTCACCACCTTGGATTGTTCCGGAAGTGACAGTCGGGATTAACCAGTATATCGGAAAATCTGCAATTATGAATAATTCAGAAGTATTATAAACTTCTCCATCTGTGGAACTTACTTTTATTTTGCAGTTTTCCGAAGGAGGACCCGGGACTGTAAATTCATAAAAACCTGTGTTTACAACTCCATTGGCGATTTCCAGCCAGGTAAAACCATTATCAGTCGAGAGTTCTATATTCACTTCGTCAACTCCACCCAGATCGACCCAGGTAATACTGTCTTGAGATGTATAAGTCATTACTGTTCCGAGGACAGGATATGTAATATTTAAAGCCGTGATTTGAAATACATCATCAGATGTATCGTATGTCTCTCCATCAATCGAGCTGACCATGATTTTGCAATTATCGGAAAGAGGACCTGGAACCATGAATTCATGATAACCGGAATTATCAATATTCTCTGCAATTGTCTCCCAGTCTCCGCCAATTTGATGTTGGATTTTAATATCAATGGTTTCAAGGCTGCCATAATGACTCCAAACAACGCTATCCTGCAAACCATAAACCAGGCTTTCTCCACCATTGGGATATTCGAGCCAGATATATGAATTTGAAGTAGGGTCCATAATGATAGTTCCGCTCACGGAATGAGGAGCAGCACCCGAACCATCTCCTTCGATATACCAACCGATTTCAACAGGCTGGGTTTGACTTGCCTCGATAGTTACATTCACATTGAAAGAATGAGCACCGACAGATGTAAGAGGAGTACCGTTTCCGAATCCCCAGCTTACTTCTACACCATTACCGGTTTCATTATTGTAGTTTAATGTTTCGAGATCGCTTGCACTATTAACATAAAATCCATCCGGGAAATCGAGTCTTACACCATATACAGGTTCTCCGTCCGGGCTGTTATGATAAAGGTAATAAAGTAAATTCATCGGCAGAATAGGAATATAACCATTTGAACCTCGAATTATCTGGTCATTTTCAATGCTTCTTCCTCCTTCCAGATTTCTATCAGAGAAATGACTGACTGAGATTTCATAAGTAAGTTCAGTACCGATCTCACCATTATTCGTTAAGAAAATATTTTCCACAATAGTTGTATCAGGCGGAATGGAGACATTCAAATATTCCGGCATTACAGAAAGATAGGGTAAACCAAGACCTTCATTAATAGTAAATAATATGGCAGTTTCATCTTCAAGAGGTCTGGTCGTGGGTTGATAGATATTAGCAAATGTTATCAAAAGTCCGCTGTCTTGCATTTCATTTTCTATTCCTACAGTTGCATAATTTCCATTTTGATCAATATTATTTACTTCTTTATATTGGAAGAGAATTTCGCCATCGCCTGTTGGAGTGGAATAATAAAGAGGGTCATACAAAATTGCCTGAAATGTTTCATGATAATCTGTGTTGAATGAATTTTGAAAATCTAACCATTCGATTATGAAATAGTGATTATTTTCGTCATAATAGCCATACATCTGACCGTTTTTCAGGTCATCCCAGAAAGGTGCGATCATAGCATCCGGACCGATTCCGGAAGGTATATTTCTGTTTCTGAAAAATACCAGGTCTGTCCCTCCCATAGATAAATATCCATTAGAGTTCACAGAAATTGTGTTGTAATATTGTCCAAAATATGTGAAGGTAAATGGTAAATACAAGACTTTTGTATATCCATCGACAGTAGTATGATCTGCACCAATTAAAGTGCCCTGACCTCCAAGCTGTGGAGCGATTTCTATCCAGTTGTAAACAGGTGCTTGAAAATTACCGACATCATCGCTTTCAATAGCATAATAACCGTATTCGGAAAAGGTTGGCGAGTTCTGATCTATGTTTCCAATCGGAATTGTAAAAATGAGTTCTTGCAGAAAAGTTCCGTTGTTGTAAATTTCCAAGCTATATTTTGCCAGCTCACCGGTTATAACATCATTTACGCTGATCTGGAAAGGACTTGAATTCATTCCGGTTCCATTCACAGAAATATTGAAATAAGAACCATTCGAAATGATAACTTCTGTTTTTTCATTTAAGCTTACTAAGTTCACATCAAATGTTCCTGTTTCAAGATTTCCACAATTTAAGAGTTCTATATTTACATCTACAGTTTCGTTCTGAATCAGGCAACCACTTGTGTTATCTACTATAAATTGCGATAAAGCGAGTTCAGGTGATGTTATTTCCACTGGAATAATAAAACTCTGGTCACCAAATGTCGAGCTTACATTCACAAAAAGACTTGAAAGATAATCGTTTTTCCATTCATTGCCAATCTGGAACTGGAATTCTCCATAAAATATTTCACCGGCACCAATGCTGGTTGCAATAATTTCTCCGAAAATTATATCCAGGTAAATATCTTCGGAAGTTAATGAAATAGAAACATTTGTCACCGCTATATTGCTCATATTTTGGATCGAAATTTCCAGATTTACCAATTGCCCTGAAACTGTTTCTTCAATAAAGGAAAAATCTACTAAACTCAAGATATCGCCTTCATATACAAATAAATCTTCAGTTTCAGGAATATAACCATATTTGGATGCAGTCACCTCATAATCTCCAATTGGCAGGTTCAAAAAGATTTGTGCTTTTCCGTCAAAATCTGTTATTCCGGTTGCAATCAAGCTATCTTCATTTGTAACAGCTATTATAAAATCGGAATTATCTGAAGTTAATGTATTAACTTGAACTTCCAGGAAATTAGAACCGTAAATCATTTCGTCATCATAAGTAAGATTAACATCTTTTGGAATATCAGTCCAAACTGCCAGTCCCGGGTCTCCAAGCAGGTTATAAACATAAAAATAAAATCTATCAGATTCTGTAGGTCCGCCCCAAGCATGACAATATGGATAGTTGTTATAAAGTTCCATTTTCCCACGGAGCAACATTTCACTACTTCGGAAAAGATTTTCCCTGGTTATTCCCTGGTAGATACCCAGATCATTGGCATTGTTCCAGCCTGTTTTGGTATCCCATTCGCTGGGACCGATAAAACCGATTGCGCCCTTTGGTTCGGAAGGAGAACCTTCATTAAGCCAGGTTTCTCCAAAACAAGAAGGATAACTGGACACAGCAAAATCACCACCACCGCAGGTCATACTTGTAACCATGGGCAGCATAAAACCATTGGTCAGGTTTTGAATATCCCAGATTTCAAATATGATACTGCTAGCCCAGGATGCCCAATAAGATGGTCCGCCTGCTCCTCTGAAATTTATAAAAGTATATCCACCATTTATCATTTGACCGAGCAGACTTGCACCACTCTGCCAGGGATGGATAAAGGTATCAACAACAGTATAGGTGAAATCTAGTAATTTTTGCCGGGCTGCCATTAAAGTTTCACGATGAGAATACTGCCCTTGATTTGGATGAACGAAACCCACCATTAAAGCTTCAGTAAACCAGTTTTCATCTATGTAGGGATTGCCTTCATAATTAGTAATTTTACTGACGATAGTTTGAAGTTGAAATTGGTCTTGTAGAGATAATCTTCCGATCATAATATCCGGGAAATAATCATCACCTTCCAATAATGTATATGTATGGTCTGTTACGTTCACAGGTGATATCCAACTGCCATAGTTTATGTAATTTGAAGGCACAACGATATTCCCGCTAACATCACCCACCAGAACTACAAATTCCGGTGGAATTTCCCAATTGTCATACGCATTTTGCAGATAGTTTAGAATATTGGTGTTTGTGTTTCCTGTTTCGGAAATGGGGGCAAACCTGGTTTTAAATCCTAATTTTTCCTTCCAGCGAAGTAAGGGCTGTAAATTTGTTTCGCAGTTATCCGGTGCGATAAATAAATAAAGTCCATCTCCTACAGACCTTTTATCTTCAGCTCCTAAAACGTTTTCTTTTACGATCTTACTGAAAGATCTGGAAAAGGTTGATTTCACATTTGTGATAGGATTATTATTTACGGAAAAATCTACTTCTAATTCTGCTTGAATGTTTTTAATGATTCTAATTTTATTTAAAGCAGGATTATATTGAATAGGTGAAATTGTAACTTGAGAAAATCTGAACCCGCTCATAATATTCGGCTCAGATATTTTTATAATTTCTTCCGGGAGCCATTCGTTTTTTTGATAGAATGCTTTATTTGGTAATAGATTATCTTCCCAACCGGCAGGAACGATTTTTTTATCTAAAACCTGTTCATCAAATCCGAAACTTAAATTATTAATAACAAAATTTCCATTATCCGGCAAACTCACATATTTGGAGCAAAAGGGAATTTCTGCTTCACCGATTTTTCCTCCGTTTGTACATTGAACAATAATCGGTTGATAAAATTCCTCTTCTGCAATTGTTTTGATGATGAACTCTTTGATTTCGAAATCTCCCGATATTTCGATTAGATTGTTTTCATAAGCTATTTCCAGACCATTAATCCCAATAGATAAAATTAACAGAATCCATAACAAAGTCATTTTTCTCATTTAATTCTCCAAATTATCTGTTAAACTAAAATTTCAAAGTAAAACAGGTTTCTTCATCAGTTCTGGAGCTCACTGATATTGTACCTCCGTGCAGCTTCACAATTTGTCGCGATAAACTGAGTCCAATTCCAGAACCTTTGGAACTTGTTGTAAAAAACGGCACGAAAATCTTATCTAAAGCTTCTTTCGAGATTCCCAGTCCATTATCAATAACCTGAATGATGGATTTTCCCTGTTTACTTAAAAAGGCTTTCATTTCAATCTTTCCGTCTTTAATATTTTCCAAAGCGCGAATGGAATTTTTTATCAAATTTATGAGAACTTGTTCGATTAATTCTTCATCAACAGAGAGTATGAGATCGTAAGGTTCAACCGAACAGGTGAAAATTATATTATTTGCATAGATATTTTTTTCCATTAAAGTTTGGATATTATTGAAAATATTTTGTATGGAGATAATCTTAAAGTTTGGTTTGGGAATTTTGGTAAGATTTCTGTATGATTCCACAAAATGCATTAATCCGACACTTCTTTTGTGAATAGTGAGAATGGCATTCTGGATATCATCGATAGTTTCAACTTTTTCCGGATCTTCTTGAGCAACATAGTTTTTTATCTCTTTTATCATCAGGTTCACAGTGGAAGAAAGCGAGGAAATGGGAGTGATGGAATTCATTATTTCATGAGTAAGGACGCGAATAAGTTTTTGCCAGGCTTCCATCTCTTTTTCTTCCAATTCGTGTTGAATATTCTGAATTGAAACAAGAGTGATAATATGATTGCGGACTTTGAATTCCGTTGTATAAATCGATAATTCCAGCAGTTCCTCTTCGATCGGAACCTTTACTAACGCTTTTTCGTTAGACTTCAGAGTAAGAAGCACATTCACAAGTTCTTTACTGAATTTCTCTAAGAAAAGAATATTTTTCAGGTTGTTGATTCTGAATAATTTTTTAGCAGCATTATTGATTATTTCTACTTTCCCGTTTTTTCTAAAAGCAATCAAACTTGTGCCAATGTGCTGTGTAACATTATGAAGATAATGAAAATGTTCTTCTTTTTCTGAACGAATTTTCTGAAAGTCTTTAATAACTTCATTAAAAGATTTTTTGAGTAAATCAAAAGAAGAACCCAGTCCCTCAACCTGGAAAGAACGTGAGAAATCCGCATACCGGATCGCTTCCAAGAAGTGAGTTAAATAACGATTGGTTTTTTCAATATAATGAATTAACAGATAAATTTGATAAATAATAATGGCTCCGACCAGAATAGAACTGATATTAAAACCCAGGTTGAAGATAAGATGGAAAAGACCTAAAATTGTCAGAGCTAAAATTATACTCTAACAATGCAATTTACACGGAAATTCTTATAGACCATATTTTTCCAACCTTCGGTATAACGAGGTACGCGTTAAACCTAATTCTTTTGAGGTCTGACTGATGTTACCTTTGTTTTTACGTAAAGCTTTCTGGATTACATTGTTCTCAATTTCGTCCAGATTATATGAATCGATTACGAGTTCATCACCTTTTTCATCGGTTGAGGTTAAGATGAAATCTGAAGCTTGCAGGATATCCGAATCGCACATTATGATCGTTCTTTCGATTGTATGTTGAAGCTCTCTGATATTTCCGAACCATTTACATTTTTCTAATTTTTTGAGAGCTGCCGAACTGATTTTTTTAACTTTTTTATTATATTTCTTTGTGAAGATTTTCAGGAAATGTTCTGCTAAAGGTTGGATGTCCTGAATTCTTTCCCGGAGCGGAGGAAGATGAATTTCAACAGTGTTAATTCTGTAGAGTAAATCCTGCCGGAATTTATTTTCTGTTGCTAATTGATAAATGGGCAAATTAGTGGCACAAATCAAGCGAACATCTACTGAACGAGATTTGTTTGAACCAACCCTCACAACTTCTTTTTTCTCAATCACAGATAGTAATTTTGCCTGCAGAGGTAGAGATAAATTGCCAATTTCATCCAGGAACAGGGTTCCGCCTGAAGCTACTTCAAAACGACCCGGTCTGTCTTTTTTTGCGTCTGTAAAAGCTCCTTTCACATGACCGAAAAGTTCGCTTTCAAACAGAGTTTCGCTGATTGCACCCATATCTATGCCCAGAAAAACTTCTTCTGTTCTATTGGAATTTCGGTGTAATGCTCTGGCAACAAGCTCTTTACCTGTTCCGTTCTCTCCTAAGATCAGTACATTTGCATCGGTTTTGGCAACTTTTTCAATTGTGGTAAAGACATTTTGCATTTCAGGAGAGTTACCAATGAAATCATGAAAAGGCTGATCCAGTTTTGCACTGAGCACTTTTTGTTTTATTCGCAGATTGTCTGCTTCCAATTTGGATTTTCTGAGCCTGATTGCAGATAGAATTGTGGCAAGGAATTTTTCATTTTGCCAGGGTTTTTGCACGAAATCAGTAGCTCCGGCTTTGATAGCTTTTACTGCTCTCTCCACATCTGCATAAGCTGTAATGAAAATAACAACAGCCAGGGGATCGATTTCCAGGATTTTTTCTAACCAATGATAACCCTCTTGTCCGGTAATTACATCTTCAGTGAAATTCATATCGAGAAG
>CAYWJN010000071.1:0-13432 GCA_964457455.1 uncultured Candidatus Cloacimonadota bacterium
TATGGAGTAGCCGACTCCGTCGGCTATTGTGGAGAGAGACTCTCCACACTCCAAAGTTTTCACCTTTTGTCCTTTGATATTAAAGATTTCAATTTTTGCGTCCTTTGCGTTCTTTGCGGTGAAATAAATTATTGTTTCGGGATTGAAGGGATTGGGATAATTTTGAAACAGTTGAACACCGGAACTTACAATTTTCTCATCTGTCGAATTTATTCCATTATTGAAGTAAACTATCATTGAGTCGACGGTTGTATTCATTGAAGCATCACGAGTAGCAACTTTCAACCAGTAAGCCCCATCAAGAAAATCAGTCGAATCAAATATCTCATCCGCATCTTCTTCTGTGATGAGCGAATCACCATTGGAATTTGTAATGATATGATAATATTCTCGTTCATCATAATTTCCAATGGAATAGCATGTTGCATCGCGGGAATAGATAGTGTTTAGAACGATATCAGTCCAATAATTAGAAAAATATGTATCAATCGGCATATCATAAGAAAATGAAAATTGTTCATAAACCGTGGAATCGGGATCATCGATAGGATGAAGAGAGAAATTGATATCCCATATGTCTATTCGCCAATCTGAATTTTCAATATCATGGCATTTTGCAATAATATCAAATTCACCTGATAAATCAAATGGCTCAAGATAATCACCATTGATATCACGAAAAGCAAAAAGATTGAATTCCTGGGCATTTTCAAAAGTTGGAGGGATCGTGTCCTGGATATTTGTTACATCGATGTGTGGATTATCGATCGTCCACCAAGTTCCAAACCATTGCGCTCCTTCATCTTGCAGTCTGGCAAAATGAATATGAGTGAAATCATACCAGCCCCACGGATATAGCGTTCCCAGAAAATCTCCAGCAGAAACACTATCTCCAACAGTATTAACAATCGAATCTTCATTCAGATGAGCATAAAGATAACCTTCTGTTTCTGTGGAAACATCTTCGTTAGCAATGGCAACCCGCCAATATGGGTCACCACCGGTTGTAAGAACAGCTTTCACAAATCCATCGTGAACTGCATACACTTCCTGATAATCATCTCCCAGTAAATCGACTCCGGGATGAAGATATGGTGAAGTTCCGTATTGCTGAATTTCACCATAACTATTTCCAACCGGAAAGGGATAATTCGGTGCACCATAAATGAGAGGAGCAAGTATCGGTTCGTGAGTTCGGTTTAAATTCCTGTTTCGAACTTTTTTATCCAATTTTTCGATATTTATTAAATCATCCGTTCTATACAGGTTGAAAATTATATCTTCATTTTCTCTGTTCTTTTCAACAAAATAAAGCGAATTATCAATGACTTCAGCAGTAAAGAAATTTCTGTTGAACGAATGAATTTTTTTCAATTTATCATCAATCTGATAAACAGAATCTTCTGTGAATATCAATGGGATATTATTATAAAAAAGCACTTTTTGAATTTTCGAGTCGAAAGGAGTGGAACGATGTCGACTCGAGTTTTCAGAATCATTCTCGACTCGATGCATACTTTCGAGTCGAAAAACTATACTTTTGGAATGGATTCTTTCTTTATCATCAATACATATCGGTTTTCCATAATTATCAATATCAAAGATTATTGAACACTCAAATTGCTCTATTTGAAAAGTAGAATTATCAAGAACCTGCAAATACTCTCCATTAAAGAAAGCAGAGTATTTCTTGTTTTCGGAAGTTGTAAGATTTATTACTTTTTTGAAGGTTTTTTCAAATTCCAAATTTCCGTTTTTATCATAAATTCTAAGCCAGGTAGGAACATTTTCTTCGATTGTAATTAACGTAAGATAACCATTCTCAATTTCAAAAAGGGAATTTCCGATCAGAGTATTTCCGTCAATATCAATATAATATTCTCCATCATCGATATAATATTCTGCTGAAGATTGCGATTCAGATTTCTCGATGTGACCGTATTTATTTAGGGAAATATTAGCGTATAACAAACATACTGAAAATAGTAATATTAAAATCAAAATATCTTTCTTCATGGAATCTACACCTTTAACATTTTATTTTCCCAAGAAAAACTTGGGAACAATGTTAAGTATCGATCTTATTATCCCTTCACTTGCTTCACAACATCTATCACGGTTCCATCTACCCATTTGATAGCAGCGATGATCTTCTCTTCAAACTCTGCAGCTTTTGGTTTACCACAAATTCTTTCCGCTTCTTCCTTTAATTCATGAATTGTCTTTATGGGAAGTTTGGATTTTTTCATTTTTTCGAGCAGATCTTTCCTGAGTGGATTAATGGCAATTCCTCTCTCTGTTACGATTATATCAATAAGTTCTCCCGGACCGCAAATCGTAGTGACTTCATCGCGAATAACCGGAATTCTATCTCGGAATAAAGGAATCGGAAGGATAACATTCTTTCCAAATAAACAATTCTGCCAGCCACCTATACCATGAAGTAAATATCCATCGGAATGAGTTACAACATTAGCATTGAAATTCACATCAACTTCTGTCGCTCCTAAAATTACAATATCGATGATTCCAGCAAAATTTCCTTTTCCGTGATAATTATAACTCGTGAACGGACTTGTATTTACGTGTCTTGGATTGTCCCTCATAGAACGAACACCATCGAGGTCGAATGTCTGTCCGTCCAAAATATATTCCACCAAACCTTCTTCCAGCATATCGACCAGGTATTTATTACTTCCACCTCTGGCAAATCTTGCTTTTATTCCTTTTCTTCGCATGATCTCTCCAAAGAAAACACCAATAGAAAGAGCAGTTCCGCCAGCTCCGGCTTGAAAGGAAAATCCATTTTTGATTAAACCTGCTTCATCACAGAACTTAGCAGTCATTTCTGCGATCAGTAATCGATCCGGACTTTTAGTTATCTGGGTGGTTCCCGAAACGATCTTTTCCGGGATACCTACCTGATCCATCTGTACTACATAATCCACGTAATTACCGTGAATCTGCCAGGGTATGCAGGGAAAATCTATCAGGTTATCGGTAACAACAATCACTTTATCTGCATATTGAGAATCCGCCAGAGCAAAACCCAGAAGTCCGCAGGCAGAAGGACCTTCCACGCCGTTAGCATTCCCAAAAGGATCGGCAGTGGGAGCAGCAATAACTGCAATATCAATAACAACATCACCGTCTTGAACAGCCTGATATCTTCCACCGTGAGAACGGAGAACACCAACGCCTTTCATTTTTCCCTGCGAGGTAAATCTTCCCAAAGGACCATTCATACTTCCTTCAATGTGATGGAGCGTTCCGTTTTCCAGTTGTTCAATGATAGGTTCCTGGCAGGGGAAGGATGCAGAAGGATACCAGATAAGATCTTTTATTCCCAGTTCCTGAGCTATTTTAAAAATCTCAACAGCTATCAAGTCTCCATTTCTAAAATGGTGATGAGTGGAAATCGTCATTCCATTTTTTATTCCTGCTTTAGTAAGAGCTTCTTTCAGGTTTGGAACCAGTTTATTTCCATCGAGAGGGTAGTCGGCACAAGTAGAAATTTCAGGTGCAAATTTCCTGCCAGTTGGCTTGTACTTTCCCACTCCCTGGAAAGGAATTACAGGTTTTCCGTTTATTTCTGCTGGGATCATTCTTCCGACTGCATTTTTATTGAATTTCATATTATTTTCTCCGAGAATGCTTTTATTTATTAATCAATTTCTCAATTTCAATTTTCAATTCAGGAAGGTATTTTATGATAATTCCCCAGATTACATCATTGGAAACCGTATCATAACCGTGAGTAATTCTATTGCGGGTATCTATTATTTTTCTCGCATTTGAAATTTCGATGGAATTGTTTTTTTTCTGAATTCTATTTACTGCTTCTCCGATAATTTCAAGGTTTCTTTCTACTGCTCTTTTAGTTTTGATATCAGAAACAAACAAATCAAAAAGTTTTGGTTTATCTTTGAAATACTCTTCAATTTCTTTAATAGAATTTAAAATATCATATAGCCAGGTTTTGATTTCAGTGTCCATAAATTATCCTCTTTGAAGCATCTATAGATTCGATTAAATATGGATTTTTTAATGCTTTTGTTTCCAGAAGATCAATTTTTCTCTTGAATAGATCTTCCAATGCAAATTTCAAATCGAAATAATTATCTGCATAATCTTCTAAACCAATATCAGCAAAATCAACTAAAAAATCAATATCGCTTTTGGAAGTAAAACTACCTTTTGTAATTGAGCCAAATGCATACAACTTCGCAACATTATGTGTTGCACACAGTTTTTTTATATTTTTTGAATTCCTTTCGAGTATGTTCATATTAAATTCCTTTCACCATTCTAAAGTTTTAAAAATCCTTTCTCCAATTTTCTTCTAATTTCCCAGCATCGATCGCTTGCTCGATGGTTCTTTGTGCTCGTTTCACAACCGGCGGATCAATCATTTTGGAGCCGAGAGAAACAACTCCGAGACCTTTTTCCGTAGCAATATGAAAAGCATTGACGATTTTTTTTGCTTTTTCAATTTCCTGCTCACTGGGAACGAAATATTCGTGAATTACTTTAATCTGTCGTGGATGGATGCAACCCATTCCATCAAAACCGAGAGATTTGGATTCAAGCACATTCTGTTTAAGAGCTTCCATATCGGAAACATCAGAAAAAACAGAATCGATTACCTGAATTCCAGCAGCTTTTGCAGTATTCACGATTTGACATCTGGCAAAGAAAGTTTCTTTTCCCTCTTTGGTTCGCTGCGTTCCAAGGTCTGTTGTATAATCTTCCAAACCTATAGCCAAGGAAACTACATTTTCGGAAGCTGTTGCAATTTCATAAGCTTTTATAATTCCAAGAGCACTTTCAATTATCGGCATCAGATAAATTTTCGTATCCGTAATATTTTTTTTGGAAATTTCCTCTATCTTCTCATTTACCAATTTTATCTGCTCTGCACTTTCACATTTTGGAACGAGAATCAAATTCACATTATGCGGAACAATATATTTAAGATCATCCAATCCTTTTGGGATCTGATTTATACGAACCATTCTTTCTGCACCGTAAAAATCCACAGAACGAAGTGCGTTCCTGACTAAAATCGTCGCTTCAAATTTTTTGGCAGGAGCAACAGAATCTTCCAGGTCGAGAATTACTCCATCCGGTTTGTGAATTCCAGCATTCAATGCAAGTTTGGGTGTATTTCCCGGAAGGTAAAGCCGTGAACGGCGATATGTATCTTTCTTAGTTTTGTAATTATTTTGCGGAAGCAAGTTCAGAAGATATTCCTTATCTGTATCAATAAGCTGTTTTACAGCAGCTTCAATCCTGGCAGCAAGGATATAATCCAAAGCACCGCTATCTTCGATAGAAATTCTACAGTTCTGTATTCCAAAGAACTTCAGTTCATCTTTGCAAAGCTTGATAATAGAATCTCCGAAAAGAGTTTTTACTTTGCTTTGCAGGTCGATCTGGATTCCTCTGGAATCGGTTATTTCCATAGTTACAAAGCAATCCGAACGGATGGATTTTCCTTTATTTCCTGCTGTTGCTGTTTTTGACATAAAACCTCCTGTGTTGTCACTGATTAACCTTGAAAAGGCTTCTTTCAAAGATTCTTCTTGTTTAACCATTTCAAGGTTTCTTTCAAAATTATTTTTCGCTTTCCCAATCCTGAAAGAGTCAAATGCAAGAGCGTTTGAAAGAGACTTTTTCAGGGTGTTTCCTGTTAAAGATGAAACTTTTTTTAATAGCTAATTTCCTTACCGATCCTTAGCGTTCTTCGTGGCAAAAAACTCTTTCAGATATTCATATTCCGGTTGCAATTTTCCCTGATGAGCAATACACGCTTTTTTAATTTCTTCAGGAAGATCAGATTCTGCAACAGACTTGCTATAATCATTGTTCAGCATCGCTTCCAAAGAAGGCATTAATGATTTTGAAAAGTAATTTGATGCTTCTTTAGAAAATTCACAGGGTAGATTATCAATCGCCATATCTGCAAAACCTTCACCAATAAATCCATCAGTAACCTCTCCTGTTTTTGCATTGAAGATGAAAACCGGATTATCAGGAGATGTACACTTTACTGTAGCTTGCACAGAGCCATTTATATCGCAACTGATATCCCCGATAATAATCAATTTCTGGTTTTTACCCTGAATTTTTGTTAGCTCTGATTTTTTTAAATAAACAGGACAATCCGGATTCCAGTAAATAGCATTCATATAAACACTGCAATATTGAAGATATTCCTCAAACCTGGAAATGTATTCCGGGCAATTCTCAAAGAAATGCTGCAAATCGAACCTGCTTCCATCTTTCCTTTCTGCTAAATGCTTTTCTTTGAAAATCGATAAATAAATCTTGTTTTCCTGATAATCTTTTTGATGCTTTTCCAGTTTCTCCGGTTCAATTTCAATAATGGGTAAAGCAGAAAGAATTTCTCTACATCCCTTAGCTACATGTCCGTAACCGAGCAGGAAAATATTCAACGGAGTTATCTCTTTGGGAAGTCCGTTTTCCTCAATTTCTTTTCCAATAATTTTTAGATGTTCGATAGCATCCTGAACAGATTCGTATTGATAAGACTGTTTAATTTTTAAGAAAGGAGTATCCAGACCATGATGTTGTTTCAATCTCTGACCCAGACCGTACAAAGTATCCACCATCCCTGCATTTCCAGCAAATTTTCCAAAGAAAACTAATCTTCTGTTTTTCTCATCTTCAATTTTTTCATAATCCAAAAGCGTAATCTTCTCATCCAGAATCTTCTGCAGAAGCGGCATGTTATAATCCTGTCCTTTTATTACATGTGAAAAGAACAGATGCGGTTTTCCTGGAATGATGTCGTCTATCGGAATCTCTTTTACTCCGAGAATTAAATCGCATTGAGAAAGGTCGGATGAAAGTTTTGCTCCGGCAGATCTATATTCTTCATCATTGTAAATTCGACTATTTGATGCTTGAACAATTACCTCAAATCCTTTACTGATAAGTTCATTAACTGCCGAAGGATTGAGCGGAACGCGACGTTCCCATTTATTTTTTGTTTCTCTTACGATACCAAGTGTCTTCATTATGCTCCTTTTTTTGCCACCTGTCTTCGTTATACTACGCCGTTGTAGGCTGATTTACACTGACAAATAATGATCACCCTGAAAAGATTTAAAAGAATTCTCTTCCTGCTGAATCTTTTCAATGGTTTAAATCTGACACCCTTTTAGTAACCATTGAGAAGGTTGATGTGAAAGATTTCCTCTATGTGTAACCTTCTCAAGGTTTTCTCCCAACTCAACCGATTCAACGAATTCAACTATTTTTCTTCGTGGCTGGTTTTTCTTCTAATAAAATCTCTCCACAACTTTAATATCCAGTTTTTCCAATTCTTTCAGGACAGGATTATAAATATCGGGAAGTATCGGCATGTGAACACCTTTTATAATGATTTCTCCCTCTAATATCATATGCACACCTATAGCGGCAGGAAGGGAGACTGTGCGAGCCATCGAAGTATCACCATTGGGAATTCCATAATCTATCATCGTGGAAGTTATCTTCTGAGTTTTATCCTGATATTCGGCAATGAACTGATGATGAAGAACCAGCAGGTCACGCTCACCTTCTTCGTAAGACATTTTGTCCAGCATAATTGCAGTGAGCACATCGACTGCTCCACCTTTTTTTATTGGAACTGGAGTGTCGTCGAAGAAACCAAGCCATTCGAATTTTTTCAGAATAACGCTTTCTTCAGGAAGATTGTATTTTTCCATCAGAAGCATTTTCAGGCATTTATCTTTATCTATTTTGAGCATCTTTTCCAGGATAAATTCCTTAACAGTTCCTTCCAGATTATCGAATATTTCATCTTCTTTATAGAAGCCCATTTGAGACATAGTATACCAGGTATCACAGTGGCTGATATTGCGGAAAGTTCCACGATACATTGTTTTCAAGTGTTTCAATCCGTAAAGTTCTATGTAGCCCATCGAATCCCTGTTTGGATAAGCTTCGAAAGTACCTGCATTTTCCACATCCACAAACCAGTAATTCTTAAAAAGATTCTTACCTTCGATCTCAACAATTTTTCCATTTTTCATGAAACGGGCACCGTTCCCGGCAGCTTTCAGAACACCTTTTGGTGCCCATGAAAATTTGTAACCCAGAGGATTTGTATTAGCTTCCGGAGCTGGCAATCCACCGCAATAACTCATGAAGCTAACTATCTTTCCATCTTCATTTTCTACATGATGGAAAATCTTCATTGCACTCATATGATCGATACCAGGATCTACTCCGATCTCGTTCAGAATAATAATCCCTGCATCTTTTGCATCCTGATCCAAAACCCGCATTTCCGGGCTGATATAGGAAGTTGTTACCATATCTGTCTTAAATTCAATACATTTTTTTGCCACTTTCACATGCATTGTTGCAGGAAGCAGACTCACCACCAGGTCACTTGCTTTTACAAATTTTTCCATTGCCTGTTCATCATCGGATAGAAACTGTTTTGCTATTGCATTTGAATGAGGTGTTGCCAGCTTTTCCGCTTTGCTTAAAGTTCTGCTGGCGATCGTAATTTCATAACCCTTTTCTGCCAGATAATCCACCATTGGTTTTACTACCAATCCTGCTCCGAAAATCGTTACTTTTTTAGCCATTAAAATTCTCCTATCTTTAAAAATTTTTGGAAACCAAATTGGTAAACTAAAAAAACGTGTCAACCTTAATAAACTGACACGTTTTAATAATTCTTCAAATAAAAAAAGTCGCTATTTTTTTTCTTCTTTCTTATACAAAAGAAAGGAATAGAGAACCGGATATAAAACTAATGACATAAATAGAACGAACATAATGATATTTGCTGTAGTACTGTTTCCCAAAATTGCTGTGATCACGATCATTAAAAGACCGGCAATTACAAAATTAATCCCACCCAGTCTATGCGTTTTTCTCCATACTTCTTCTGATGACAAAGTCCACGGAGTGCGGATACCGGCAAAAAAATTTGAAGGAATTTTAGGCAAAAGATTTCCCAGCATAATGAACATTAACCCGATAAGATAAAAGATCATATTTCCACTTGGATTTAAAATTTCTTTTGCCAGCAGGATCATGTAAATATGAATCCCAGCAAAGAAAAATATGATGATCATTGCCAGACTGGGAATTACTTTTTCAAATCTTTCCTGTGCATTCTTATAGCGCACGGAAATGTGGGGAAGAGCCATTATAAAAAGCAACATCACCAGGTTAATTCCGGGAAATAAAAGTACTCCTGTCCATTTGTCATAATATCCGTCGATCTCACCTTTAATGTTCCAATGACAAGGAATTTTCGCATTTTCTGGTAAGGATAATCCCAGGTACAAAGATAGAATTATTTGAATGATAACTATGACAAAACACCATTTGAATTTATTCATCGTTTCCTCCTGTATCACCACCGTCCCGGTGGTTTTGTTTTTTCTCCCATCGGGACGATGGGGTTACAAATCTATTATTTTGTTAAATCTCCAATCTTCAGGTTCAGAAGCCAAACCTGCTTTCACAGGATTATGATAAATATATCGAAGGACATTTCTAAATTCGTTTTCATTCCTGATATAATGATCATAAAATTCTCGATACCAGAAATCGTCTTTTCTATTCAAAACTTTATTTGCTTCTCGTGCTGTAAATCTTTTATGGCTATACATTATATCTTTTAACTCGTAAAATTTGTTTTCGCTTTCAATCTTCATTGGTCTTATTAAAATATGAATATGATTGGGCATAATGCAATATGAAAAAAGTTCGTATCTTTTCTGATGTCCCCATAATAAACCTTCTTCAACTATTTCAGCAATATCTTTTTCCTTTAACCACTGAGGTGAATTGCTGATTTCTGGATAAAATAGATCTTCAATAAGAAAAAGTTTATATTCATATTTTGTGGTAATTTCTTTTCTTTTTTGAGGATTTAAATGGATTTCTTTCTGCATTCTGTATTTTATTTTTCTAATTGATTCTTTCTTGTAAAATGCTTGTGGTAAACTGAATGCAAGACGATATGTGATGAAAATTACAGCACTTTTCGGTTGGATATGTGGCAGAAATCTTTTATACATTTTTTTCTTTTACTGTATCACCATCGTCTCGATGGTACTTTTTTTCCCGTCGGGACGACGGGGTTACTATCTCCATAAAATATGAAATTACATCTTCCAAAATAGATGAATTAAGAAAGCAGGTTATGAATTGCCCGTTTTTCTCTGAACTGATCAGGTCTGCATTTTTCAGGATCTTCAGATGTTCGCTTATTGAAGGTTTGGAAATATTAAAATGATCTGCAATTTCGCCGGCAGTCATATCCTTCTTTCTCAGAAGGCTTATTATCTTCCGCCTGTTTGCATCCGATAGAGCTTTGAAAACTTTATCGCTTAACATTTCCTTCTCCTTTAGTTTTGGAAGTATTTAGTCTGTTGCCTAAATATCTAAATACGATTTATTTGTCAATGTTTTTGTGTCTTGTTAATATTGTTATATTTTTAAAGATAAAAGTATAACAAGTTTGCATAGGTTCTATCATACGATAACATTGTATCTTACGAGATAAATAGTTTCGCTTATTTATTAAATTCCAATAACCAAATATAGAAATTCAAAATAATTTTGATCATTTTAATTTGATTTGGAAACAAGCAAAAAAAAGACTTGGCATAAGCCCGAAGGGTCTTGTGCTAAGTCGATCACCAACCAACCAACCAACCTTCTTCCAACTTATCCCAAGATTCCTGCGGAACTTAGGACAAGTTTCAACCAAGATTTCTTTTATTTAACCGGGGTTTATCTGAGTTTGGATTTTGGATTTTCTATTTTTGATTCCTGATTATCTTATTTATGGTTAATATTTGTAGATACTTCCACCAATAAATTCTCGCAGAACCGAATCCGAAGGAATAGGGGAGTCATCATCAACTGGTTCAACTTCATTGAGAATTTTCAGCACTCGAACGGCACGCAAATACGCATCTTCATGCAAGGGCTTATCTTTATATTTAGTAACCCAATCTTTAAAATTCTGCAAAAGTTTGTGTTTATAAAGCGGAAGTTCATAAGGCATTCCACTATTGATAATATAATCTGCAGTTCCAATATTCGGAATAATATTGCGAAGCTCACTTGCGCGCACATAATGCCAGTGGAGAAGTGTCTGTTGCGGGTTATATGCTCTATAGGATGCATCTCTTAACATGCGTCGAATCATTCGCAGGTCGGTCCAACGGATAAATTGTCCATCAGAATTCTTCATCTGCAATAAAGATTCAAGATACAATTTGAATTTCACATTATCAGAAATTCCTGCTGTCATAGCAGGAAAAAGACCATGAAGACTATCGATGAGCAATATTTCATTTTCTTCTAACTTCATAGGAGTTTGATTCAATTTCCTGGTTCCCGTCTTAAAATCATAAAAGGGAATTAACACTTTCTCTCCATTGCAAAGCCGTTTCAAATGTTCGTTTATAAGTTTTAGATCGAGTGCCTGCGGAGTTTCAAAATCATAATCACCAAACTCATCTTTAGGATGCATAGCCAGATCAAAGAAATAGTTATCAATATTCAAAGGCTTGAATTTTAAATCTTTCTTAACCAAATGCTGTTCCAGTTTGATGGTTGTGGTTGTTTTTCCGGAAGAGGAAGGTCCGCTTATAATTACCATTTTCAGGCTGTTACCTTTTTCTGAAATCAATTCAGCAGCAGTAATGATATTATCTGTATAAAGCGATTCCGATTCGTTTACAATAGCCGGGAATTCACCTTTTCTTATTCTTCTATTCAGAGCTTCGATTGTATGAACATTCTTTGTTACAGCCCAATCCAGAATCCGCCAGATCTTTGCCCAGGGAATGTTTTCGGATGGATGAGATGAGCGTTTAAATCTCTCCCTTCGTTTACGATTTCTCTCATTTCTATAAAGAATATAAGCTTTTGCTACTTGAGCGTGTCCGTTTTTTATTAAAACCTTTTCCACGATATCTTGGATTTCTTCGATATTTGGGATATAATTTTCCGGAGCGGATTTTTCTAAAAATTCTACAACTTCTTTTGCCAGATTTTCAGCAGTGTTTTTATCACGTCCGCCCAAAGATACAGCAGCTCTGTAAATAGCGTTCATTATCCTTTCAGGTTTGAAAGGCACTTTTGCACCGCTTCTTTTGATAATAAATTTTATTTTACTCATGGAATCTCCTCGATTTTCGACTAAAAAGTTTTAGCAACGAATCCTTAAAAAGCCGGACACGCAAAACTAAGAACGAACAGAAACTAATGCACGAACTTGTTTGTTCATTAGATAAATTTCATTTGGAATGCACAACTTTATTTATATGGAGTTTAGTCAAGTTTGAGAAAAGAAAAGTGATTAAAATATTTAATCGAGAGGACTTTGAACTCCGATTTTATTACTGTTCAGAACATGGGTATAAATCATTGTTGTTCTGATATCTTGATGACCCAAAAGTTCCTGAACCGTTCTGATATCATAGCCGTTTTCAAGTAAATGTGTAGCAAAAGAATGACGAAGTGTATGACAACCAACTCTTTTATTGATACTAGTTTTTCTAACAGCTTGTTTTATAGCTCGTTGGATTGCACTTTCGTGTAGATGATGACGCACTTTTACTTGTCTGGTCTCATCAAAATAAAGCCGTCTTGCCGGAAAGATGAATTGCCAGATAAGGTCTTTGGAAGCATTTGGATATTTTCGGGCAAGAGAATCTGGCAGATAGACATCACCAAAACCGGACTTCAAATCATTTTCATGTAATATTTTTCTTTTGTTGACCTGCTCCTTCATTGGTTCGAATAATTGTTTTGGAAGCATTGTTCTCCTGTCTTTCTGTCCTTTACCTCTTCTAACCATAATCTGCTTATATTCAAAATCCACATCTTTTACCCTTAATCGAAGTGCTTCCAACAATCTTAAACCGGAACCATACAGCAGATTTGCGACAAGCCAATGAATTCCGGATAAATTATTGAGTATCTGATGAACTTCATTTTTGCTTAAAACAACCGGAACACGTTGTGGTAATTTTGCTCTGGTAAATTCGAATGAGCCGATTTCATAATTTAGAACTTCTTTATAGAGAAAAATTAAAGCATTTAACGCCTGATTTTGGGTAGAAGAACTTACTTTTCTTTCATTAGCAAGATAAGTTAGAAATTGTGAAATTTCTTTCACTCCCATTTCAGCAGGATTACGCTCTTTAAAATAATAGTAAAATTTCTTCATCCAAAAGATGTATGTTTTTTCCGTTCGATAGCTATAATGCTTCTTGCGAATTAACTCCTTTACTTGTGTAAGTAGTTTTTTATCTGACATTATATCCTCCATATACTGCTTAAAATTACAAATAGTATTAACTGCTTAATTAAGCAAGAAAAAAATATTTGACAGGATAAAAAATAATTTTGAATT
>CAYWJN010000072.1:0-13299 GCA_964457455.1 uncultured Candidatus Cloacimonadota bacterium
ACTTATAAAATATATTTATTCTTATAATCATAACCATTCTGTAACAGCCTGGCGAGGCTTGCTTATGAACCTTGAAAAGGTTTATGAGACTTCTCTTCTTGCTAAACCTTTTCAACGATTTCTTATAATTTACAGATTTCAACCCTTGAAAAGGTCAATGAGAAAGAATTCCTCTGTGGGTAACCTTTTCAAGGGTTATCTTCTATGAAATAAAAATACAATGTATATCGCATAAAAAAGAACAAACAGAAATGCTTCCCATCTATCCAATTTATGTTTCTTACCGGTGAACATAGTCAGGAAAAAGAAAAATGTGATAATAATCAAAAACAGGAAATCAACATTGAGAATCGGATCATATTTTATCGGAGCAATAATTGAACACGTTCCCAGCACGAAGAAAATATTGAACAAATTTGAGCCAACTACATTTCCAATCGCAAGATCATGACGTTTCTTTGTAACTGCAATTATCGAAGTTACCAATTCCGGTAAAGATGTTCCCAATGCCACAATTGTGAGCGAAATAAATTTTTCTGAAACATTGAGTTCCCGGGCAATAAATACTGCTTTTTTCACAACCAGGTCACCACCAATAAATAGTCCAGCAATTCCTAACAGAATAAAAATCAAAGTTTTGGGAACCGGGAGAATTTTAACATCCACTTCCAGTTCTTTTGATTTAGCAATTCTCATAACATAATAAAAAAATGTTAAAAGTAAAACTAAAAGTATCACTCCATCAATACGATTCAAAGAGCTTCCGGGAAAACCAAAATTAGTGGCAAATCCAAAAAGAGCTACTGTTCCGAAAAACATAAATGGGATTTCTTTGCGAACTGTATTTTTTTGAACTGAAATGGGAGAGATTAAACCGGCAATTCCCAGCACAACCAGGATATTAAAAATATTACTGCCTAAAATATTGCCAAAGGCAATATCATCGTGCCCTGTAATAGTGGAGAAAATGTTTACAATCAATTCCGGAGCAGATGTGCCAAAAGCCACGATCGTCAATCCAATTGCTATTTCGGATATCGAAAACCTTATTGCTAAAGAAGAAGCACCATTAACCAAGAGATCAGCACCCTTAACCAGAATAACAAAACCAAAAACTAATAACAAAATCGGAATTACCATGAATTGAATTTCTCAGAATGATTGTAAACGTCAAGCTTTTTCACCTTCAATCAGACTTGACTTACGACGAGGTGTGAGTTGAGAATGATGAAACTCTCAACACAAAATACTTCTTTGGAGGTTGAATCGGGAAAAGACCTTGCGAACCGTGTCAGGCTTCCGTCAGTTACCGGATTGAAATTTGACTGATGGTTTCTCACAGAGAGATTCTTCCACATTAACCTTCCTTCTGAGCCGGACAAGTCGTAATGGTTAGAGAAATAATTTGAAGATTTGGTGATTTGGTAATTTGTTATTTGAAATTTAGATTTTATTTGTTTTTTGTTATTTGGATTTTTATTAGATTTGTACCAGTTTTGTCGGTTCGTATTGGCTGGAAATTATCAGGTTCAAATCATGATTAACCATCTTCAAATAACCTTCCATCAAAGAACGAGCTATTTCCGGTGCATTATTAATTTCACTCAAATGGGCAAGAATCAGGTTCTTCAATCCCGGGTGAATAACACGACTGATGATACCAACAGCTTGCTCATTAGAAAGATGACCCTGTTTGCCTTTTACTCTTTGTTTAAGATGCCAGGGGTAAGGTCCATTTATCAGCAATTTTTCATCATGATTGCTTTCCATGATTATAGTAGTAGAGTTCTTTAATTTATTGATTGTTAATCTTGTACAGAAACCCAAATCTGTAGCTACTGTAAGTTTCCTGTTTTTTAAGCCTTTTTTGCAGAAAATGAAATTTGAACTTTCTAAAGAATCGTGTGATGAAGAGAAAGGATTTATCTGGATATCTCCAATTTCAAATTTATCTTCATTGAAAAAAAATCGTGCATCAAAAGGAAGTTTACCCAAATGCTTTCTTTTTATTAGAAAAATTGATTCATTTATATAAAGTGGGATATTAAGCATTCGACAGATAATTCCTGCTCCGCTGATATGGTCATGATGATCGTGGCTGATGAGCAGGGCATTAAATCCGGTTTTATCTAAATTTAATTTTTCAAGAGCCTGCAGAATTTTTTTCCCGCTGAGTCCGGCATCTAATAACAATTTTGTAGATTCCGTTTGAATAACAAAACAATTGCCTTTACTTCCGCTGGCCAGAACTGCTGTTTGAAACATCTATATCCTTATTTCCTGAGTTTATCCATGAGTCACATTCAATCAGACCCGACTTGTAGCAACTTGTCCGGGCGTAATAAAATGGAGAATGAAGCGCGAGTTGGGAATGATGAAACTCAAAATCCTTCTAACCTTCCGAATCCTCTTACACCAAAAAAATTGCCAGAAGGCTTCGGAATGTGATTTCGTCTTTCTGAAGCTTCTCTCAAAGGAACTCTTTCAGCCAAGATTCGGAAAGTTTGTGCTTTTCCCAGCGTAAAATTATTCAACAGGGTAAACATTCTCTTCGTTTCCGTTAAAACCGGATTAATGTTTTGCAGCTGCTGCGTTCTTCTTGCTTTTCTTTCAATTTGAATGTGGAGGCTTTTGTTAGGCACATTCTCTACTCTCACAATATGTTGCAAATTTTCAGCGACTTCTATTATTTTCATCATTTTTTAATTTCTGCAACCAATGGTTACAGTTTTTGCTATAATCATTCAATTTTGTCTTTGTCGTTCTCTTTTGATAATAGCTTCTTAATTTCTCTATCAAAATCAGAAACATAATTCTTGTCTTGAGTAACTCTATATTTTTCATACTCGCTCTCAGCTTTAAGTTTTGCTTCTAACATCGAAATTTTACCAAGGTTTGTAAGTATTGGAGAGTCGGAAAGTTCTAAAAATTTTATCAGAAACTCTTCCCAGTCTTTCATATTCATAACTTTTCTATTCATTGCTCTGCTTTCTGCTAAATCAAGATAAGCAGTTACAATTCGTTGCAAAGCTTTTAAATGCTCTTCATTTAAATAATTTTTGGCAATACTTACATCGCTTTTTAATATTTTTCCTTCGGGAGCTTGTTTCCACGTTTTGAGTCCCATAAATACTTTTTTAGCATCAGCTTCGGTGTAGATAATTTCAGCAGCAGTTTTGCCTGTAATTGACCAATGTAATTTATTTTGAACAGTTGCAAAAAAATGTTTTGTTATTTCAGCTTTGCTGTCATAATCGGCAGAAAGTGCATAAATATCTGTTATTTTCTGATACAATCTTCGTTCACTTAAACGGATTTCTCGAACTCGTTCAAGCATTTCTTCAAAGTAATCTATCCCGAAGTGTTTTATTTGTTTGAGTCTTTCATCATCCATTGCAAAACCCTTGATGATATATTCGTGCAGAATTTCGGTAGCCCATTTCCTGAATTCTGTTGCTCTGTGCGAATTTACTCGATATCCTACAGCGGTAATAGCTTTAAGACTGTAATATTTTACCTCTTTTTCTTGTGTTTTACCTTTGATAGCGCCGTGTCGTGTGGTATGTCGGAAATACCGACATACCTGTTTTTCATCTAATTCATCTTCTGAAAATATTTTTTTCAAATGTTCAGTTATTGTAGAGCGACCCTTCTCAAAAAGTTCGGCAATTAATTTTTGAGTAAGCCAAAGCGTTTCATCTTTGAAAAATACATCGATATTTACTTTGCCGTTTTTAGTTTGGAAAATTACAAAGTTTGTGAAAAGTTGTAATTCAGAATTGATAAATCTTTTTTTTTTCTTACTCATCGTTTTTCCTCGTTGCTAATCTATTAAAACGGTTAATGATCCTTTTTAAATATTTAGTTAATAATTTTATAGTTATTGTTATGTAAAATGATGAATAAATTATGAAAGCTATCGACAAACCATATAACAAATAATAAACATCATTCAGGTTAAAATCATTATTAAGAAATTTTGAAAAAATTATAATTAGGGAAATTATTAACAAAAAGAATAGGATGAAAAATAGATTAGTAAAATTAATTGTTAAAATTATGAAAGATTTCTGTTCATTATCATTTAAATCAAAACTAAAATCAGAAACAAAAATTAATTTTTCTGCTGGTTTAAAAATGTTAAAACCCAAAAAAGCTGAAAAATCAGTTTTTGGAATGAATTTATTGTTAGCAGTTAAACCTGAGATCACATTCCAATCTACTAACTCAGAATTAAGATATCTAACAAAATCAGTTTTATTATTTAACAATGAAGAACTATATAATTTGATTTTTTTTCTAAACACAGGGAACCTAATCATAAGACCTCATTTAACATTATTTATATCCAATTATATATTTCGCTTAACATCACGACTCGCATCTAAAAAATTCACTTCAAATAGAAATACCTGTTATTAAGTCTATCATATTCAGTCCAATCAGCATCCGGTTTTTTTACAGCTTGAATAAGTTGCTGCACTCCAACTGTTTGAGCATCGAGATTATCCGAATAATGAAGAACGATCGCTTCCAGGGTTTGAGGAAGTCGGGCAGAAGCTTTTTCATATTCACCATGATGAGCCAGAATAAGATGTCTGAGTTTCATTAAAAGCTCTTTTGGAAAATTATTTATCTTTGCTGCTCTCTCACAAACAACTTTATCACCAAGAGGAATATGACCGACCAGCCTGCCTTCAACTGAGAAATCTATTGTAGGTTTTACATGATATTCATAGACTTTGCCAATATCATGAAGTATTGCTCCTGTAATCAAAAGGTCTTTGTTCAAAGGATAAAGATGCGAAACAAAATCGCAAATAGTAGTAACAGATATGGTGTGTTCGAGCAATCCTCCTAAATAATTATGATGCCAGGTTTTGGCAGCAGGTGAAGTGGCAAAAATTGTGAAAAATTCTTTATCTTCAAAAATACTCAGCAACAGTTCTTTCAAATACACCTCCTGAATATTCTCGATATACTCAAAAAGTTTATCCGAAAGTTTTGTAATATCTTTAGAGGTGGTTTCAATGTATTCCATCAGATCGTATTCTTCTTCACTCAAAACCCGAACTTTATTCACCGTAATCTGAATCTGAGATTTATAGCTGATAACAACACCTTTGATTTTGATGATATCACCTTCATTAAACTTCTGCCCAATCTGACGTGCATTATTCCAGATATTCGCCGAAATCGAACCGGTTTTATCCGCAAGTTTCATCCTGACAAAAACATCTTTTGTGCCTTCACGAAGCTCTTTTTGAGTAACTATAAAATTGCTGATAATTTCTTTATTTAAATATGAATGTAAATCAGATATATAAATTTTCTCGTCCATTTTTTTACTCCATCAAACAACATAGATGTTATTTGTATAAATCCATCCTCTACCAAATCGTGTAATTTCGATACGATAATTTCCTTTTTCTTTGATTGTGAAAAATCCTTTTTCATCATATATTTTTTCGATTCTGATGCCATTTCTGAAAAGTTTAACTTTTGCATTTTTGGGTAATCTAAAATAAAATTTCAAATCATCTGTGAATTCAATATCCTCACCAAAAATCGCATTTTGGTTTTCAGATTTGATGCCTGCATAAAAATTATAGGGATTTCCCATTTTGTAATTAACAATGTAACTGTTTCCATTTTTAATAGCATTCAAAACATTTTCTTCATTTATCTCTTTTTTTTCATTGATCAGCAAATTGGTTCTGACAGTCTTAAAAAGCGAATTGTGAGTTAAGAAAACAAATTTTATCCCCCACTTTTTAAATGTTTCTGAATGAGCGTCAACACTGCCAATTGCCACTTTTCTCTTGCCGGAATTATTCAAGGAATCCCAATATTTTAAATTCTCTCTAAGAGGTTTTTTAATAAAAAACGAAGGGAATAAAATTAAAAATAATCCATTCAATCTGGGATTCATTCTGCTCACCCAATCCGATAAAGCATTCCAGATTTCCAATCCGGTGAAATCATCATTTGTTGTATCTGCCCAAATATATTTCCTGAGAAGCGAACAACTTCGTTTTTCGTGAGGATGTGCTGCAAAACCGATTGCACCATTTTGGATATAATAATTCACATATTTTTTTGCATCTTTTTCCTGCAGGATTTTATCTATATTATAAACCAAAAAGTGATTATTATTTGTCTCATCATTAACCTCAGCACCAACAATCACGATAATTTCTTTTTCATTTAGAACGCTTTCATCCTTTGCTGCATCCAAGGTCATGTGATCATTGATGGTGATATAATCCAAATCATTGTTCTTGGCTGCTTTTAGGATTTTTTCAATTTTTATTACGGAATCAAAAGAGTATTCTGTGTGGTTGTGAATGCAACCTGTTAATTCATGGAAAGTACGATTGAAAATTTGCTTTTTTCTCATTTTATGAATAGACAGTTACGGAAATATTTTTTGGTTTTTCCCGGATTATTAAGTTCCATTTTCATAAAATAAATTCCGGATGCAACCTTATTTTGGGAAAAATCTTTGCCATTCCAGATGAGATTGGATTCAAGAAAGTTTCCTTCTTGAAGAATGGTTTTAACGAGTTGTCCTTTAATATTATAAATTTCTATTTTTGTGGAATTTATCAATTTTTCGGAGCGAATATTTATGTTTAAATTTCTATCAGCAGAAAATGGATTTGGATAAATATTAATAACAACAGGAACTTCAGGAATTTCTTGAGGATTTACATCTAAAACTCCAAAATCCTGAATAGAGATTGAATTTATGAAATCCACCTGTTTTGTGTCCTCATTTTGAACCCAGAAAATCACTTTGCAATTATCCGAATTTCCGCTGATCGGTTCGATATCATCCAGGTTAAACCAGATCGTATCTGTTTGTGTTTGACTATTATTAAGTTGCAAATCAGAAATTTCTGCAATTACATCCAATAAAACCGAACCGAAAATATCAGCTCGTGTTTCCAGATTATTTTCTGTCAGTGCTACATACATTTTGCAATTATCGAGATAATTCTGAAAAATCGATGCTTGTTCATTTCTCAGACTGATACATACATTAGCATCATGAGTCTCAGGATTGAATCCACCAGAAACATTTTCCAAAGAAATGAATGTTTTATAATTGTCTAATATGTTAAGATAGTAAGAAGTTAGAGTATCAGTGAAAGAATTCTGATTATATCCGAGAATCTTTTTTTCACCATAGATTATTGTGGTTGGTAATCCAAATAAATTATAATCATTAAAGCGATCATAAGAATCCGGATGATAAAAGGGAATATCAGGGATTTCCGGAAAATAATTGATTACCTCACAACTATCCAAATCCAGAACGATCTGCTCATCAAACCAGATATTTTCACAATTTATATCATTGAGTTGCACAAAATTTTCAACCAAAATTTTATCCAATCTAATTGTGAAAGTATCGAAATCATAAGAAATTTGGTTATTAGGTGCAAAAACATCGTCTTCACAATTAAGATCGGCATTCACAGAATATTGAGATGGATTAGTTAGGAGTGTGTAAAGATATTCATCATTTCCATAAAAATCAAATGTAACTTCTTCATTTTGAGGAAGGGATGATAAAGAAATGGAATCCTCGATAGCGTAGACAGGAGAGCCAATTTCTAAAAGCAAATAAGCATTATCAACAGTTTGCTCAGAATTATTTTTTACGGTAAAAATTGGATAATAATTTTCTGGGATATCAGGATTATTTATAAGTTCAAAATCGACTAACTCAATATCAATTCCATCGATAAGAAATTGACCTTTCAAACTAAAAAGAAATTCAGATGCAAATCCGGTTTCTGCCATATTTCTATAGAAACCATTCGGTCCAAAATTCGGATCCCAATAATAACTGTGAGTTCCATCATTTGATGAAGCAGAAATGAATTGATTTGTAGCGTTTGTCTCATAATCGATCACAAGCCAGACTGTATCTCTGGGAGCATCTGTAAATGAGATTTCGTTCCAACCGGAAACAGGAGAGATTGTTTCAGACAATACTAAATATCCGGGTTGATTATAATCGTTTTCATGTAATTTGATGGTTAAGTCATTCGCACTGTTTTCATTAGGAATATAAACAAGAGCTCCGGTTGCTTCAAAATAAAGCGAATCAATGGATGGAAAATAATTATTGAAATCAAAAAGAACAGCCCAACTATCTGAACCATACCAATGTTGGTCATCTGTATTTGTATGATAATAAACCTCTGTATCACGCAGATTTTCTTGAACCGATTTACCGGTTCCAGGCACAAAATCTATCGCTCCTAATACTGCGAAAATACAGATAAAACCAATGATTAATATCTTTTTCATTTACTGCTCTCCACGAGTCAAATTTACAAAAATGTTTTTATTGTAAAGTTTTTTGACTAATTTAAAAGTTCCTGGCTTTTTTTGCTCCCCGCCATCTGCGATGAACCCAGAACCACTGCTGAGGATATTTTAAAATATACTTTTCGAGCGTTTTGGATACTAATTCAGTTAATTCTTTTATAGATTCAGGTGTGTTCTCATATTTATCCGGATAAATTATTTCTTCACAGATAAAACGATGTGTTCCATCAGATAATCTAATTGCAAAAGCAGGGACAATCGGGCAACCGGTTTTAATGGCAATCTTTGCTGCTCCTACAAAAGTGGAGGCGGGAAATCCCAAAAAATCAGTTTGAATGCCGTTCTTACCTGCATTCTGGTCCATTAATAAACTAACAATATAATCCTCTTTCAGCAATTTTATGATCGGTCGTAATGCTTTTTTTCTATCTATGATTATGATATTTTCTTTTTCCCGTAATGCATTCGTGAAAGAATCAAAATACCTGTTTCGCAATTTCCTGCCTACAACTCCCAGTTTAAAATTCGCAGCAATGTATCTTCCAGCCAATTCCCAGTTTCCCAAGTGACCTGTAGTCAAAATCACGCCTTTATTCATTTTAACAGCTTTATCAAGTATTTCCCAGCCATCCATAATTGCTTTATTAAATAATTTTTGTGTGTTTCCAAAATATGTTTCTGCTGTTGTTATTCCCATATTTCTGTACATGCCAATCAGAATTTTTCTGATCTCTTTGGAAGATTTTTCCGGGAAAACCATTTTGAGCTGGATCATTGCTCTTTTTTTCCTGATCCGAAGAACCATCCCTGAAAAAATAAAAATTTGACATATTACTTTCTCAATGAAAGGATATGGTAGAAGTTTGAAAATTCTATAAAAAATAATAAATATAAAAAATTCGATTTTGCTCTTTGATGCCTTCTTCATTTTTCCCTCAATTCATCAATGGTTCAAATCTCAATTGAGCACAAAAGTAGGCAAGAAAAATTCTTTTGCTTGACTTTAATTTTTTAATCATATTTTATGAAAATTGGACACGGAAAATTTTCATATAGACGAGGTAAAATTTTGAATATTTTAGCTTTAGATACGTCATCAACTTCGGGAAGTGTGGCAATTTGCAAAGATAATAAAATTTCTTTTATCAGTTATCTCGATATTCAGATTACGCATTCCGAAAGATTGATGCCGCAAATCGATTTTGGTTTGAAACAAGCTAAATTAACAATCAATGATATTGATTTGATTTCTATATCTAATGGACCAGGCTCTTTTACTGGAATTCGCATTGGACTGGCAACTGCAAAAGGCTTTTGTATGGGAAAAGAGATTCCATTATTCCCTGTAAATACCCTCAAACTTTTAGCTTATAACATTTATGGATGTAAATGGTCTATCTTACCTTTTATAGATGCAAAAATGGACGAAGTTTATGCTGCTTTATATTCTTCTGATCTGGAAGAAAAAATACATCCACAAAATGCCAAACCTGATGTTTTTCTAAAGATGATAAAAGAGCCTGTTTTTTTTGTAGGTGACGGAGCAATCAAATACAAAGAAAAAATAAATAAAAGTGGAATTCAATATGAAATTGCTCTTTCCCACCAGAATATTCCGTTGGCTTCCACTTTGATAAGCATTGCTCTGAAAATGAATAATATCCCCAAATTTGATTTCGATTTTATCGCAGAACTTGAACCGTATTATCTCAGGCAATCTCAAGCTGAAATAATAAAAAAACAAAAAGAAACTGGAAACATTAATGTATAATAGACCAAGTTGGCATCATTACTTTCTGGAAATGGCTTTTCTTGCATCTCAACGCTCTACATGTCTTAGACGAAAAGTTGGTGCAATAATTGTGAAAGATTATCAAGTTGTATCCACAGGTTATAATGGCGCACCAAAACATGTTCCACATTGCTCTGAAACAGGTTGTTTACGTCAGAAATTAAAAATTCCTACAGGTGAAAGACATGAACTTTGCCGTGGAGTTCATGCTGAACAAAATGCAATTATTCAAGCTGCGATAAATGGATCTGTTATAAAAGGCAGCGACCTTTATTGCACAAATCAACCTTGTGTTATCTGCACTAAAATGCTGATAAACGCAGAAATAAATTCAATCTATATTGCGGAGGTTTATGCAGATAAATTGGCTCAGGAAATGCTGATCGATGCTGGTGTAAATATGTATAAGGTAGATAGAAAAACAGATGATGTAAAAAGAATCTTATAAAAGCAAAATTACTAATTACAAAACTCCAATAAAGTAGCCCTTTTCAATGGTTTTGTTGCCTTTCCAGAGTTTCAACCGCTGAAAAAGGTTCAGCAAGTAGAAAAATCTCTTAGACCTTGAAAACGGTTTACACACAGAGGAACTCTCTCAAATAGACATTTTCAATGGTTTTGCTGGGTTCTGAGTTTCAACCGTTGAAAAGGTTCAGCAGGAAGATAAATCTTTTAAACCTTTTCAAGGTCATTCATTGCAAATCATTTGAGAAGGATCATTTTGTTTATTGCCTTTGAATTTCCATTAATATTTAATTGATAAAAATAAATTCCGCTTCCAACAGGAAAACTATTATCATCTTTTCCATCCCAGATAAGCTCAAAATCTCCGGGTGAAGTATAGCAATCCATCAGGATTTTTACTTTTTGACCTTTAATATTGTAGATAATTAATTTCACTTTTCCTGATTCTAACAGGTTGAATTTGATTGTTGTTGTAGGATTGAAAGGATTTGGATAATTATATAAATTTATATTATTCAATTGAATTACTTCTTCATTTGAACCTACAGATGGAGCTCCGAACTCGTAGCAGCCCATATCTATAATTGCAGTTCCGTTATTATCTCCATCCCAGACGCGATAGTTATGCAGAAGATCCCAGGGCGGTAAATATAGACCGGTTGTATCCGGTGTGCCTGCATCTACGCAGGGAGAAAGTTCTGTTAGCTGGTAATAAAGCGGGTCATATTCATCTCCACCCAGAAATTGTGGAATATCATCTATTATCCCTTCTCCCCAGATAAATTCCACACCATAAGGCTCCGGACCTGCTATGTGCAGGATGGAAGGATTTGTTCCTCCCTGGATAAGACTGTGAGATACATTTACATAACTAGGTTCATCACCACGATGTGTTTGAAATTGATAGTTACTATTCCCAAAGATTATGCTGTTCTTTATATTAATCGTTCCACCTTCTCCTACAGCAATTGCTCCACCATTACTTGTATTATTGCAAACTATATTATTGAAAAAACCCAAAGTATCGTTTTCAAGCAGGTATATATTAGCTTTTGGCCATGTATCATCATAAGAATGGTTTTTTGCAAATAAGCAATTGGTTATATTTACATTTTTCATACGAATAATATGAAGAGCTCCACCACCACAAGAAGGCTCATATTGATCGTTTCCAATAAATATTACATTGTTCAATCTTGCTGAACTCACCATATTATAGGTACCTATTCCTACTGAAGACATACCTCTATTATTTATTATTTGAATATCACATAAAACGATATCCATATAATTACTATAAATTGAAGAACGACTATTACTTTCACAATTTTCTATCTTCAAATTTGACAGATGTGTATCTGAATATGATAAAAAAAGTGGAGACTCTAAAAGGTTGTCACCAAGTCTATTTCTAAAAGTACAAGATGAAATCGAGAAATTTTCATCATACCAGCCATAGACAAAAACAGCACCTCCAATGGCTTCTTCTAAAATTGTTGTATCTATTCCTGCTCCGATTATATTTACAAAAGCTCTCATATTTAAAGCAAACTTCTCATCATTAGATTCAGGAGAATATATTCCTTCTGCCAGGTAAATATTTCGTGGATTCAAACTATCTGCTTTTATCTTCGTTAATGCCCATTGAATGGTTTTCAAAGGTTCGCCTGCAGTAAGTCCGCTGTTGTTGTCATCTCCGTTCGTACTAACATAAAGGTCGTGCTCTACTTGCTGCAACCAATTATGTTCAATATCCAGGTTAATATTTGGAAACTGGGAAACAAAATTCCAATCCGGTTCCATGACAGTTAAAGTATCAACAATAATATCAATTAACGATGTATGATTCTCTGCAATATAAATCTCCGAACAATTTCCTGCTGAGTTATTATAAATATTACATTTGTTTGTCGAATCAAAATAAATATTTGAATTTGTTGGATAAGGAGCTAATCGGAATATTAATATTCCACCTCCATTTCGATATGCGTGATTCTCCTCTATTGTTACTGATTCAAGATAAGCATCTGTTGAAGAAAAAGAAACACCACCCCCAGATTTAGCATTATTGTTCTTTATCATTAAATATTTTAATGATGGAGACGAAAAATTTATAAAGATACCTCCACCACTATTTGTATAAGAGGATGTGTCAGTTCCCGAACCATTCTGTATAGTAAAACCCAATAGAACTGCATCGTTTGTTTCATCATTTTCAAAGGTAACCACGCTTCCTTGATGATCTCCATCGATGATCGTGCTGTCGATGTAATTTTCATCTCCGGTGGTAAGAAGAAGGCTGGCAACAGTAATATCTTTTCCGATAAAATCAATATTCTCTAAATATGTTCCGGGATAAACTAGAACAGTATCTGAATCTATAGATGCATCGATGCCTTCCTGGATGAAAGTGAAATTACCGCCTCCGGATTGGTCGATTATCCAGGTGGTACTATTTAACCACTGATAGACACTGATAAGCACAAATAATTGGATAATAATTTTTACTCTCATTTTTTCTTCAACCTTTTGTCATTCCCGTGTACACGGGAATCTAATGCTTGTTATTATATCATAGATTCCCAATCAAGTTGGGAATGATATCTCGTTTCGAGTCGAAACTTTAGGGCTCGACTCGACAAGAAAACCGTTGCGAAGGCTGACTAAAGCCAGCCGTTCGCAAGGTTAATAAATTC
>CAYWJN010000073.1:0-12945 GCA_964457455.1 uncultured Candidatus Cloacimonadota bacterium
AAATTACTCCGCAAACATTCCGGTTATTGCCATGCCAAACAGATGAAACGAGCCAAGAAGGTCAGGCAGAAAATGAAAACCAATCTGGGGCGATTGTATCGAGATATTCAACGCAAATTACCTGAAGAGCTAATAGAGAGTCTTGATTTTCAACATCTTGGAGAACTTGTAGAAAGAGCATCAACCCAGACACGTAAAAGCAAGAACAAGTTGTATAGTGTTCATGAACCTCATGTAGAATGCATCAGTAAAGGTAAAGCTCACAAGCGTTATGAATTTGGCTGTAAGGTTGGATTTACCAGCACATCCAAGGAAGGTTTCATTCTTTCAGCAACTGCTCTTCACGGTAATCCTTATGATGGTCATACCCTACAAGCAACACTTGGTTTGGCAGAAAAGAATGTGAGAGGAATTGGAAAGATAGAAAATGCATATGTTGATTTGGGTTATCGAAAACATGATTATGAAGGAAATGCAAATGTTCATATCGTTGGAAGAAGCAGAAAAAGGTTAACCCAAACTCAACGCAAATGGTACAATCGAAGAAGTGTAATAGAAGCTGGTATTGGACATATGAAGAATGAGCACCGTCTTGATCGTAATTATTTGAAAGGCAAAGCTGGAGATCAGATCAATGTTGTGTTATCAGCATGCGGATATAATCTCAGAACCATATATAGACACATTGTGTCTATTTTTTTTGTTTTGTTGTATTGCATCCTCAAAATCATAAAATCTTACTCGGATTTTCGATTTTATTGTGGAAGACAACCGAAAATAAAATATTTGCATCTGAGTTATGTAATTTAGTCTACTAGTGAATACTACTTTTTCAGGTTCGACTAAATAAACTTCTTTTCACAATATCTTAAGATTATCTTGTTAATATCTACACTTTCCAGGATAAACAATCAAAAAGAAATAAAAGCAAATAGCATTCCAATGATATAATGCATTGCAAAACAAAGAGATATAAAATATGTTGTTTTGAGGAAAAGTTTAATATTGTTCGAATACGAACAAATAGTGTCTTAAAGCGGACAGTTAAAACTGAATTCAATCTATTGTAATTCTAATATCAAGGAATAGAAATTCTACTATGAAATCTGAAGAAAGCGAAAAGCTTTTCAGTTCAAATGATCTACTATTCTTCGTTTAGTTTCAAGCATTTCATCTTTTTTACGAAGAGTATCTCTCTTATCATAGAGTTTCTTACCCCGGGCAAGAGCTAAAGTCATTTTTGCAAGTCCCGCATCATTGATATAAAAATCTTTAGGAATTAATGTCATTCCTCTTTCTTCAACCTGATATTTTAGTTTCTTTATTTCCCTGTTATTCAATAGTAATTTTCTCTTTCTTTCCGGGTCATGATTATATATATTTCCCTTTTCATAAACACCTATATGCAAATTATGAAGCCAGATCTCGTTATTTTCAATTTTAGCAAAACTATCTTTAAAATTAAGTTTCCCCGCCCGAATAGACTTAATTTCTGTTCCCTTCAAAATAATTCCTGCTTCCAATTCCTGAAAGAAATAATAATTGTGGGCTGCTTTACGATTCTTAAAAATCTTCATTCTTACCTCAAGTTTGATATTTTCATGCAAGTCATCTTTGTCAAACAGTTTTCTGCATTCTTTACGGTCTTTTCGTAGAGCAGTATCTTGTCAGGGATTAATGGTTGACAAAATAATCTTCTTTTTTAAAAAAGAGTTTAGAAAATTCAATGGAATCAGGAGATTGATGAGGAATTTATGAGCATAATCTATGTGTACTTCACTGTTTTTATTCTGGCGTTTTTGTCGGTATACACGCTAACGCCTTTCATAATAAGATTTGCTCATAAAACAAATTTCATGGATAATCCGGAAGCGAGAAAGCTTCACAAAAAAGCGACTCCTCTTCTTGGAGGAATTGCTGTATTTATTGGTTTTTTTGTTTTCACTGTTTTTGTTGTTATTACAACCAAACATCCGCTCGATAATGCAGTATTAGGCTATCTTCTGGGTGCATTTATTATTCTTTTGGTGGGAATAATAGATGATAAATTTGGAATGCCCCCGCTGGTTAAATTGGGCGGTCAATTGTTCTCCTGTTTAGTTTTTATCTATTTTAATAATTTAATCACTTTATTTGGACCATTCTACATTACTCTCCCAATTCTTTTTTTCTGGATGATTGGTTTGATGAATGCATTAAATTTTCTAGATAATATGGATGGTATCATCACTGGAATGTCCGGCATCCTGGCTATCGGGTTTTACTGTTTCAGTTTTATCAGTAAGAATAAGTTTTTTCCTTCAGAATCTGAGTATATTTGTTTATTATCTCTAACTTTTGCCGGTTCGGTTTTTGGTTTTTTACCATATAATTTTAATCCTGCTAAGATTTTCCTTGGTGATAGTGGAAGTATGTTTTTCGGTTATTTTCTATCGACAATGGGAATTCTCGCTGGTCGTTTGGCAACAAAAAGTATGAATAATAACCTTTATTATCTGCTTCCAATTTTACTTTTAAGTTATGCTATTTTTGATATTTCTCTTGTTAGTTTCACTCGTAAGAGAGATGGTCGGCGTGTAAGTCAGGGAGGAAAAGATCACTCTACTCACCGAATCGGAACTGCAATAGGCTCAGATAAAGTTACAGCAATAATAGTCTATCTAATAAATATCATCATTGTTTTGGTTACAATCATTGTATTGAAGATGGAATCAGCTAAACTTCTGATAATTTCAACTGTTATCTTTGCAGTCTTCTTTTTGTTTTTCGGAAAAAAACTCGATCAAATTCCGATTGTTATACCGGAAAATCAACTTAAATCTGCAAAAGAGGAATAATCTTGAAAATTAAAATCTTGGGTTCTGGTACCGGTATTCCAACCCCGGGAAAAAATCATGCCTGTGTCTGGATTAATTATTCCGATAAAAATATAATTTTAGATTGTGGTGAAGGAACAGCTCAACAGCTACTGAAAAATGGATTGGACAAAGCAGCTTTGGATGTAATCGCCATCAGTCATTACCATCCGGATCATGTATCCGGAATATTCATGATTCTGCAATTGTTTCACCTTCAAAACAGGACGAAACCTTTGAGTATTTATCTTCCGGAAGATATTGACTTTTTTGTAAAGATGTTGAATTATCTCTATACTTTTCCAAAAAAATGTACATTTAAAATCAATTTTGCTTTAACTTCAGAAATAACAAAAGATATTCGGGAAATCCAAGCAATTCCATCCAACCATATGCTTGGTTATAAAGAATTTGTTAGAGAAAATAATTTTTCTAACAAGTTGATATCGTATTCATTTCTAATAAGATACAATGCAAAACAGGTGCTTTATTCTTCAGATTTGTGGTGCACAAAATCCATTGAGAAATATTATCCAAAAACAGATTTATTAATAATTGATGCGCTTCACCCTGAACCAGATGAAATCCTTGAAATTCCCGACAAAACAGATGCTAGAATAATTCTTAATCATGGATTATCTGATAAGCTTGAAAAATTAATATCAAATGAAAGGTTTGAAATAGCAAATGAAGAAAATGAAATTACTCTCTAAATCACTTGTTTTGATATTAATCCTCTTGATTTCAGGATGTTTTTTAAACAAAAAATATCACCTTGCACACGATTTTTATAAAAAAAGTAATTTTCCGGTTGCTATTGAAAATTACGATGTTTTTCTTAAGAAATCTCCTCAGAAAGCTCTGTCCACAAAAGCAGAAATTGAACGCTCAGATTGCTATTATAAATTGGGTTTACAAGCTTTTTCCAAGGAAAATTGGATTCTGGCTAAGAGACTTTTTTACCTGGCAAATTCTTTTCAAGCCGACGAATTAATGGATAATTGTTGTTTTGAAATGGCAAAAATCGCTTTTGAAAATAATAATATTGATTCCACTTTAATCATTTATGATTATATCATTACACATCTCAGAACTTCTGAATTGATCCCTGAAATCCTTCATAAAAGAATCGAAATTAATTTCGATTTAGAGAATAAAAAACAAATCTTTGGTGATTATAAGCTGCTCTGGGATAATTATCCGGAAAATGAGTTCTCCACCAAATCTCAATTAGTAATCGATAATTTGATGCTGGAATATATTGATAATTCTTTAACATTCAAAGATTCTGCAAAATATGAAATTTCGCTTGATTTACTTTTTGGAATGATAAATTATCCTACATCTTTTCAAGATAGAATCAATATTGAAATCAGTGAAATATATCTTATAATGGCAAATGAAGCTTTTGAACAAAAAAGATTTGATGAGACAAGAGAATACTTTCAAAAAACCATTTCTTATAATCGCGAAAAAGAGACCTTCATACAAGATCAACTAATTAATATCTGTGATTCTTTTATTAGTACCGGAAATAACCTGATCAAAGAAAACAAAATTGATGAAGCAATTTCAATTTATGAAAAAGCTTTCATTTTCATACCGGAATATCCAAAAACAAACGATGCTATTACAAGTGCCCTCGATTTAAAAATTAAACAGCAAAAATCTCTTGAATTAAAAAATATTGCTCTAAACTATGAGAATGAAGATGATTACAAACAAGCTTTAAAACACTATAAACAATCATATTCTGAGTATCAAACTCCTGAAGTGAAAAGTAAAATTTTCCTCATGGGAAATCTGATAGAAGCCGAAAAAGACCCCAAAGCTTTTGCCAAATCCATCATACTAAATTATAAAAACGGTATTATTCCTCAAAAAGTAAATGCTTTAACTGCTGATCTAATCTTGCTTTTCGGTGATGACGTAAAAACTTCCGGCTGGAATGCAATGTATTCAGTTGGGAAATATAAATTCGAAGTCAGGTATGATATTCTGACTTCTGAAGAAAATTACTATTTTATCTGGAGAGTAAATTTGGAAGACAGAAGTTTTGTTGCTTTAAATAAAATCTCTGAGGAATTATTATAATTTTATGGCTATCAAATGAAAAAAATCATCCTTCTTATATTAATAATTTTCGTAAGAACTTTGAGTGCTGAAGAGTTCGATATCAAGAAATTCTCTGATCCAAATAAATATGGATGGGATACTTATGAAAAGTTTTTATCAGCAAGGGAAGACCTTCAAAAAAGAAATAATCTGCTGCAAATCTATGAAACTCAAAATCAAAAACCAATAAGTAATGTAATCAAATCCGCAATTGTTCCGGGCTGGGGACACTTTTCAGCCAAACATTATTGGAAAGGTCAGTTTTTATTAGGTTTAGAAATTATCTTATTGGGAACGAGCTATTTATATTATGATCAGGCTATGGATATTTACGATAAATACGAAAAAGCCACTTATATCGGGGATATTGAAAAATACTATTCCGATGCAAAAAGTCCATATAATATGTCGCAGGTTTTTCTTGGTTTGGGAATAATCGTTTGGGCTTATAATATTTATGACACGATTATTGTTACTGAAAAATATAACGATGCTCTTTGGGAAAAAATCATCTTTGAGAACCAGGATACAAGCATTTCTATTTCTCCCACCGGTTTATCAATGAGGTTCTGAGATGAGAATAACATTCATATTTCTGATAATATTTTTACTAACTTTATCCTGCTCTTTAGATAGAAGCAATCCGCTGGATATTGAGAATTATCCAAGTAAAGTTTTAGGTATCCAGGTTTCCTATCCGGAAGATGATAAAGTTACAATTACCTGGGATACTCCGGGTCATGCAAATGACAATGGATATTTCATTTATCGCTCCATGTCATATCACGGTTTTTATGAGTTTATTCAAGAAATAGATGATAATGAAGAAAATTTATATCTGGATGATGATGTAATTAACAGCGTAGGTTATGAATACTGGTACAAAATCTCAGCTTACAGAATAATCGATTCAAAGAAATTAGAAGGATATCGTTCTGACCCTAAATCCTGGGAATAGATACAATTTGAACATTATTTTACATTCAGTCCTGAAAGAACTAAACAACCTTGTATTTCCATGAATTTATTAGATAATTTAAATCCTGCCCAGCAAAAAGTTGTTACATCCACAGAAGGACCTGTGCTGGTTCTGGCTGGGGCAGGAAGCGGCAAAACCCGCTCTGTAATTTATCGAACTGCTTATCTCATAAATTATAAGAAGATCAATCCTTGGAATATTCTGGTTGTAACCTTCACAAACAAAGCTGCTCGTGAATTAAAAGACAGGTTGGAAAATACTTTTAAGCTCTCTACTCATTCTCTTTGGATTGGAACTTTCCATTCTGTTTGCATGAGAATTCTCCGATATGAACAGGCAATTCTTCCCTTTACATCAGATTTCTCTATTTATGATGAAAACGACCAGAAAGTGATTTTTAAAAAATTATACAAGAAACTGGATATTGACCCGAAATATTTTCCAATAGCCAGAATCAGAAATATCATCAGTCGTCAGAAAAACTCTTTAATCCAACCCAAGGATTTTTTTGAATTCAATGAAAAAAATTATTACAGCGAAAATGTGATAAAAATCTATGAAGCTTATCAAATATTTTTGCTGGAAAACAATGCGTTGGATTTCGATGATCTTCTGATGTACACTGCAATTTTGCTTCATGATAATGAATCCATTCGCAGCAAGTACGAAAAAATGTTTCAATATGTAATGATCGATGAATACCAGGATACAAATTATGCCCAATTCAAAATCGTAAATTTAATCGCCAAAAATCATCAAAATCTTTGTGTGGTAGGAGATGATGATCAGGCAATTTATAGCTGGCGTGGTGCTGATATACGAAATATCTTAGAATTTGAAAAAGATTATAAAAACGTTGTAAAAATCAAATTAGTGCAAAACTACAGGTCGCCGAAATCAATCTTGAACCTGGCAAACAGCCTGATAAAATTTAATTCTCAAAGACATGAAAAAGAGCTGTGGACCGAGATAATATCCAATAAAAAACCAACCCTCAACGTCTTGGAGAATGAGAATGAAGAAGCCAGATCTATCGCTGAAAAAATTCATGCTTTTAAGTTAAAAGATGGAAATTTGAATGAATGTGTAGTTCTTTACAGAACCAATGCTCAATCACGAGTTTTCGAGAATGCCTTCATTCAAAAAAATACAAAATACCAGATTGTTGGAGGAGTCAATTTCTATCAGCGTAAAGAGATAAAAGACATAATCGCTTACCTTCGGGTTCTGGCAAATCCGCAAGATTCCGAAAGTCTGCTCAGGATAATTAATTTTCCTACTCGTGGAATTGGTAACACTACTATTGCTAAAATCATCGATTATGCAACCCTCAAAAATATTACGATTTACGAATCAGTTTTATCTAAAGAGAATCATTTCCTCAAAGGTGCAGCTGCCAAGCGAGTTGAAGCGTTCGCTTCCAAAATATTAAATTGGAAGAAAATTTCTGAAGAAATGCCAATCACTTCTTTGATTATGAAAATAATCGATGAACTACATTTGATGGATATTTATGATTTCAGTGATGATCCGAAAGATATTTCCCGATTGGAAAATATCAAGGAATTCATTGCTGCAACAAATGAATTTTCCGAGAATATTGAGAAAGAAACCGGACAAAAACCTTTCTTAACAGAATATCTGCAAAATATTTCTCTGCACACGGATCTGGACAGTGTAGATGATAACGAAGAATCCGTAAAACTAATGACAATGCACAATGCCAAAGGTTTGGAATTTGATAATGTGTTTATTGTGGGATTGGAAAACGGTCTGCTTCCTCATTCCAAATCTATGGATAATGAAAAAGAATTGGAGGAAGAACGCAGACTATTTTATGTGGCAATCACTCGTGCAAAAAAAACCGTAGCTCTTTCTTATGCCAGAGCAAGAAGAATATTCGATGCGGTTCAGAGAACTTTGCCAAGTAGATTTTTAATGGAATTCGATGACGAATTAATTGAAAAAGAAGATCATGTTTTTTATGAAATTCAATCTCCGAAAAAGCAAAGAAAAACACAGAAACCTGTAATCCTGGAAACTCTAAAATATTTTAAAGTTGGACAAAAAATCATTCATGCGAAATTTGGAAATGGCATTATATTAAATGTTGATGGCATTGGAAAAGATGCGAAATTAACCATATCTTTTTCAAAAGGAATGCTGAAAAAAATTATTGGAAGTTATGTAAAGGTATTATGAATAAACGAATTAAGCTGATTATCCTATCTATTTTCTTGTTAGGAACTATAAATCTTTCTGCCACGAAATATGCTGGAGAAATCTTCAGGATGGGCTCCGGAGTGAGAAATTTTGCCCTGGGAAATTGCGGAATTTCTGATGCTGATTCATATGGTTTAGCCTATTGGAATCCTGCCCTCATTGCCAAAACTGAAGGGAATAAATTTGAATTGATGCATGCAGAAGAATATATGGGACTTCTTACTTATGATACATTTTCTGCCATCTGGAATAAGCAATTTTCAATAGTAATTACCAGGATTGGCATCGATGATATCCCTCTTACAAAAGTTCCCAACGACACCCTGGAAGTAGGCTTTGATAATCGACCCTACAAATACAAATCAGTGAATAATTCTGATTTTGTGGTTTACCTGGGATTTTACAGGAAAATCGGAAATTATCATATTGGTTTAACTCCCAAATTTGCCTATCGACATTTGGCTGAAGAAAATGGTTTTGGTTTTGGAGCCGATATTTCATCATTTTATGAATTTTCAGATAAATTGTTGATCGCATTCAAGATTCGTGATTTCTTTTCAACCCAGATTTTATGGGGAAATGGAACTCATGAAATTGTAAATCCGGGTTTTGATCTCGAATCCAATTACACGTTTTTTATGCCGTTAATAAACTTAAATTCTAAAGTTTTTGCCGGAACTGAAATTCATACAGATGGTAGAGAAGAAGCTGCCACAATTGCTGCCGGCTTTTTAAGCTTTGATTTTCATTTTGGATTGGAAGCGAATCTCCATAAAAATGCCGATCTATATTTTGGTTATGATATTGATAATTTTACCACTGGTTTGTCATTAAAAATAAAAAATAAATGGAAAATAAATTATTCCTTTGAACAAGATTCGGAAGACTTGGAAAATTCGCATCGCATCTCAATCGGATTGAATTTATGAAAAAAGTCGCTATTTTAGGTGTGACCGGTTCAATCGGACTTTCCACGATCGAAGTTGTCAGGCAGCATCCGGAAGAATTCAAAATCGTACTCGCATCCGCAAATAGCAATCATCAAAAACTGTTTGCTCTAACCAGAGAATTCTCCATTCCAAATGTGGTTATAACAAACAACTTTATTGAAAGTCAGATCACTGATTATCCTGAGAATACGAACATCAAATTCGGTGAAGAGAATTTACTTGAAACTCTCAAAACTCTCGAATGTGATATCGTGCTTAACGCCATTTTTGGTTCTGCGGGTTTGAAATCTACAATGACTGTTCTTTCCAGAGGAATTGATCTTGCTCTGGCTAATAAGGAATCGCTGGTTATGGCTGGACATCTGATACGGAAAATGCAGACAGATTCCAAACTGATTCCGGTTGACAGCGAACATAGTGCGATCTTTCAAGCTATTGGAACTACTCCTTTAGATGAAGTTAAATCTGTGACTTTAACAGCTTCCGGAGGTCCTTTTCGTAAACTCCCTCTTAATGAATTTGATAAAATTACAATCGAGCAAACCTTGTCTCATCCAACCTGGAACATGGGTACAAAAGTAACAGTGGATTCTGCTACTATGATGAATAAAGGCTTGGAAGTGATCGAAGCTCACTGGCTGTTCCATAAAGATTTTTCAGAGATAAAAACCGTGATACATCCCCAATCGATAATTCATTCTTTTATTGAATTTGTAGATGGTTCGATTATGGCACAAATGAGTTTCCCCACCATGAAATTGCCCATCCTGTTTGCTCTTTCCTATCCACATCACATCAAATCAGATGTTTCAAAAAGTAATATTCCGGATTTTCCTGATCTAACTTTTTCGGAAGTTGAAAGAGATAGATTTCCGCTTTTCTTTTTAGCTAAAAAAGCAGGTGAAACCGGAGGGTTGGTTCCCACAATTTTAAATGCTGCAAACGAGGCTGCAATCGACCTTTTCCTGAAAGATAAAATCCATTTCACCCAGATCTACAAACTTGTAGATTCTGCACTCTCTACTGAAAACAATGTACATCATCCAGATTTGAATACTATCATTCAAACCAATTCTGAGATCTATCAAAAGATTAAAAGAGATTATAAGAAGATTTAGTTTCTTGTTTCCAAGATTTTCTTGGAAACATAATTGTTTAAAAATTTCATTTTGAAAAGATTACACATTCTCATTCCCAAGTCCAACTTAGGAACGAGAAATGAAGGTTTTACATTTTTTATTTTCGGTGTTCTTTCAGTGTTTTCGGTGTTTAATTTTTTGGTTCCGGTTTAACTGAGTTAGGAAATTAATATAATGCCCAAATCTCCTTCCAGTCCAATTATTTTGCCTGCAATTATCTGGATTTCAGGAATTATTGCAGGAAAAATTCTGCAAGCACCTCCAATATATTTTATCATTGCAACACTGATTTTTCTTATCTTTTCTTTCCTGAAAAAATTTAGATTCTATTTTCTGATTTTAGCAATTTTCTCGCTCGGAATACTGCGCATTTCATTAACCACGATTTTCCCAACAAATCATATAAACTCAATTGTACAGAGCTATCCCCAATTTATGCAACCAATAAATGGAACAATCATATCTGAGGTGAGGAAGGTAAAAGATTCATTCCGTTTTACTTTGGAAATCAATGAAATTGCTGACGTAAAAGTGGATGGGAAAATCAATTTCAGTACAAGACAAACTGACTTGAAATACGGAAATGTTGTATCAATAGTAGCTGTCATCAGAAAAATTGCCAAAAACTCCAATCCCAGCAGTTTTGATTACCAGGAATACTTAGCTTCAAAAAATATTTTCGCTTCAGGTTATGCTAAAACAATAATCAAGGTGAAAGATTCAAAGAAAACATTTCTGAAAAATATAATTATTAATATCAGAAAATTCATTCGCGGAAGAATTGAAAACCGATTTGGAACAAATGCAGGTTTCATCAAAGCAATCGTAATCGGAGACAAAACTGAATTATCAGAATGGAGAACAACTCTCAACAAAGCTGGTTTGAGCCACCTTCTGGCAGTCAGCGGTCTGCATGTTGGCATCTTATACCTGATTATATTTTCCCTGCTCAAATTGTTCATTCGCAATAGAAATATTGTCCGTGTTTCATTGATAATTCTCCTGATTATTTATGGAGAGATATGTTCTTGGTCACCTTCTGTGAGCAGAGCTGTAATCATGCTTTCACTTTACCTGGTGGCAAAAATTATTCAAAGAAAACCGGCTCCAAACAATATTTTAGCCATCAGTCTAATCACAATTACGTTCATCCAACCAAGCCAACTATTTTCAGTTGGACTGCAATTGTCATTTACAGCTGTTTTTGTACTTTTAAATATCGTTCCCAGGATTCGATTTATCAGACTTCGAAAAGATGAAATCGAACTTTTATCTAGCACAAAGAAAATCTTAAATGGAATTCTAATTATTTTTGTCTCTTCAGGAATTCTGAATATCTTCCTGGCACCTGTAATTGCTTTTAATTTCAACCAGTTCAATATGAACGGAATCATTGGAAATTTAATAGGAATTCCGTTAATTTCAGTATTGTTGCCTTTATCACTTTTGATAATTTTTCTTCCATTTGGAACGATTTTCTATCAAAATAGTTTCAGATTATTAATGCTCTCTTTTGATAAATGGTCAGGTTTTTCAGCTTCTTTGCCAATGTTTTCCGGTTTCATTTCTATCAATTCCTTTCAGATGGTTTTGATTTATTTGATACTTTTTTCGCTCGCTTTCCAATTGAAAAAAGAAGCTTCAAAAACGACTAAAAAAACCAAAAAGAGAAACGTTTTATTTATATTACTTATTGCAGCGTCTATTCTTATATTTATCTCTTTTGGAAGGGAAAGCAGCAATGACCTGAAAATAACTTTTTTTGATTGTGGTTTGGGAGATCTATTCTTGGTAGAAACTCCGGATAATGAAAGCATCTTAATCGATTCCGGACCACCGGATTTCACTTATCAGCATTTTGAGAAATCAGCTTTTCCGTATCTTAAAAATAATGGTATTTCTACGTTGGATTGGGTAATTATAACCCATGCACACAATGACCACTACGGAGGTTTGGACTTTGTTTTGCAAGAACTCAAAATAAAGAACCTGATTGTAACCGATGAATTTCAAAAAAGGAAAATATGGAGAACTTTCGAGGATAAAATCGAACAAGAGAAATGTGAAGTTATTACAATAAGTGATACAACTCATCTGTCTTTGAAAACTGTAAAATTTATGATTTTACATCCAGATAATTCGTTTTATAATAAAAATATAAACAATATGTCAATCGTTGTGAGGATGGATTATTCTGATTTCTCTGTGCTTTTTACAGGAGATTTGGAGAAAGAGGGAGAAAATCATTTATTACTCTGTTATCCGGAATTCCTGGATTGTGATCTTCTTAAAATCGGTCATCACGGCAGCAAAACTTCCAGTTCCATTGCGTTCATAAAAGCTGTAACACCCGAATATGGTTTCATCTCCACTTCCCTGAAAAACAGGTTTAGCTTTCCTCATGAGGTAACTTTGGAAAAGTATGATTTTCTGGGATCGAACCTATTTATTTCCGGAATCGATGGTGCTTTGCAGATTACAACGGATGGCAAAAAAGCTCATTTCAAAACCTTCTTAAGTAACAAAGAATTTGTAGATGATACGCTGGAATGACTTTAAAACCTTGCGAACGGTCGAGGAACGAGACCTTCGTAACGGTTGGCATTTGATTCTACCCGACTCGTAAGTTTGGGTCTAATGGTCGAAAATTGGTTGCTATTTTGACAAAATTTCACCGATTATTT
>CAYWJN010000074.1:0-12834 GCA_964457455.1 uncultured Candidatus Cloacimonadota bacterium
GAGTAGCTAAGTTCGGAATGGATAACCGCTGAAAGCATCTAAGCGGGAAGCCAACTTCAAGATAGATTTCCCATGAGATACGTTGGAGACTACAACGTTGATAGGTCACAGGTGTAAGCACAGCAATGTGTTTAGCCGAGTGATACTAATATATCAATTGCCTTAAAACATTTATTTACTCTATCACACTTCTTTTTAGCTTTTAGCAAATTAGCAATTAGCTTGTAGTTTTTTTATTGTCAAAAGCTATTATAATTCAGACAGCATTTAATGATGGTGGTTATTGCGAAGAGGGTACACCTGTTCCCATCCCGAACACAGAAGTTAAGCTCTTCAGCGCCGATGGTACTGCACGGGTAACTATGTGGGAGAGTAGGTCGCCGCCATCATTAAATACTGTCTTTTTTTTATTTCATTTGAAATGAGAATAAATTTAAAGAATTTAACTGTTAGAAAATTATTCACTCAAAAATAAAAAAATATTTCCTTTTGTAACGAAAGTAATAACTTAATGATAAATAAGGAAATAAACAATAATGCTCTAAACTGTGTTAGTGCGATATTTCATATAATTTATATTCAAATATTAATTTAACTTGACAGACTGTGTATATAATAAAAATTCTCAAGCAGTTTCAAAAAAAAAGGAGGAAGAAATGAAACGAATTTTAGTTTTATTTTTAGTTTTAATGGTTGCTTCATCAGTTTATGCTTTTGAAGCAGGAACAAAGAATGTCGGAGGCTTTATCGAATGGCAAAGCGTCAAAGCCAACAAAGATGCCGATGGAACTACATATTTCACCATTTTTCCAATGATAGGATACTTTTTTATGGATAATATCTGCGCAGATATCTTATTAGAGTATTCTTCTTGGGATGATAAAGACTTGGAAGAAAAAGGAACTGATTTTGGTCTTGGAATTGGTGGACGCTATTTTTATAACAATATCTATGGTGGAGCTGGATTCTTGATGGAATCTTTAAAAACAGAAAATGATGCTGATTTTGAAGCATCAGGAAATTATCTATATTTTCTAGCTGGTTATTTGTATCCAATTGCAGATAATGTTTATGTTGATATTGGTTTTGATTATTTTATGGGTATGGGCGAATATGGTGGTGACTGGGAAGGTACTGATAATGAAGAATCTGGTTTTGGATTTGGTGCCGGATTAGATATCTTCTTCAAATAAGTAAAACTAATAACATTTTTAAGGCGACGATATGTCGCCTTTTTTTTTGCTGATTTTTTCAATCCTAAAAAATATTTTGATATTTATTGTAATAATTTAATACGGTTAAGTAAAATTAAATGTAGTTTTTAACGTCAAGAAAAAATAAATTTCTAACTTATTAAACATGTAACGGTCAAGTGAAGTAAGGATTAGGCTGTTTTTTTATTCGTTAAATCTTTATTAAAACATTTTTCTTGCCTTCAAATGATGTATTATCAAAGTAAGAAAAAAATAATTGGAGCTTTTATGAAAGTAGATCAATTGATTATTAATGCAAAACAACTTCTTACTCTGCAAGGTCCTGCCAAAGCCAGAGCTGGAAAAGAAGCAGATGAATTATCTATCCTAGAAAATGGAGCACTCGCTATTAAAGGTGAAAAAATATTGGCTGTGGGAACAACCGAAGAAATAAGAGCAAATTATATTTCTGACAAAATAATAGATGCTTCAAATAAAGTTGTAATGCCCGGATTTGTGGACCCCCACACTCATCCTGTTTTTGTGAATACGCGTGAAAATGAATTTGAAATGCGAACCAAAGGGAGATCTTATGTGGAGATTTCTCAAAGCGGTGGAGGTATTCGTTCCAGTATTGAAGCAGTTCGAAAAGCATCTGAAGATGAATTGTATGAGCTAGCAGAAAAAAGAGTTTGGCGAATGATAAGAAACGGGACAACTACTCTGGAAGCAAAGAGCGGTTATGGTCTATCTACAGAAAGCGAAATAAAAATGCTGAAAGTTATCAAACGTTTAAATGATAGTTTACCAATAGATATTATTCCCACTTTTATGGGAGCACATGAATTTCCAACCGAATACAAAGATAACCACGAAGAATATATTCGCATCCTAAAAGAAGAAATGATGTTTGAAGTAAAAAAGCAGAATCTCGCTGTGTATTGTGATATTTTCACTGAAGAACATGTTTTTAATATTGAGCAGTCCAGGGATATTTTGAATCGAGCTAAAGAGCTTGGTTTTAAGATCAGGATGCATGCAGATGAGATCAAACCAATTGGAGGAGCTGAATTAGCTGCAGAAGTTGGTGCGGTTTCCGCTGACCATTTGGGAGCAGCTTCAGATGAAGGAATTGCAGCAATGAAAAAAGCGGGTGTAATTGCAATTTTACTTCCGGGAACGATTTTCAGTTTGGGAATGAAATCTTATGCCAGAGCACGAAATATGATAGATTCGGGATTGCCAGTGGCATTGGCTACAGATTATAATCCGGGAAGCTGCAACTGTGACAGCATGCAGTTCATCATTACTCTGGCATGTCTGCAAATGAAAATGACAGTAGCAGAAGCGATAACGGCAGCAACGATTAATGCGGCTTATTCTCTGGAGAGAGGAGATAAAGTTGGCAGTCTGGAAATTGGAAAACAAGCAGACATCCTGATAATGGATATGCCTTCATATAAATTTTTACCTTATCATTTTGGCTCTAATAATGTGCAGATTGTAATTAAGAAAGGTAAGATTATTTGGGAAAATAAATAGAAACTTCCCAAGTTTTCAAAACTTGGGAAGTTTAAAACTCTCTCTATTTATTCTACTTTTTCCCAGATTTGATTGCGACCTAACAAAGAAATACCCAGAAATCCCCTGACTTCCAATTTTTTTCCATTTTCAATAACTCCGATTTTGCAACCGTAAATTTTTCCGTTATCAGGATCGAGTATTTTTCCACCTTTCCAAACATCTTTCTTATAAGATAAATTCCATAAGATAGTCATTCCCAAAACTCGTTTATCTTTGTTTTTTCCTTTGCATTTATCACAAATCGGGTCCGGGTCTTCATCCGGAAGTCTGAAAAGTTTTATGATCTTACCATATAGTTTGCTATTTTCTTCCCAGATTTTTACAATAGATTTTTCTCTGCCGGTAACATCATCGATTGTTTTCCAGTTTCCAACTGGAGATATATTTTCAGAAAATATTCCTTTTGAGATCAGGATAAAAGCAATGAACAAAATTAACTTTATTTTCAAAATTTCTCTATTTATTTGAGAGCAGTTCTTTAATATGATTTACATAGTTTTCCGCTCCGCCAGATTGATAGCCTGTACGAGCAATTTCATGTCCTTGAGCATCAATCAGAATTATCGTAGGAAATCCTCTGATATTATATTTTTCAGCAAGTTGACGGTTATATGTTTTTGTCTCTTCTGTTTGATGAATATCTTTTGGGAAATCAAGCTTTACCAATATTAGATTTTCTGTAGCATATTCGATGAATTTTTGTTGAGAAAATATTTCGTCAACTAATTTAATACACCAGCCACACCAATCTGAGCCGGTAACGTCAATGAGGATTGGGAGTTCTTCTTCTTTTGCGATTTGCTGAGCTTCTTCAAGATTTGTCAGCCAGTTTAATTCTTCTGATTTTTCATTGCTTTCTGCCCAGGCATAAATAAAGAACAGAGATAGAATTGCAATGTAGAGTAATGACCTTTTCATTATTTTTTTTCTCCATTCACAATTATCTTTGAGAAAATTTTTGCAGCTTTTCCGAGCATTGCAGATGCCCCGCAATATCTCGTTTCAGAGAGTTCCACAGCTTGTTTTACTTTCGCAATTGGAAGATTCTCACCCTTGAAAATGTAGTTTAAGATGATGGTTTTATAGACTTTGGGATGCTCTTCTGTGGTATCTGCTTCTACATTTATTTCAAACTCAAAATTATCTATTTTCATTTTCTTGAGAATGGAAACAACATCCATACCTGTGCAACCGGCTAATCCACTTAAAAGCAAACCTTTAGGTCTGGGGCCTCTGTTCTGTCCACCCACCTGCGGGCTGGCATCCAAAGTAAAATGGTGATCATCCAATTCGGCATCAAACGCCATTTTACCAAGCCATTTAATTTTTGTGACGCATTTCATAAAGTTCGTCTTCTTTGATTTTCAGAACTTCAAGATAAGTTGAAATATAAAGGTGGACGCACTCATAAATTGCATCAACTTTATCTGCAGGTAAATGTTCGATCAATCTTTCCTGCATTTTAGTGAATTCAGCGATAGTTTTTTTATCTGATGTTTTTCCATTTTCAGTAATTTGTGCAAGCCAGCTTCTCCTATCTCTTTTAGATGGAAAACGTTTCACTAATTTTTTTCTGACCAAAGTATCGATTATCCTGGTAATCCTACTGTGAGATACTCTCATCTGTACAGAAAGATCGTTCATACAAACAGGTTTATCTACTGCGTTAAGATAGTTAAGAAGGTCGCATTCCATTTTACCAAGTTTTATGCACTGCCTGCGAATCATCTCTTTTTTTGAACATAAATCATATAAGATTTTGCTCAGACTTACATACTGCTCAACTGATTTTTCCATTTTTTTCTCCTTTTTTACTTGATTTTTAACATCCGGTCAATTTTGGCTTTGTCAAATCCAACAATTGGATAGTTGGCTATCCAGATTTATGGAACACCTTATTGACCAAATTTTCTTACCATATCTCTTGCTGCTTTATGATCTCTTGCCATGTCGACTTCTTTAAATCGCACATTATTTTTCTTTAAAGAATCTTTAATTTTTCTACACCACAAGCACATTGGAGTAAAAAAAATATTACTTGTTTGTTAGTCAAGTTTTCTCCCAAATAAATTTAATAATATCAAATTTGATTATAAAATAATTATTTTTGAAAGGATTGTAAAAAAAAATTATTTTAAGTCTGAAAGTAGTTTTTTAATTACATCCTTAGACTTCAATCCTTCCGCTTCAGCAGCAAAAGAGACTAAAACCCGATGTTGAAATACGATCTCAGCAATTTGTTTGATATCATCAACTGAGGGAGAAAATCTACCATCAAGAGCAGCTTTTGTTTTGGCTGCAATAACCAGATACTGAGAAGCTCTTGGTCCAGCTCCCCAATTTACCCATTTCTTGATATAATCCGGAGCTTCTTTATAATCCGGACGTGTGGAACGTGTAAGTTTCACAGCAAAATCGAGAACATGCTCACTCACAGGAATTTGACGAATCGTATTTTGGATTATTATTATTTCTTCTGCATTTAATACGGAATTTATTGATTGAACTTCATCTGTTGTGGTTTTTTTTACGATCTCCTTCTCTTCTTCATATGATGGATAATCAATATAAATATTGAACATAAAACGGTCTAATTGTGCTTCGGGAAGCGGATATGTACCCTCTTGTTCAATCGGATTCTGAGTAGCGAAAACCAGAAACGGCTGTTCGAGTTTAAGGGTTTGATTTCCTGCAGTAACCTGATATTCTTGCATTGCCTGCAAAAGTGCAGATTGCGTTTTGGGCGGAGTTCTGTTTATTTCGTCTGCCAAAATGATATTGGCGAAAATTGGTCCTTTTATGTATTCAAAGTATCTCTTTCCATCAGCTTTATCTTCAGCTAAGATGTCTGTTCCTGTAATATCTGACGGCATTAAATCCGGTGTGAACTGTATCCTGCTGAATTTCATATTTAGGATTTCAGCAATTGTGGAAATAAGTAATGTTTTGGCTAAACCGGGAACTCCTTCCAACAGGCAGTGACCTTTCGAAAAAAGAGCGATTAAGAATTCTTCAATTACTTTATCCTGACCAACGATTACTTTCCGCAATTCGCTCAGAATATTTTTTTTAGCTTCTGAAAGATTTTCTAAAGTTTCAATATTATCACTTATCATTAAATCCTCTTTAAAATTTCTTTTCTAGTTTTTTTATTCGGGATAATGTCTGAAAATTTTATCTTTAAAAAAAGTAAAGAAAATCCTCCAATTAAAAAAATCCAGGTCGTTGTTAACAGATGCGAAAAAGTCACAGCGGCGCTCGTAAGGTTTTCATTTACACCCAAAGCAAAAGAGAAAATGAGAACCCACATAAATTGATTGGAGCCAATCTGTGCCGGAGGAGTTGGCAAAATATAGGTGAGATTCATCAAAGTATAACCAAAGAGAATTTTGGGATAACTGATTTCCGAACCGAAAGATTTGAATACAATCCAAATGTAAAGAGCTTCCGAAAAAACTGCTAAAATCGTTAAGAAATAGATCAAAAAATAATCCTTCCAGCGGTTTTGCATTATAGCCATTCCTTTCACAAAATTGGAAAAAAAATCTTCAAATCTCGGTCGAATTTTATGTGGAAGAATTTTTAAAAAAGAGTGAAGGAATTTTAAGGCTTTTTGCTGATGGTTTATGGCAAAAAACAGAAAGCTCAAAAGTGCGAGAAAAATTAAAAATAATATTATAATTATGATTTTCAGAGTGTTATTAAGACGAATTGAAACGATTGGAACCAAAATCATAATCAGAACAATCGGAAAAAGGTCTGTGATTTTATCGATAAAAATGGTTGGCAAACTCTGAGAAATTCTCACTTTTTTTCTCAGTTTCAAAATCACGGATTTGGCGATCTCACCTGCTCGAATTGGAATTAAATAATTAATAAAAAGTCCGGTCATAAAGACAGCAAAACTTTCTGGAATTTTCATTTTATAAGTTGGATTTAAAATAATTTTCCAACGAATACTCCTGAGAACATAAGCCAGAACATAAAAAATGGAAAAAACCAGAACAAATTTGAGATCGAATTTTCTGAAGTAACTCAGGAATTCCTGCCAATCGATGATGCGAAGCCAGGCAATGAGGAAAAAAACTCCCAGCAGAATTCCCCAAATCCAATTTAGTTTATTTTTCATGTTTACTTGTTCTTAGGAATAAAAAGAAAATATCTGTGATGCGCCCAAAATCGCTTCACAAAATTTGGAACTGATTTTTCAAACCAGTAATATTTCATCATTCGCTGCTCGAAATCCGGTTCAATTCCATTGTAATAATTCATTATTGAAATTGATTTTTGTTCTTTATTTTTAATCAACCAATCTAAACCAAAATTTTTTAAAAAATTCTCTTTAGACATTCCGATATCGGGCCATAGAGGACAATCGATGAAATCACTGTCAATTAGTTGCCAATGGAGTTTGTGCATACATCTCTTAATATTTTTTGGAAAAATATTTTCCTCTTTTAAAAGAGTTTTGAGTTCACATTTTCCTAGGAATTTCTGAGATAAAAACCCGATTCCTGCTCGATTGGGAACATTTAGAAAGATCACTTTTGAAGTAACTCTGGAAAGTTCCGTTAAAAAATTTTCCAGATTTTCCACAAACCAGAGAGCAGAAAAATTCCAACTGAGTTCAAATTGATTATCTTCAAAAGGAAGAGAATTATAATCTGGTAAATATTTACCCTGAAAATTCAGGTTTAGTTTTTTCCAGATTGAATTTATCATATCCAATCGTTCTTTCTCGTGGTCTGCCAGGAAAATAGAAATTCCGTTTTTTGCCAATTGCACACTGTTAATTCCGGACATTCCTGTAAAACCAAAAGATGGAATTTCCAATACATTTTTTACAGCAAAATGTTTGCAGATTGTTTGCAGTTTTCTATTTAAAACCACCCGCTCATAAGAAGAACCCAATCCTTCATCTTCGTCTTCAAAATAATTTTTCCAGTTTTTTAATATCGGAATAGCCATTTATTTTTTTTCTTTGAGTTGTTTGTACCAATTAGTCACAATTTTGAAATTTGGAATGGTCGAAACAGGTTGTAATGAAAGCTCTTTATATACTTTAGAAACATCATAATACCAGCTTTTGGAGATAAGTTCAAATCGAGATATCCACAATTCATTTTTAAGGTAGCGAGCTATTTTCTCTCCACGTTTAAAGAATTTTTCACTAATTGATTTTTTATCCGAATAGGTTTTACCCTTCAGTTCTTCGCAGATAAAATTTACCAATTTATGAAGGTTGACCGGATTTTTATCCGCTACAATATATTGCATTCCAGGTTTATAATTAAATTCGATTAATTTTGTAAATGTCTGAACCAGAAGTTCAATATTTGTTAGATGAATAATTACTTCATTATTTGGTAAAAACATCAGGTTTTTATCAACCAATTTTACTAAAGAAAATGGGAAACCAAAATCTCCTAAACCGTATGTGATTGCAGGTCGCACAATTACAGCATTTAGATCATAAAGAACGTATCTTTGGATCAATGCTTCAGATTGGATTTTTGTGTAATGATAATAATTGTCATTTTTTTTTGGTGTGGAATTATTGGCAGGCAATTCACCCGGGATTGCTCCAAACACGCCAACCGAAGAGCAAAAAATAAATCTGGAATTATTATTTTGGGCATTGATAATCAATTGTTCCGTAGCATTCACATTTGCATCGAAATATTCATTTTTGGAAAATTTTCTTCCACCACGAATCGCTCCAATATGAATAATTGCTTCAAAAGAATGTTCTTCCAAATATGAACGCAAACCATCAATATCTGTTAAATCTATTTCTACAAAATTAACTTGATTTTTGAATTCGGATATTCGTTCAGGTTTGGTTTCAGGACGAATTATTGCTGTAAGATCATATTTTTTTGAAAGCAGTTCTCTGGTAACATGCTTTCCAATAAAACCGCTGATACCGGTTATTAATATGTTTTTACTCATTTTCGTTTGAATAGATTCTTAAATTTTTGGATAAAAACCGTCTCATTTGATTGAACATTTTCCACATAAAAGAAATCGATTTTATTGTTTTTCAACATTTTTTCAGGATTGATTTCAGTGAGAAGTTCCGCAGTATATTTATCGGTGTTTTTTTCGATTTGATCTAAAACCTGCGGCATAATGTATTCATCGAAATTGCAATGATTATCTGAAGCAATAAAATGGCAATGTCCGTTCTTGAGAAGATTCCAGGCAGTTTGCTGAATCTTTTTCCCATAAAGACCAATAAAACTGGCAGCATTAAGTTGAAAATAAATATTTCGATGAATTAAATCTTCAGCTAAATCAGGATTATTTGAAATGTCTGGATAGCGCTCAGGATGAGCTAAAATCGGATAGTATCCGTTAATTACAAGCTCATATAAAATATGCATGAAATTCTTGGGGAAACCCTGAAATCCGGTTTCAACCAGAACGTATTTTGTTCCATTAATAGATAAATTTTTATTCCTGATTTCCTTAAGTGAATTTAGTTCAAGATAGATTTCGAATGCTTTATACATTTGAATTGAAATACTGTTTTTTTGGAGAGCTTCTTTTAATTGATTAAATCGAAGTTCAAAGATATCAGCAGTATTTTGATAAGGTCCCATCATATAGTGAGGAGATAAAACGATGCCTGTAACTCCGGCGTCTTTCATCATTTTTATGTGTGTTAATGAAGTTTCAAGGTCTGGAGAACCATCATCACAGGCATGTAAAATATGGGTGTGAATATCTATCATTATCGTTTTATATTGTGGATGGCATCAGCAAATTCTCGAATTAATTTGGGATCGCAATCATCTTCAAGCACATTTCCTGTAACGATAAAATCTGCACCGGCAATAGCTTTTTCAGCAGCAACTTCAGGAGTTTTAATTCCTCCGCCCAGAATAATTGGAAGCGATATATTTTCTCTAATCGCAGCAACCATTTCATTACTGACCGGATATTTTGCTCCGCTGCCTGCATCCAGATAAATTACCTTCATACCAAGATATTGTCCGGCAAGAGCATGAGCAACGGCTATATCGCTTTTTGAATGTGGGATTGGTAGGCTGTTGCTCATATAATGAACAGAAGTATTATTTCCAGATTCAATGAGCATATAAGCTGTGCCGATTGCTTCCAGGTTATAATATTTTATCATCGGAGCAGCACGCACCTGTTCTCCTATTAGCATTTGAGGATTCCTGCTGGTAATCACGGAAAGCAGTAGAAGCGCATCTGCATAAGGTGACACAAAATTGAATATTCCCGGAAAGATCAGAACAGGAATTTTTACATTTTCTTTTATCAGTTTAAGATTAGATTCAAAATTGTTGTGAATCATCAAGCTTCCACCCACAAGCAATCCATCCGCTCCGTTCTCTTCACAGGTTTTTGCGTGCCGAACTACCTTTTCAGCATTTAATTTATCCGGGTCGATCAAGCAGAAATAATTTGCTCTTTTGCCGGCAAGTTCTAATAATTTATCGTATATCTTCATAATCATTTCCCAAACCATAAAATAACTAATAAAATTAACATATCAATTTTCATCCAACCTGAAATAAGAGAAAGTTTTTTTTTGGAAATTTTTTTGGATAGAAAAAAGATAAAAAAAATTAAAGGAATACTAACAAATACATTCATTAAGACAAAAGTGTTTAAAAGGATCAATTCCGAAAAATAAATATAAATCGTGAAAACGATGATGAGAGCAACAGGAAGGATTGCTGCGAAAATCGTTTTTTTCCTTCCGAGTTTGATTGCCAGGGTATTTGCATTGAACTTAATATCACCTTTGATGTCTTCTGCATCTTTGATGAATTCTCGCATCAAAGTATATAAGAAGGCATAAATTGCGATAATCAAACTATTAGTAAAATTATTACTGCTCAGTCCTCCAAAGATAAATGTGGAACCTGCTGCATAAGCAACAACAAGATTGCCGATTAAAAAATTCATCTTAAAAGTTTTAGCATAAAAAAATAGCAAGATGCTGTTAATAACGGCGATTATAACACAGTAAATATTTCGTGTAAGTAAGCTTAAAATGATACCAAGAATAAAGAGGAAAACTGCGAATAAGTATGCTGAATGTGGTTTGATCTTTCCGGAAGGAAGAACTCGATTTGGTTTATTAACCGAGTCAATCGGAAGGTCGAAGAAGTCATTGATCACGTATCCTGCTCCAGCAATAATTGTGGCAGATAAAATAGCAAAAACCACATTATAGCTTTGCAAGGTCAAATTACGGAAAAAGATTCCAAAAAGAACACAGATTGCTACAAACAAGCAATTGAAAGGACGTAAAATTTTTATATAAGCCATAAAGATTATGGTAATCGCTCTTTTATCATATTAACGAACTCAAGCATAATATCATTGTTGCGCATATTTTTAATCATATTATATGAATCACGAAGTAATTTTTCAGCTTGTTTCTTAGATTTTTCCAAACCGATTAAAGAAGGATAAGTTGCTTTATTGTTTTTTAAATCACCTCCCGGATGTTTACCAAGAACTTCAAAGCTGCCAACTTCATCTAAGATATCATCTACAATTTGATAAGCCAGACCAAGGTTTAGAGCGAAATTTCCAAGAGTGATGGTAATATTCTCTTCAGCGTCATATAATGCACAAGCAAGTTCAGTAGATGCTTGAAGTAATGATCCTGTTTTCTTATAATGAATATATCGCAGAACATTGATATTAATCTTTTTATTCACAGAAATAATATCAACTGCCTGACCACCGATCATACCGCGAGTCGAGATTGCTTTTGTTAGGATTGCAATGCATTTAAGTGCTTGGTTCCTGTTTTTTATTTCAGTAAGAACCTCAATCGCTTTTGTGATGAGAGCATCACCTGCAAGGATTGCTGTGGCTTCACCAAATTTTTTATGACAACTGGGTTTTCCGCGACGTTCATCGGAATTATCAACGCTGGGCAGATCATCGTGGATGAGAGAAGCGGTGTGAACAAATTCGAGTGCAACTGCTGCAGGAAGCAAGCGTTCCAAACGGTTAATGTTTTTTCTGCCGAGCAGCATTTCATAAGTGGCAAGGAAAAATAACGGACGCAGTCTTTTTCCATCACTTATTACAGAATACCTCATAGCTTGATGCAATTCAGTGGGGTATTGATCTGCTGGGGCTAAATACACATCTAATGCTTTTTCAATAAGCTGTCCTCTACTTTTGTAATATTCTTGAACTAGCAAATTTTACCTCGTTTCTAAGTTAATTAATTCTTTTTTTTCATTATTTTTCAGATTCAGAAAATCCATTTATTTCAATGCTTTTTAAGCATGAAAATATTAAATATCTACATTCAATATAATAATGATACTTATTGCTGTCAATAAATACTTTGTTCATTGCTTATACTAAGAAACAGAGATTGTCCAGTCACGAAGCACACGAATGAACATGAAGAAAAAATAATGATCAAACTAAAACAGCATATACTAACCTTGAAAAGGTTTAAGAGTCTTATCTTCCTGCTGAGTCTTTTCAATGGTTGAAACAGCAAGCAATACATATTCGAAAAGCTGAAAAATCTAAATTAATATTGGATGAATCTAATGATGAAGATTATTGAAAAAAGTGCGAATCTATAGTATTTAAATGCAACATACTATTTTTCTTCAAGTTACGAAAAAAGTGCTTGACAGATAAATCCCAAAAAAATTTTTGAAGATTGATACTAAAAACAAAAGAGGAGATAAATTATGACAAAAGCAGATTTAGTTAGATCGATTTCAGCAGAAACAGGCATCATCCGTAAAGATGTTGCATTAGCAGTAGATGCTTTCTTAGAATCATTAAAAGATTCACTCAAAGATGGAAAACACATTGAAATCAGAGGGTTTGGAACTTTCAAACTTAAAGTTCGTAAAGAAAGAATGGGAAGAAATCCTAAAACAGAAGAAAAAGTCAAAGTGCCAGCACGTGTGGTGCCAACTTTTAAATTTTCAAGAGCGTTGAAAGAGGACATTAATGCTGCTAACCAAAATTTATTGTAAAAACGCAGTGGAGGTTTAATGCCCTGCGGAAAGAAAAAGAAACGGTATAA